>NC_020504.1:4593669-4900831 GCF_000349325.1 Streptomyces davaonensis JCM 4913
TGTCCTTCGCCGTACCGCTGTGGGTACTGGGGCACACCGAGGCACCGCCGGTCCTGGTATCGGGCATCGTCGCCGTCAACACGGTGATGGTGATCTGTCTACAGATACGGTTCAGCCGCGGCGCCGAGGACGACCGTCGGGCCGCACGTATGTGCCGGGACTCGGGGATCGCCCTGTTCGCCGCGTGCGCGCTGGTGGCGTTCACCGGCGGGATGGACGGCCGGCCGGCGACGGTTCTGCTGCTTCTCTTCGCCGCCGCCCTCACCTTCGGCGAACTGTGGCTGTCGGCAGGCTCGTTCGGGCTGAGCTTCTCCCTCGCGCCGGACGGCATGCACGGCCAGTACCAGGGCTTCTTCTCCCTGGGCCGCGGCGCCGCGACCGCGGTGGCACCGGTGCTGATCGCGGTCCTCTGCCTCGGCGACCACCCGCGCGCGGGTTGGCTCGTGCTGGGCGCCCTGTTCGCCCTGGCGGGAGCGGCGGCTCCACTGGCACTGCGGGCGCCCGCACCGAGCTGACCAACCATCACCCGACCAACACAAAAGACCAGGCCAGAAAACATCTGACCTGGTCCCGAGTGGAGCCGCCTTCGGGATTCGAACCCGAGACCTACGCATTACGAGTGCGTTGCTCTGGCCATCTGAGCTAAGGCGGCGCGCTGTCCGCACTATGGTGCGATCAGCAACGTCGGTAAGTCTACACAGTTTCTGAGGGTGCTCCGTACCCGGCCCGGAGGGGGTCGTTCCGGAGCCGGGGGCAGGGGCTGTGCAGGGGCTATGAGCAGCGCTTTCGGTCCGTGGGAGGGGTGCCTCGGAGGAGGTAGGCGTTGATCGTGCGGTCGATGCAGTCGCTGCCGCGGCCGTACGCGGTGTGGCCGTCTCCCTCGTAGGTGAGCAGGCGGGCCGAGGTGAGCTGGGAGGCCAGGGCGCGGGCCCAGCGGTACGGGGTCGCCGGGTCGCGGGTGGTGCCGACCACGACGATCGGGGCCGCTCCCTGCGCCTCGATGCGGTGCGGCTCACCGGTGGCGGCCACCGGCCAGTACGCGCAGTTCAGGGACGCCCAGGCCAGGCCCTCGCCGAAGACGGGGGACGCCTTCTCGAAGGCGGGCAGCGCGTCCCGCACCTGTTCGGGGGTGTCGAAGGCGGCGGGGAGGTCCAGGCAGTTCACGGCGGCGTTGGCGAACATCAGGTTCGAGTAGCGGCCGTCCGCGTCCCGCTCGTAGTAGCTGTCCGCGAGGACCAGCAGTCCGGCGCCGTCGTTCTCCTTCATCGCCGTGGTCAGCGCCTCGCGCAGTTGCGCCCAGGCCGCCTCGTCGTACATCGCCGCGATCACGCCGATCGTGGCCAGGGACTCGCCGAGCTTGCGGCCGTCCGCGTCGCCCGTCGGGATCGGTTGGGCATCGAGCTTCTCGAAGAAGGCCTTGAGGTTGTCGCCGACCTTGTCCGCCTTCGTGCCCAGCGGGCAGTCCGGCTGCTGGACGCAGTCCCGCGCGAACGCCTTGAACGCCGTCTCGAACCCCGCAGTCTGGTCGAGGTTCAGCCGACGGGCGGGGAGTGAGGGGTCCATGGCGCCGTCCAGGACCAGGCGCCCGGCCCGCTGCGGGAACAGTCCCGCGTACGTCGCCCCGAGGAAGGTGCCGTACGACGCCCCCACATAGGTCAGCCGCTCGTCCCCCAGCACCGCGCGCAGGATGTCCATGTCCCGCGCCGCCTCGACGGTGGACACATGGCGCAGCAGCTCCGGCGAGTCCGCCCCGCAGCCCTCGGCGAGCTTCTTGTACGCGTCCACCAGCGCCGACTGCTCCGCCCCGTCGTCGGGTGTGAGATCGGTCTGGGTGTACGTGTCCATGTCCGGCCCGTCCAGGCATTCGACGGGTTCGCTGCGGGCGACGCCCCGCGGGTCGACGGCGACCATGTCGTAGCGGGCGCGGACCTCGGCCGGGTAGCCGATACCGGCGTACGCCTGGAGGTAGCCGACCGCCGAGCCTCCCGGCCCGCCCGGATTGACCAGCAGCGACCCGATCCGCTCGCCCGGTCCGGTGGCCTTCTTGCGGGCCACGGCCAGCCGGATGTCGCCCTCCTCCGGTTTCGCGTAGTCGAGCGGCGCCTTCAGCGTGGCGCACTGGAAGCCGGGGACTCCGCAGCTGCGCCAGGCCAGCTTCTGCCCGTAGTACGACGCGAGCGCGTCCGGCGTCGCCTGCGGCAGCGCGGCCAGGGCGGGCGCGGCCGCCGGGCTCGCGGAGGTGGTCGATCCGCCCGTGGAGCACGCGGAGACCACCAGCGCGGCCGTGGCGAGGAAGGCTCCCGCCGCGCGGGCTCGGCGGGGCTGGGCGGGGGTCGGGTGGGGGCGCCTGATGTGCATCAGGCGAGCGTAACTCTATGCAGCCGATTGGTTTCCCTCTGTGCACGATGCAGCTCGTACGGGTTACCCCGTCAGCCTTCTGTTGATCGCGGGGAGGACGGACTGATCGCGGGGAAGACGGCCTGTCGGCTCAGCCCGCTCTCAGCGCCATCGTCATCGCCTCCACCGCCAGCAGCGGCGCCACATTGCGGTCCAGGGCGTCCCGGCAGGCGGCGATGGCCTCGATACGGCGGAGTGTGGACTCGGGGGAGCTGCCCCGGGCCAGGCGGTCCAGGGTGTCCTCGGCGTCGGCGTTGGCGATCGCCACGCGGGAGCCGAGCTGGAGGGCCAGGACGTCGCGGTAGAAGGCGGTGAGGTCGGTCAGGGCGAGGTCGAGGCTGTCGCGCTGGGTCCGGGTGCGGCGGCGCTTCTGCTTGTCCTCCAGGTCCTTCATCACGCCCGCCGTACCGCGCGGGAGCCGGCCGCCCTGGGCCGCGCCGAGTGCCGCCTTCAGCTCCTCGGTCTCCTTGCCGTCCCGCTCCTCGGCAAGTTGTTTGGCGTCCTCGGCCGCCGCGTCGACGAGTTCCTGCGCGGCCCGGAGGCAGCCGCCGATGTCCTCGACCCGCAACGGCAGCTTCAGTACGGCGGCTCTGCGCTCACGGGCGGCCGGGTCGGTGGCGAGTCGGCGGGCCCGGTCGACGTGGCCCTGGGTGGCACGGGCCGCCGCGGCGGCGACCGCGGGTTCGATGCCTTCCCTGCGTACGAGCATGTCGGCGACCGCGTCGACCGAGGGCGTGCGCAGGTTCAGGTGACGGCAGCGGGAGCGGATCGTGGGCAGGACGTCCTCGATGGAGGGGGCGCACAGGAGCCAGACCGTGCGCGGGGCCGGTTCCTCCACCGCCTTCAGGACGGCGTTGGCCGACTTCTCGTTCAGGCGCTCGGCATCCTCGACGAGGATGACCTGCCAGCGGCCGTTGGCGGGTGAGGTGAACGACTTGCGGACGGTGTCCCGCATGTCGTCGGCGAGGATCTGGGTGCCCACGGCGGCGACGGTGGTGACGTCGGCGTGGGTGCCCACCAGGGCCGTATGGCAGCCGTCGCAGAAGCCGCAGCCGGGGGCTCCGCCGAGGGCGCGGTCGGGGCTGACGCACTGGAGGGCGGCGGCGAAGGCGCGGGCCGTCTGAGTGCGTCCGGAGCCGGGCGGGCCCGTGAACAGCCAGGCGTGAGTCATCTTCGACGCCTCGGGGGGCGGGGCGTCGGAGGCGGCCGCGGTGACCAGGGCGTCGGCGTCCCGGGCAGCGGCGGTGAGCTGCTCGCTCACCTTCTCCTGCCCCACCAGGTCATCCCACACGGTCATGACACACGCCGCCCTTCCGTCCACGTGCCGCGGTACGCCCTCCATTGTGAGGGGCGGCACTGACAACGAGGGCGGCGTGCCCGCGTACGCCTGCGCGGAGGGGGTTCGCGCTCAGCGCCGCCACCCCAGCAAGGCGCAGTGCCTCCACCCCAAGAAGGCTCCGCGCTCAGCGCCTCCCCCGCCCCTGCCCCCGCTCGTCGTCGTACTCGTCCTCCCGCGGTCCCAGCAGTTCGTCCGCCAGGGACGGCAGGTCGTCGAGGGGTGTCTCCTCGGCCCAGTCCGAGCGGGGCCGCCGGCGTCGGCGGGGCTCCGGCTCGGCGGACTGCGGGTCGACCTGGGGCAGCTCGCGCGTACGGTCGTCCGCCCGCTCCGGCTGCCGTTCGTCGCGGAAGATCCCCGGCGGAACACGGTCCGCGGGAGCCTCGTCCCGTACGGGAGGCAGTACCGCGGTCTCGTCAGCGGCCCCTACCGGAGGCAACACGGCCGTCTCGTCCGCCGCTCCCACCGGAGGCAGCACCGCCGTCTCGTCCGCCGCCCCCGAAGGAGCCGGCGGCTGCGGCAGCTCGGCCGTCACCTCGGATTCCGAGGCCCCGGACGAGGCCCCGGACGGGTCCTCCACCCTCCGCAGTACGGCCGTCTCGTCCCCCCGCCCGCGGGCGGCCTCCTCCGGAGTCACCACCGGCGTCGGCACAGTCGCCGCGTCGGGAGTCCCGTCCGGTGTCGCCGCAGGCGCCGGCTTGGGGCCTGCCTCCGCCGCCGCGGTGGCACGCTCGGCCAGGCGACGCGCCTCCTCGGCCCGCATCAGCGCCTCTTCCGCCTTGCGCTGCTTCTCCAGCCGCCGCTCCTCGGCCTCGGCCCGCAGCCGGGCCTCCTCCTCGGCCTGCTTGCGGCGGCGCTCCTCGTCCGCGCGGCGCCGGGCCTCTTCCTCCGCGCGGGCCTTCTCCTCGGCGAGGAGCCGCTGACGCTCCTCCTCGGCACGGCGAGCCGCCTCCTCGGCGCGCTGCCGGGCCTCCTCCGCCTGCCGTTCGGCCTCGCGGCGCTGCGCCTCCTCCAGCTCGCGGCGCTTGCGCTCCTCCTCCTCGGCGCGCAGCCGGGCGAGCTGCTCCTGGCGCTCGCGCTCCTGCCGCTCCTCCTCGGCCTTGCGGGCAGCCTCCTCCTCGGCCTTCTTACGGGCCTCCTCCTCGGCCTTGCGGCGCGCCTCCTCCTGCTCCCGGATCTCCTGCTCGGACAGCGGCAGCGCCTGGTCGAGCCGGTGCCGGATGACGGTCGTGACGGACTCGGGGTCCTGGCCCGCGTCCACGACGAGGTAGCGCCCGGGGTCGGACGCGGCCAGGGTCAGGAAACCGGAGCGCACGCGCGCGTGGAACTCCGCCGGCTCCGACTCCAGCCGGTCCGGCGCCTCGGTGAACCGCTCGCGCGCGGTCTCCGGGTCGACGTCCAGCAGTACGGTCAGATGCGGCACCAGGCCGTTGGTGGCCCAGCGGTTGATACGGGCGATCTCGGTGGGCGAGAGGTCACGGCCCGCGCCCTGGTAGGCGACCGACGAGTCGATGTAGCGGTCGGAGATGACCACCGCGCCACGCTCCAGCGCGGGCCGCACCACCGTGTCCACGTGCTCCGCGCGGTCCGCCGCGTACAGCAGCGCCTCCGCGCGGTGCGACAGACCGGCGCTGGAGACGTCCAGCAGGATCGAGCGCAGCCGCTTGCCGACCGGTGTCGCGCCCGGCTCGCGCGTCACGACGACTTCGTGGCCCTTGGCCCGGATCCACTCCGCGAGCGCCTCGGCCTGGGTCGACTTGCCGGCGCCGTCACCGCCCTCCAGGGCGACGAAGAAGCCGGTCGCGGCGGGCACCTGCTCGGGGTCGTCGCCGCCGAGCAGCGCGTCGCGCAGATCGTGCCGCAGGGGCACCCCGGACCGGTCGTCGACCTTGGCCAGCACCAGCGCGGCCACCGGCAGCAGCAGCGCGCCGACCAGCATCAGCGTGAACGCGGCACCGCCGTGCGCGAACACGAACCGGCCGTTCTCCAGCCGGTGCGGGCCGATCGCCGCGGCCACCACGGGCGCGACGACGGCACCGAGCGCCACGAACACGCGGACGACCGCGTGCAGATGCTCGGTGGTGCGCGGGCGCCGGAAGTCCTCGGTCTCCTGGTCCAGCAGGGTGTGCCCGGTGTTGGCGGCCACGCCTGCGGCGACGCCCGCCAGCACCAGGACCAGCAGCACGGTGGTGACGTCCGGGACGAGCCCGGCGACCAGCAGCGCGATACCGGTGAGCGCGATGGCCAGCGCCAGCAGGCGGCGGCGCGACAGCGCCACCAGCACCTTGGGCGCCGTACGGATGCCGACGCCGACTCCGCCGGTCAGCGCGAGCACCAGCAGGCCGTAGAGCACCGGGCCGCCGCCCAGGTCCTTGGCGTGCAGCACCGACACGGCGACCGAGGCGGACACCGCGCCCGCGACGGCCGCACAGGCCGGCACCAGCAGCGGGATCGCGCCGGTACGGCCCTTGTCGACGCCGGTGCCCGTCTTCGGGCGGCGCAGCCCCTCCAGCGGGGAACGCGCGCGCGGGGTGCGCGTGTCGGGCAGTTCCAGGAAGGTGACCACGGACAGGGACGCGGCGAACAGTCCGGCCGCGACGTAGGACGCGAGCGCCGCCTGGTGCTCGCCGAACCAGTCGATGCCGGTGCCCAGCAGGTTGTTGAACAGCGCCGCGGTGACGAGCGCGGCGGCCGCGAGCGGGATCGCCAGGAAGCTGGTGCGCAGCGACAGGCGCCGCAGGGCGTCCATGTGGTCCGGCAGCGGCCGTACCGTCGCGCCCTCCAGGGGCGGGGCGGGCAGCAGGGCGGGCGCCGCGCTCTCCCGGCACACGGTCCAGAAGCGCTCGGCGACCCCGGTCACGAAGACGGTCACGAGGAGGAGCGCCAGGGCGTTCTCGGGCGTCCAGTCGATCCACAGCGGCGCGACGATGAGCAGCGCGGCGCGCAGTCCGTCCGCGCCGACCATGGTCCAGAGCCGGTCGAGCGGGCCCTCCTTGGAGGTCAGCGAGGTGAGCGGGCCGAGCAGGACGGCGCCGAAGAGCAGGGTCGCGAGGATGCGCGCACCGAAGACGGTCGCCACTGCGAACGCCACGCCCCGGTACCCGCCGCCGAACGAGCCTTCGGCGATGGCCGCCTGAAGTGCGAGGAGGACAAGGACGAGAAGGGCGAGGACATCGCCGACACCGCCGACGAGTTGTGCGCTCCACAGCCTCCTGAGCTGCGGTCGGCGCAGCAGCGCACGGACCGCGCGCTCGCGGGAGTCCGCCGCGAGGGCTTCGTCGGGGGCCGGATTGGGGGCCGTTGGCTGCTCGGCACGCGTCATGCTTTCAGCCTATCGGCAGCCACCGACAGCCCGTCGCGTACGCCCGAACGTACGCCCGCCCCGACATCAAAGAGTGATGCCGGGGCGTTCGTTTCGCGAAGCCGAAGCCAGAACCGGAGTCGAACCGGAGCCAAAACGGACGGAATCAGTCCTCCGCGGTCGGCTTGGCCGCCGTCGCCTTCTTCGCGGTCGTCTTCTTGGCCGTCGTCGTCTTCTTCGCCGCTGTCTTCTTCGCGGCGGTCGCCTTCTTGGCCGGAGCCTTCTTGGCGGCGGTCTTCTTCGCCGGGGCCTTCTTCGCCGTCTTCTTGGCGGGTCCCTTGGCGCGCTTCTCGGCGAGCAGCTCGAAGCCGCGCTCCGGGGTGATGTCCTCGACGCTGTCGCCGGAGCGCAGGGTCGCGTTGGTCTCCCCGTCGGTGACGTACGGACCGAAGCGGCCGTCCTTGACCACGACCGGCTTCTCGCTGACCGGGTCGGTGCCCAGCTCCTTCAGCGGCGGCTTGGCGGCGGCCCGGCCCCGCTGCTTGGGCTGGGAGTAGATCTCCAGCGCCTCTTCGAGGGTGATCGTGAAGAGCTGATCCTCGGTCTGGAGCGACCGCGAGTCCGTGCCCTTCTTCAGATACGGGCCGTAGCGGCCGTTCTGCGCGGTGATCTCCTGGCCCTCGGCGTCGGCGCCCACCACGCGCGGGAGCGACATCAGCTTCAGGGCGTCGTCGAGCGTCACCGTGTCCAGCGACATCGACTTGAACAGCGAGGCGGTCCGCGGCTTCACGGCGTTCTTGCCGGTCTTCGGGGTGCCCTCGGGCAGGATCTCGGTGACGTACGGGCCGTAGCGGCCGTCCTTGGCGACGATCTGGTTGCCGCTCACCGGGTCGGCGCCCAGCTCGAAGTCGCCGCTCGGCTTGGCGAGCAGTTCCTCGGCCAGCTCCACGGAGAGCTCGTCGGGCGCCAGGTCGGTCGGGATGTCCGCGCGCTGGTGGTTCTCGGAGTCCTTCTCACCGCGCTCGATGTACGGGCCGTAGCGCCCGACCCGCAGCACGATGTCGTTGCCCACCGGGAACGAGGACACCTCGCGCGCGTCGATCGCGCCCAGGTCGGTCACCAGCTCCTTGAGGCCGCCGAGGTGGTCGCCGTCGCCGTTTCCGGCCTCGGCGGCGCCGCCGATGCCCGCGCCCTCACCCTCGCCGAAGTAGAACCGCTTCAGCCACGGCACGGACTGCGCCTCACCGCGGGCGATGCGGTCGAGGTCGTCCTCCATCTTGGCGGTGAAGTCGTAGTCGACGAGCCGCCCGAAGTGCTTCTCCAGGAGGTTGACCACGGCGAAGGACAGGAAGGACGGCACGAGGGCCGTGCCCTTCTTGAAGACATAGCCGCGGTCGAGGATGGTGCCGATGATCGAGGCGTACGTCGACGGGCGGCCGATCTCGCGCTCTTCGAGCTCCTTGACCAGGCTGGCCTCGGTGTAGCGGGCCGGGGGCTTGGTGGCGTGCCCGTCGACCGTGATCTCCTGGGCGCTGAGCGCGTCGCCCTCGCTGACCTGGGGCAGCCGGCGCTCGCGGTCGTCCAGTTCGGCGTTCGGGTCGTCGGCGCCCTCGACGTAGGCCTTCAGGAAGCCGTGGAAGGTGATCGTCTTGCCGGAGGCGCTGAACTCGACGTCCCGGCCGTCGGCGGCGGTGCCGCCGATCTTGACGGTCACGCTGTTGCCGGTCGCGTCCTTCATCTGGGAGGCGACGGTGCGCTTCCAGATCAGCTCGTAGAGCTTGAACTGGTCGCCGGTCAGACCGGTCTCGGCGGGCGTGCGGAAACGATCACCCGACGGGCGGATCGCCTCGTGCGCCTCCTGCGCGTTCTTGACCTTCCCGGCGTAGGTGCGCGGGGCGGACGGCAGGTAGTCGGCGCCGTACAGCTGGGTGACCTGCGCGCGGGCCGCGGCGACAGCGGTGTCGCTGAGCGTCGTGGAGTCCGTACGCATATAGGTGATGAAGCCGTTCTCGTACAGCTTCTGCGCGACCTGCATGGTCGCCTTCGCGCCGAAGCCGAGCTTGCGGCTGGCCTCCTGCTGGAGGGTCGTCGTACGGAAGGGGGCGTACGGCGAGCGGCGGTACGGCTTGGACTCGACCGAGCGGACGGCGAACCGCGTCTGCTCCAGGGCGGCGGCCAGCGCGCGGGCGTTCGCCTCGTCGAGGTGAAGGGTGTTCGCGCTCTTGAGCTGTCCCAGGGAGTCGAAGTCGCGACCCTGCGCGACCCGCCTGCCGTCGACGGTCTGGAGGCGGGCGACCAGCGACGACGGGTCCGACGGATCCCCCGCGCGGCCGGTCGAGAAGGTGCCCGTCAGGTCCCAGTACTCAGCCGAACGAAACGCGATGCGGTCGCGTTCCCGCTCCACCACGAGCCGCGTCGCGACCGACTGGACCCGGCCCGCCGACAGCCGCGGCATGACCTTCTTCCACAGCACCGGCGAGACCTCGTAGCCATAGAGGCGGTCGAGGATGCGGCGGGTCTCCTGGGCGTCGACCAGCTTCTGGTTGAGCTGACGCGGGTTGGCGACGGCGGCCTGGATCGCGGCCTTGGTGATCTCGTGGAAGACCATCCGCTTGACCGGGACCTTGGGCTTGAGCACCTCCTGGAGGTGCCAGGCGATGGCCTCGCCCTCGCGGTCCTCATCGGTGGCGAGATAGAGCTCGTCCGACTCCTTCAGCAGGTCCTTGAGCTTCTTGACCTGCGCCCGCTTGTCAGCGTTGACCACATAGATCGGCTCGAAGTCATGTTCGACGTCCACACCGAGGCGGCGGACCTCACCGGTGTACTTCTCCGGCACCTCCGCGGCACCGTTGGGGAGGTCGCGAATGTGCCCGACGCTCGCCTCGACAACGTATCCGGGGCCGAGATAGCCCTTGATCGTCTTTGCCTTGGCAGGCGACTCGACGATGACGAGTCGGCGGCCGCCCTTCGCGGTCTCGCTGGTCGGGGACAACTTCGCTCTTCTCTCCGGTCGACACTGGGTGGCCTCCCCAGGCCTTGCTCCCGGGGTCGGGTGGTGGTGACGCTGCGGAGTGTGACGGTACATCCCGCCCCCGTGTCAAACGGGAAAAGCCCGCAACGGCCACTCGAACGGTAACCCGACTACCGCCATTCCTGCCGCCCGGAGTGCCCAGCGGCCTTTTCGAGCCTTTCCGGAGGGGCGCCTCCCAATTATCGGAATCCCAGCTCCGGCGCGGTTCTCACAGGCGGGTGAAGCACCATGCGGCGAGGGCGAGCGCGATCATGGCGGCGAGGCTCGTGAGGGTCGCCGATGCGACGGGGTTCACACCGTGGGCGACCGGTTCCCGGTGCCGTACCCGGGCCGCCGTCCACACCAGGAGCCCGGCTCCGAACAGGGCGAACACCACTCCCGCGAAGATCGCCGGTCCGCTCTCCATGGCCCCTGTGCCCCTTTTCGCCGCTCCGCGCACGCCTCAGCCCCGCGAGACTGTCACGCGCGGGCGTCGGCCGGGCGAACCCGAGGTGAACGCGCGGCCGACGCGGCTGTGGCCCCTCCAGGGCCCCTGGAGGGGCCGTCGAGACGCCCGCGGCCCTCTCCCGGCCGAGCGGTGACGGAGGGCGGCGCGGGTGCCTTTCCGGTCATCTTTGTTTCCGGAGATCTTGATCTCGACGCCCGCGCTCTTCTCACGGCTCATTTCACCGGGTGTCATCCCGCCGGATTGTGATCACGCCGGATCCAGGAACCCCTGTTCCACCAGCACCCGGATCTGCGCGGGGGTGCGGTCGCGGAGCAATACCGGATCCTCGCCCACCAATTGAGCGATGGCGTCCAGGATCCGGCCCGCGCTGAGCGAACCGTCGCAGACGCCGGCGAACCCGGCGCCGACGGTGTCCACCTTGGTGGCCCGGCGCATCCCGCGGTTCTGGCGCAGCACGACGTGCTCGGGGTCCTCGGCGCCGGGCAGCCCGACCTGTTCCTGCACGATCTCGGCGGCGAGCCGGAAGTGCCCTTCGAGCAGGGCCGCGTCATCGTGCGCGCGCAGATAGTCGAGGCGGGCGAAGTGCGCGCGCACCGTCTCGCCGAGCGGCTGCTCGACCGGGTGCGGCCACTCCTCCACGGTGACCGAGGGCACGGCGGAGCCGGTCCTGCGCAGGGTGATCCAGCCGAAGCCGACGGCCTTGACCTTGCGCGCCTCGAACTCGTCCAGCCAGGCGTCGTAGCGCGCCTGGTACTCGGCGGGGTCGCCGCGGTGGTCCCCGGCGTCCCGCAGCCACAGCTCGGCGTACTGCGTGACGTCCTGCACCTCGCGCTGGACGATCCACGCGTCGCACCCGCGCGGCACCCATGACCTGAGCCTGTCCTGCCAGTCCTCCCCCGCCACGTGCTGCCAGTTGGCGAGGAACTGCGCGAACCCGCCCTCGTTGAGCAGCTCCCCCGCTCCCTGAACGAGCGAGCGACACAGATCGTCCCCGCCCATCCCGCCGTCGCGGTAGGTCAGCCGGGCACCCGGCGAGATCACGAAGGGCGGGTTGGAGACGATCAGGTCGTACGTCTCCCCTTCCCGGACCGGCTCGAACAGCGAGCCCTCGCGCAGGTCCGCGGCCGGGGCGCCGGAGAGCGCCAGCGTCAGCGCGGTGATGTGCAGGGCACGCGGGTTGAGGTCGGTCGCCGTCACGCGCGTGGCGTGCTGCGCGGCGTGCAGGGCCTGGATCCCGGAGCCGGTGCCGAGATCGAGGGCGGCGGAGACGGGCGTACGGACGGTGATGCCCGCAAGGGTCGTGGAGGCGCCGCCGACGCCGAGCACGACACCCTCGTCGTTGCTGCCGATGCCGCCGGCGCCGCCGACCGCGCAGCCCAGGTCGGAGACGATGAACCAGTCCTCGCCGCCGGATCCGCCGTAGGGCCGTACGTCCACGGCGGCGGCGACCTCGTCATCGCCGGCCCGCACCAGCCACCCGGTCTCCAGGCAGTCGTCGACGGGCAGCACGTCCGCCACGCGCGCGTGCGCGACGGGCTGCTGCAACAGGAACAGGCGTACGAGGGTCTCCAGCGGTCTGTCCCCGCGGGTCGCCCGGAGCGCGGGCACGGTCTCGCTGCGGGCGAGCGCCGCATACGCGGGCGCACCGAGCAGTTCGAGCAGCCCGTCGGCGGTGAAGGAGGCCCCGAGCAGGGCGTCCCGCAGCCGGGCGGCGACATCGAGGCGGTCGGAGGCGGGCAGAGCGGGCAGCCTGGAGGTACTCACGCCCCCCATTGTGACCCGCGCCGCCGCCCCCACGCGGCCGCTCGGACTCAGCCGCGTCAGCTTGCCGCGGCCGACTCCGTACCGGAGGCCGACTTGCAGCTGGACTGCTCGGCCATGGCCTGGCCGACCTCGCCCTCCTCCAGCGTCTTGAGCGCGTTGCTGCCGCTGGTGCTCAGCTTGTTCAGCTCGGTGGCGATGTCCTTCAGGCCCTCGGCGAACTTGGCCTGGTCCTTGGTGTCGAGCTTGTCGACCTGCTTCTTCAGGTCGGCGTACGACGCGGAGATGCCGTTCAGCTCCTTGACCGCGTCCTGCTGCTTCTTCGCACCGCTCTCGACGTCCGGCGCCCCCGCCTTGTCCACGGCCGTACCGATCGCCTTGTAGGCGTCGGACATGTCCTGGAAGGCCTTCGAGTCGGTCTTCTGGACCTCCTCCGGCGTGGCGTTGTCGGAGGTCTCCTTCTGGATCGCGGCGTTCGCCGACTCGATCTTCTTCGCCTGCGGCTGTACGGCGTCGCAGACCTGCTTGGCCCAGGCATCCAGCTTGTCGTTGCCGTCGTCGCTGCTGCATCCCGACAGCGCCAGTACCAGTACCGCACCGCCGGACAGTGCGGCCACGAGCTTCTTGTTCACCGGATGGTCCCTTCCATGGCTCTCGGCCCCGGAAGATACACGCCGGATGGCGTACGACCGCATACCGGATGTCCGGGATGAATGCTTTTGTAGCTATTTACCCCATGGGAGAGAAGGCTCACGGCGGCGGCGCGCGCCCACGCAAAGCGGGCGGCCGACGCGTCAATTCGCGCCGTCCGCCCGCCCTTTGAGCCGGGACCTCGTAACGAGGTCTACGAAACCACCGCCGGATCGGGCGACTTGGCCGTCCGCTCGGCGTTGCCCTCGTCACCCATCGCGATCCCGCGCCGCTTGGAGATGTACACGGCGCAGGCGATCACCAGGAACGCCAGCACCGCGATCAGCACGCGGGCACCGATGTTCTTGTCGTCGCCGTACGAGAAATCGATCACCGCGGGCGCGATCAGCAGTGCCACCAGGTTCATGACCTTCAGCAGCGGGTTGATCGCGGGACCGGCGGTGTCCTTGAAGGGGTCGCCGACGGTGTCGCCGATCACCGTGGCGGAGTGGGCCTCGCTGCCCTTGCCGCCGTGGTGGCCGTCCTCGACGAGTTTCTTGGCGTTGTCCCAGGCGCCACCGGAGTTGGCGAGGAACACCGCCATCAGCGTGCCCGCGCCGATCGAGCCGGCCAGGAAGGAGCCGAGGGCGCCCACGCCGAGCGTGAACCCGATGAAGATCGGCGCCATCACCGCGAGCAGACCGGGGGTCGCCAGTTCCCTGAGCGCGTCCCTCGTACAGATGTCGACGACCTTGCCGTACTCCGGCGTCTCGCTGTAGTCCATGATCCCGGGCTTCTCGCGGAACTGCCGCCGCACCTCGTAGACCACCGAACCGGCCGACCGCGACACGGCGTTGATGGCGAGTCCGGAGAAGAGGAAGACGACCGCCGCGCCGGCGATCAGGCCGACGAGGTTGTTGGGCTGCGAGATGTCCATCATCAGGCTCAGCGGGGCGTCGTCGCCCGACAGCTTCTCGCCCACGTCCCGCGCGCCGGTGGTGATGGCGTCGCGGTACGAGCCGAAGAGCGCCGAGGCCGCGAGGACGGCCGTGGCGATGGCGATGCCCTTGGTGATGGCCTTGGTGGTGTTGCCGACCGCGTCCAGGTTGGTGAGCACCTGGGCGCCCGCGCCCTCGACGTCGCCGGACATCTCGGCGATGCCCTGGGCGTTGTCGGAGACCGGCCCGAACGTGTCCATCGCGACGATCACACCGACCGTGGTGAGCAGGCCGGTGCCGGCCAGCGCCACCGCGAACAGCGCCAGCATGATCGACGTACCGCCGAGCAGGAAGGCTCCGTAGACGCCGAGGCCGATCAACAGGGCGGTGTAGACAGCCGATTCCAGGCCGATGGAGATACCGGCGAGGACGACCGTGGCGGGTCCGGTGAGCGAGGACTTGCCGATGTCCTTGACCGGGCGCCGGTTGGTCTCGGTGAAATAGCCGGTCAGCTGCTGGATCACCGCGGCCAGCAGAATGCCGATCGCCACGGCGATGAGCGCCAGGATCCGCGGGTCGCCGCTCTTGCCCTGGATCGCGGCGTCGGTGATCCCGTCGAGGTCGGCGTAGGTCGACGGCAGGTAGACGAAGACCGCGATGGCCACCAGGACCAGCGAGATCACCGCGGAGATGAAGAAGCCGCGGTTGATCGCCGACATTCCGCTGCGGTCGCTGCGGCGCGGGGCCACGGCGAAGATGCCGATCATGGCCGTGATCACGCCGATCGCGGGCACCAGCAGCGGGAAGGCGAGTCCGGCGTCGCCGAAGGCCGCCTTGCCGAGGATGAGCGCGGCGACCAGCGTCACCGCGTACGACTCGAAGAGGTCGGCCGCCATGCCCGCGCAGTCGCCGACGTTGTCGCCCACGTTGTCGGCGATGGTCGCGGCATTGCGCGGGTCGTCCTCCGGAATGCCTTGCTCGACCTTGCCGACCAGGTCGGCGCCGACGTCGGCGGCCTTGGTGAAGATGCCGCCGCCGACCCTCATGAACATGGCGATGAGGGCGGCACCGAGGCCGAAGCCCTCCAGCACCTTCGGCGCGTCGGCCGCGTACACCAGCACCACACAGGAGGCGCCCAGCAGACCGAGCCCCACCGTGAACATGCCGACGACGCCGCCCGTGCGGAAAGCGATCTTCATGGCTTTGTGCGAGACGGCGGTGAGATCCTTTTCGGGCTCACCCTCCGCCGGGGTCGCTTCCCTGGCCGCGGCGGCGACGCGCACATTGCTGCGAACGGCGAGCCACATGCCGATATAGCCGGTGGCCGCCGAGAACGCGGCGCCGATCAAGAAGAACACCGATCGGCCGATGCGCTGATTCCAGTCGTCCGCGGGCAGCAGCATGAGCAGGAAGAACACGACCACGGCGAATACGCCGAGCGTGCGCAACTGCCGGGCCAGATAGGCGTTGGCGCCTTCCTGGACCGCCGCCGCGATCTTCTTCATGCTGTCGGTGCCCTCGCCGGCCGCGAGCACCTGGCGTACCAGTACGCCGGCGACCACCAGTGCCGCCAGGGCGACGACACCGATGACCATCACCAGGGCACGGTTGCCGTCGGTCAGAACTGCGGCTGCGAAGGTTGTGGGGTGATCCAACTGATGAGGGGTAGAAAGCCCCGCCATTCGTCCTCCTTGACGCTTGGGCTGAGCTCAAGATGTGGACGGATTGTAGGTACCGGAACCTGATCAAAACAGTGCGCGGTTAACGAAATTGGTCTTCACATGCTCTTCAGCAAATGATCGACCCCCGACCACGGAACCCGAAAGTGGTAATGCCTCAAAGGCATTGACGCCTGGATTGACCCCGGCAGGAACTTGATCGAATTATCGGGGGAATGATCGTGAAGGAATTCACGAAATGCCGAAGGGCCCTACCTGGGTAGGGCCCTTCGGGTGATCCAGTCTGAAAAACGGGGGTCAGGGAAGCGGGTCAGGGAAGCTCGGCCTCGGCCGGAGTCGTCGGCCAGGTCATCCGGATCAGGCCGCCGTGCTCGCCTGCGGTGACCTCTACGTCGTCGACGAGGCCGCTGATGACCGCGAGGCCCATCTCGTCCTCCTCGGCCTCCGCGTCGGCGTCCTCGCCCGCGGCGCCCGGCGCCCGGTCACCCGGAGCGGAGCGCGGCGCCTCGTCGCCGACCTCGATGGAGAACTGCTTCTCCTCCTCGTGCAGCGCCACCCGCACCGGTGCCGTGACCCCGCCCAGCTGATGCAGTCCGACGGCACGGGTGCACGCCTCGCCGACAGCGAGGCGCACCTCGTCCAGGACGGCCTCGTCCACTCCGGCCCTGCGTGCCACCGCCGCCGCGACCAGTCGTGCGGTCCTGACGTGCTCCGGCAGCGCGCTGAAGCGGAGTTCAACGGTGGCCATGCATCCCCCTCGCAACTACGGGCGTGCTGTCCGGAGGGCCGGGCCGCCGAGCACCCGGTCCCCCTTCTTGAACTACTTCCGTCCCGGGGCCGAGACCGCCCCGGAGGCGGTCGTCAGTCGGTGGCCGCCACCGCTTCCTCGACCGAGGTGTGGATCGGGAACACCTTGGTGAGGCCGGTGATGCGGAAGATCTTCAGAATGCGCTCCTGGTTGCAGACCAGGCGCAGCGAGCCCTCATGGGCGCGCACTCGCTTCAGGCCGCCGACCAGCACGCCGAGCCCGGTGGAGTCGAGGAAGTCGACACCCTCCATGTCGACGACGAGATGGAAACTCCCGTCGTTCACCAGCTCGACCAGCTGCTCGCGCAGCTTGGGCGCGGTATATACGTCGATTTCGCCACCGACCTCGACGACCGTACGATCGCCGACGGTACGGGTCGACAGGGACAGGTCCACGGATCCTCCAGCACCTTGCTATCGAGCGGTCGCCCCACGGGACACCTCGGCTTGAAGCCCCCAGGACGGTTCGCCAGCCGCGATGGCATTCAATCACTTACCGGCAGGCGTGCACGACGCCTTGGTCCCATTGTCCGTCACGCCAGTGACACACTCGGTGCCGATGGCCAAGAATCACCGATCCGATCGATCCCTGACGGGCCCCGTTTCCCGGGTGGACCCGGGCACGGTGCTGGGCCGGCTCGCCTCCGGGCCGAACCGGGCTTCGCGCATCACTCATACGGAGCATGTGCCCCCGCGTGAGGGCCGTCATGCCGTCTGGCCTGACCGGATCCGATCGGAAGTCGTCGCGGCCGTGCAGAACGCCGGCGTCGAGCACCCCTGGGCCCACCAGGCACTGGCCGCCGAGCACGCCCTGGACGGCGAGTCGGTGGTCGTCGCCACCGGCACCGCCTCGGGCAAGTCGCTGGCCTATCTGATGCCCGTGCTGTCCGCCCTGCTGGACGGTTCCGAGGCCCCGAACGGCCGCGGCGCCACCGCGCTCTACCTGGCCCCGACCAAGGCGCTCGCGGCAGATCAGTGCCGATCGGTGAAGGAACTTTCACAACCGCTGGGTCATTCTGTCCGGTCGGCCGTGTACGACGGCGACACGCCGTTCGAGGAACGCGAGTGGATCCGCCAGTACGCCAACTACGTCCTCACCAACCCGGACATGCTGCACCGCGGCATCCTGCCCTCCCACCCCCGCTGGTCCTCCTTCCTGAAGGCGCTGAAATACGTCGTCATCGACGAGTGCCACACCTACCGCGGCGTCTTCGGCTCGCACGTCGCCCAGGTGCTGCGCCGACTGCGCCGACTGTGCGCCCGCTACGGCGCCTCCCCCGTCTTCCTGCTGGCCTCCGCGACCGCGGCGGAGCCCTCGGTGGCCGCCCGGCGCCTGACCGGCCTGCCGGTCGTCGAGGTGGCCGACGACGCCTCACCCCGCGGTGAACTGGTGTTCGCCCTCTGGGAGCCCCCGCTCACCGAGCTGCACGGCGAGAAGGGCGCCCCCGTCCGCCGTACCGCCACCGCCGAGACGGCCGATCTGCTGACCGACCTCGCCGTGCAGGGCGTGCGCTCGGTCGCCTTCGTCCGCTCACGGCGCGGCGCGGAGCTGATCTCGGTGATCGCCCAGGAGCGGCTCGCCGAGGTCGACCGCTCGCTCGCCCGGCGCGTGGCCGCCTATCGCGGCGGCTACCTCCCCGAGGAGCGCCGCGCCCTCGAACAGGCCCTGCACTCCGGCGAACTCCTCGGCCTCGCCGCCACCACCGCCCTCGAACTCGGCATCGACGTCTCGGGGTTGGATGCCGTGGTGATCTCCGGCTACCCGGGCACACGCGCGTCCCTGTGGCAGCAGGCGGGCCGCGCCGGACGCTCCGGGCAGGGCGCACTCGCCGTCCTGGTCGCCCGCGACGACCCCCTGGACACCTTCCTCGTCCACCACCCCGAGGCGCTGTTCGACCAGCCCGTGGAATCCACGGTCCTCGACCCGAACAACCCCTACGTCCTCGCCCCGCACCTGTGCGCGGCGGCGGAGGAACTACCCCTGACCGACGAGGACTTGCCGCTCTTCGGCCCCGCCTGCGAGGAACTCCTCCCCCAGCTGGAGGCCGCGAAGCTGCTGCGCCGCCGCACCAAGGCCTGGCACTGGACGCGCCGGGAACGGGCCGCCGACCTCACCGACATCCGCGGCGGGGGCGGACGACCGGTCCAGGTCGTGGAGTCCGGTACGGGCCGCCTGCTCGGCACGGTCGACGCGGGCGCCGCCCACACCACCGTGCACGAAGGCGCGGTCCACCTCCACCAGGGCCGCACCTATCTGGTGCGCTCCCTGGACCTGGAGGACTCGGTGGCCCTGGTCGAGGGGGCCTCGCCGTCGTATTCGACGGTGGCCCGGGACACCACCTCGATCTCCGTCCTGGAGACGGACGTCGAGGTTCCGTGGGGCGACGGACGCCTGTGCTACGGCTCCGTCGAGGTCACCAACCAAGTGGTCTCCTTCCTGCGCCGCCGGCTGATCACCGGTGAAGTACTGGGCGAGACGAAACTCGACCTCCCTCCTCGTACGCTGCGCACCCGCGCCGTGTGGTGGACGGTCACCGAGGACCAACTCGACGCGGCACGGATCTCCCCGGAGATCCTCGGCGGCGCCCTGCACGCCGCCGAGCACGCCTCGATCGGCCTGCTGCCCCTCTTCGCCACCTGCGACCGCTGGGACATCGGCGGCGTCTCGGTCCCCCTCCACCCCGACACCCTCCTCCCCACGGTCTTCGTCTACGACGGCCATCCCGGCGGCGCGGGCTTCGCGGAGCGCGCCTTCCACACCGCCCGCGCCTGGCTCACCGCCACCCGCCAGGCCATCGCCTCCTGCGAATGCGACGCCGGCTGCCCGTCCTGCATCCAGTCCCCCAAGTGCGGCAACGGCAACGACCCGTTGCACAAGAGGGGCGCGGTACGGCTGCTCACGGAGCTGTTGCGGGGGGCGCCGGAGAAGGGAGCGGAGGGGGAGCCGGAAGGCCGGCCGGAGGTCCCGCCCGTGCCCTGACCTCCGCGGCGAACGGCCCCTGTCCGGCCGCCGCGGTCACGTCCGACACATCGCCCACGAGAACGCACCGCACGAGCCGGGTGCCCTGCGCTCGAGCCACCCCCTCCGCCCGGGCGCAGGCCGCCTCGCCGCCCTGCGCCCAGTGGTCCGCCGCCGCGAGTGCCGCGAGATCGGCACCGCCCGCCGCGCGATGCCGGGCGACCACGGCCTGCCCGAGGGCGAGCACGACTCCGAACACCACGCAGAGGACGGCCACGGCGGAGACGGTCCATACGGTGGCGGACCCTCGGTCGGAGGATCCGGAAGCGGCGAGGCGGCGGACGGCAGCGCAGCGGGGGCTCATGGGCTCACCCCCGCCGTCGCCTGCGAAGGTGCCGTGTCCTGCTCCGCCGCAGCCACGGCCTCCTCCCGCACCTCGAACGGCAACCCCCGCAGCGCCGGGGGCTTGGCCACGACCAGCACCCTGACCTGGTCCCCCGCCCGGCTGACGGTGACCTTCGCGCCGGACGGGGCGGCCTCCCGGGTGACCGCGACGACCTGGTCGGCCGGGTCCTGGCGAGCCGCGGCGCGGGCGCCCGTGCGGGCCGCGTCCACGCACTGGATCTGGGCGGCGACCACCAACAGCCCCCACACCAGCGCCATCGCGAACATGACCAGCACGGGCAGCACCACGGCCGACTCCGCCGTCACGAACCCCCGGTCGCCCCCGCGCCGTACGCATCGGCGCCGCTCACATCCGCGCATCGAGGGCCCGCTTCACGATGGCCTGCAACTCCGCGCTGACCTGCCCACTGGTGACCACCTTGTAGAGCACCACGGCGAACGCCACCGCCGCGATGATCCCCATCGCGTACTCGGAGGTCACCATCCCCGAGTCCCGCCGCGCGACGAGGGCCCGCATACGCGCCCGCACCGCCCGCACTGCCTTCCGTACCGCCTTGTTCCGCACTGCCTTGCTCATGGCAACCCCCGTAAGGATCAGTTCCGTTGACTACGAATGACCACGAATGACTACACATCACTACAAGTCGCCGATATCGCACCCACGTCATCCACCACCCCCTCCGCCCAGCACCCCGTCCGCCAGCCCGATCACCACCGGCAGCACGCCCACCGCGATGAACGCGGGCAGGAAGCACAGCCCCACCGGCACGGTGACCAGTACCGCCGCCCGGCGCGCCCGAGCCGTCGCGGCCCGCGCCCACGCGGCCCGGGCGTCCGCCGCGAGCCGTGCCACCGGTCCGGCCGCCGGAAGCCCGGACACATCGGCCCGCTCCAGCAACCGCGCCAGGTCCCCGGCACCGGGCAGCGCCGCCAACTTCCGCCAGGCCTCCCCGGGTTCACCACCCAGCCGCACCTCGGCCGCGCCCCGCGTCAGCCCGTCCCCCACCGGTCCGCCGAGCGCCTCACCCACGGCCTGCGCCGCGATCACGGGCCCGGCACCGGCGGCGATACAGGCCGCCAACAGATCGGCGGCGAGCGGAAGTTGCCGGGCCGCCTCAGCGGCGTCGTACTCCACGCCCACGGCAGCCACCCGCCGCCCACGCCACCGGTGCAGGGCGACGGCACCGACCAGCCCGACCACCACCCCGGCGACCCCACCGACCAGCACCCACCCGGCACACCCCACCGCCACCACAGGCACCCACCGCCGCGCCAAACCCGGTACGTCGAACCTCCGCGCGGCCGGTGCCTCTACCGCGACCAGCAGCTCGGCGAGCCGCCGCCGCGCCCTTCGCTCACACCGCACGGCCCCCACCCACCGCACCAGCCACCCCAGCCCCAGCGCGATCCCCACAACAACCCCCAGCCTGTGGACAACTTCCGTACTCACAGCGCCTCCTCCTTCCGACTCGCCGACTCACAACCCGGTCCACCCGACTCGCCCCGCTCACACCGCCTCCGCCCCGCGCACGATCCGCAGCGCCCACCACACGCCCAGCCCCTCCAGCACCCCGCCGGCGAACAGGCATCCGAGCCCGGCACCGCTGTGCAGCAGCACCCGCAGGGGATCGGCGCCCATGACCGCGCCCAGGAGCAGTCCCAGCACCGGTAGCCCGGCGAGCATCAGCGCCGTGGACCTGGCGCCCGCCAACTGCGCCCGCAGGTCTTCCCGTTGGTCCCGCTCCGCCCGTAGTGCCGCTTCGAGCCGGTCCAGTCCGGCCGCGAGTCCCGCGCCCTGGTCCACGGCCACCCGCCAGCACGCCGCCAGCCCCAGCAGCCCCTCGGCACCCGGTTGTCGCGCCGCCGCCGCGAGGGCGCCGGGGACATCGCCGCCGAACCGCGCGGCAGCCAGCACCGTCGCCTGCGCCTCACCAAGTCCGCCGGTGTACCGCGCGGCCCGCAGCAACGCCTCCCCCGGCTGCCGTCCCGCGCGCACCTCACCGGCGAGCGCCGCGCACAGCGCGATCACCGCGTCGCCCCGCCGCTCCCGAGCCCGCCGCGCCTGACCGGCCACCCGAACCCGTCGCAGCAACGGCACCCCGGCCGCCCCGGCGACGAGCGGCAGCACCGAGCCCCCGAGCACCGCCAGCACAACCCCGACGGCCACCGCCCACCACTCGGCCCGCAACCGCCCCCGGATCCGCCGCACTTCACCGACCGCGCTCTCGCGCCAGCCGGGCGGCCCAGCCCCCATCACCCCACCCCCGGCGAGTAGCAACCGCGCCCGCCGCGCCCCGACATTCCGCCCGTTCATCAGCCACAGAACAGCCGCCCCGGCACAGAGAACCGCCCCGGCCGAAGCCCCACCCATCCCCGTCTCACCCATCGCGCTCCCCGCTCCCCGTCCGACCTCGCAACAGCCCCAGCTCAACGACCTCGCACCCCAAGAGCCCCCGCAACCGCCCCCACCCCCGCTCCGCCACAAACGCCCCCGTCCCCCACCGCAGCGCGGGCACCGTCCGCACCAGCCCCGACGGATCCCGCTCCAGCACCTGCACCTCGGCGATCCGCCGCCGCCCATCACGACCCCGCACGAGATGCAGGACCACCGACAACGCGGCCGCCAACTGGCTGTGCAGCGCCGCCCGGTCGAGCCCCGCCGCCGTACCGAGCGCCTCCAGGCGGGCCGGGACATCGGCCGCCGCGTTGGCGTGGACAGTGCCGCAGCCGCCTTCGTGCCCCGTATTGAGAGCAGCCAGCAAATGAATGACCTCCGGCCCCCGCACCTCACCCACGACCAGCCGATCCGGCCGCATCCGCAGCGCCTGCCGCACCAGGTCCTGGAGCGTGACGAGCCCCGCTCCCTCCTGGTTGGCGGGCCTGGTCTCCAGCCGTACGACATGCGGATGGTCGGGCCGCAGCTCGGCGGAGTCCTCGGCGAGCACGATCCGCTCACCCGGCCCGACGAGCCCGAGCAGCGCGCTCAGCAGCGTGGTCTTGCCACTGCCGGTGCCCCCGCTGATGAGGAACGACAACCGCGCCTCCATCAGCGCCCGCAGCACCCGGTCCCCGCCCGGTGGCACTGTGTCCGCGGCCACCAGTTCGTCGAGCGTGAACGCCCTCGGCCGTACGACCCGAAGGGACAGGCAGGTGCAGCCGACGGCCACCGGGGGCAGGACCGCGTGCAGCCGGGTTCCGTCGGGAAGCCGGGCGTCGGCCCAGGGCCGCGCGTCGTCCAGGCGCCGCCCGGCCACCGCGGCGAGCCGCTGGGCGAGGCGTCGTACGGCCGCCGCGTCGGGGAAGCGGACGCCGGTCAGCTCGAGTCCGCCGCCGCGGTCCACCCAGACCCGGTCCGGCGCCGAGACCAGCACATCGGTCACCGACGGATCGGCGAGCAGGGGTTCCAACGGCCCGCTGCCGACCAGCTCGGACCGCAACTGCTCGGCCGCGCCCAGTACTTCGGCGTCCCCGAGCACCCGCCCCTGCTCACGCAGCGCCTGCGCCACCCGCGCGGGCGTCGGCTCGGCCCCGCTCTCCGCAAGCCTGCGCCGCACCCCGTCCAACAACCCGGGCGTCATGTCGGCCCCGACCACGGAGCGAGCCCCGTCGACCGAGCGAGCCCCGTCAACGGCCTCCAACCCCAGAAACGTACTCATGCCGCCTCCACCAACGCCCGCTCCCAGAACCCCCGGCAAAAGCGCGCCAAAGGGCCACG
Source organism: Streptomyces davaonensis JCM 4913 (assembly GCF_000349325.1). GTDB lineage: Bacteria > Actinomycetota > Actinomycetes > Streptomycetales > Streptomycetaceae > Streptomyces > Streptomyces davaonensis. Next base: position 4,617,077 of record NC_020504.1, read on the forward strand.
GCCCGCCGCGGCGGGCGGCGTCCTGCTCTCGTGCCGACGGCGCAGTCCCGGCTCGGTCGGCACCTCTCCCGCCAGGGGCAGGCCGAGGAGTCGGGCGACCTCGCGGTCGTCGAGGCCGGGGGCGTACGGACCGCGGACCGCCACTCGCAGATCGCCGAGCACCATCCCGACCGCGGAGGCCACCCGTCCGGCCGCCGTGACGGCGCGCAGTTCGGCGGGGACCACCAGGAGGCCGACATCGAGCTGGGCGAGCGCCTCGGCGACACCGTCGTCGATCCGGCGCGGCAGGTCGACGACGACCGTGCCGCCCCGGCGGCGGGCGGCGGCCAGCACCGCCCGTACGGCCTGCGGCGGTACGGCGACGCAGTCCCCGCGGTCCCAGCTGAGCACCCGCAGGTCGTGCAGCCGGGGCAGCGACTCCTCCAGGGCGCCGCCGCCGACCCGCCCGCGTGAGGCGGCGAAGGCCGGCCAGCGCAGTCCCTCGGCCGTTTCGCCGCCGAGGAGTACGTCGAGTCCGCCGCCCAGCGGATCGGCGTCCACGAGCAGCGTGCGCAGTCCCTCCCGCGCGGAGGTGACGGCGAGGGCGCACGCGAGCGTGGATGCCCCCGCGCCGCCCCGCCCGCCGATGACGCCGACGGTGAGGGCGGGCCTGCCGACTCCCTCGGCCACGTCGGCGATGCGGTCGACCAGCCACTGCTCGCCGTCGGGGAGCATCAGGACGTGGTCGGCGCCGATCTCGACAGCCCGGCGCCAGACTCCGGAGTCGTCCTGGTCCCGGCCGACCAGCACCACCGAGCGCCTGCGGGCGGCGCCGCGCACCCGCCGGGCGGCGTCGTCGCCGACCAGCACGAGCGGCGCGGCCTCCCAACTGCCGCGCGGCTCCGGGATCCCGTGATGGACCTCGGGTGTGGCGCCCGCCGCCGCGCACAGGCGCAGCAGGTCGTCCAGCAGACCGGCGTCCTCGGTGACGATCAGCGGTGCGCCCGGCCGGCCCGAGGCGGCGGGCGGCGGTTCCTGTGTGGCGGCTGCGGCCATGGTCTCCCCCTTGCTGCTTCTCTCGCGCAGCCCCTGCGGCCCCGCGATTCCCAAACGTGTGAAGAACCGGGCAACCGGTCTCCATATGAGCGGCCGATACGAACCGGCCAAACACGTCGGACTAACCGGAGCCGGCCATGAAGTCGGCCCCGGCGGGACGCGTCGGAATCACGGTGCAGCGATGCCGGAAATCGTGTGGATCTTGGTCGAAAACTGTGTACAACTCAGCGGCTGTGAATATCGCCGTCACCCAAACCGGTGAGCCTTGAACCAACTCCCGTGCGACTTCCGCAGAGCAGCGCGACAGCTACACACAGTGACGGATCATGGGCATGCCGAAGAGGCGGCCGAAACCGCCTCTTCAGGCCTCAAGGCCACTGGAAAAGAGAGAAAAACCGTTCGGACATGCGACGACCCCCGCCGGGGGGGAGAGCGGGGGTCGTCCCCACGGCCGACTCGGGGGGGGAGGAGCCGGACCGGGTTAGCACGGTCGCGAACGATCCGTGACTTCCATGGTGTACCCGAGAGCCCTCTCAGGCAAACCCACGCGCCACACCTTACGCCGAATGGGCTGCGCCTATGCTCGGGGTCGTGGAAAACCACTCCTTGCCCCGCACAGCGGCCTTCTTTGACCTGGACAAGACGGTCATTGCGAAGTCGAGCACGCTCACGTTCAGCAAGTCCTTCTACCAAGGCGGACTGATCAACCGCAGGGCCGCCTTGCGGACCGCATACGCCCAGTTCGTCTTCCGCGTGGGCGGTATGGACCATGACCAGATGGAGCGCACCCGGGAGTACCTCTCGGCGCTCGTCCGCGGCTGGAACGTCCAGCAGGTCAAGGAGATCGTCGCCGAGACCCTGCACGACCTGATCGACCCGATCATCTACGACGAGGCCGCCTCCCTCATCGAGGAGCACCACACCGCCGGCCGCGACGTGGTCATCGTGTCCACGTCGGGCGCCGAGGTGGTCGAGCCGATCGGCGAACTGCTCGGCGCCGACCGGGTGGTGGCCACCCGAATGGTCGTAGGGGACGACGGTTGCTTCACCGGCGAGGTGGAGTACTACGCGTACGGCCCGACGAAGGCCGAGGCCATCAAGGAGCTGGCCGCGTCCGAGGGGTACGACCTCTCGCGCTGCTACGCCTACAGCGACTCGGTGACCGATCTGCCGATGCTCCAGTCCGTGGGCCGTCCGCACGCCGTGAACCCGGACCGCGCGTTGCGCCGCGAGGCACTCTCACGCGGGTGGCCGATTCTCGATTTCCACCGCCCGGTACGGCTCAAGCAGCGGTTCCCCGCGCTCTCCGTCCCCGCCCGTCCGGCGCTCGTCGCGGCGGCCGCCATAGGAGCCGCGGCGGCCACCGCGGGCCTCGTCTGGTACGCCAGCCGCCGCCGTACCGCGGTCGTCTGACCTGCGCCGACACCGCCCCTTGGGGACGTTCGGCATTCCGGTGCCCGTTTGGCTCGCTTTTGGGGTCAAAAGTAAAGAACCGCAGCCAGGGCTTCCGCTTGCTCCGGAGCTGGAGTAGAAAGGAGTCAACGGCCCGCGAGACCAAGGACATCCGAGAGGATCACCTTAAAAACGCAATTGGCCCCACGGACCGAGCATGAACACCGGGCACCCACGCGACGTCGACCCGTCGATTACGGGCCAGCCGCACCAGGTGACGGGCAAAGTCCCCGACCTGATGGGCAACATATCGAGGACGCTTGGTAACCCGGTGAACATGCCAGCGGCGGTACGAATCCTCGTACCGCCGCAACCCTGTTCCCGGCCTTCTCCGGCCTTTTACGCCGCCCCGCGTTGCAGCGCCTCGCATACCGCCGTCGACTCGCGCGCACCCAGCTCGACCGCCTTGCCGCAGTGCGCGATCCAGGCCGCCATGCCCTCGGGCGTGCCGGAGACATAGCCGTCGAGCGCCGCGAGATAGGCCGCGCGGCCGAGTTCGGCGTAGCCCACTTCCGACGGGCACACGGACTTCGGGTCGAGGCCGCTGCCCACCAGCACGATGCGTTCGGCCGCGCGGGCGACCAGGCCGTTGTGGGAGGTGAAGGGGCGCAGCGCCATCAGTTCGCCGTGCACCACGGCCGCCGTCACCAGCGCCGGGGCGGAGCCGCCCGCGATGATCAGCTCGGACAGGCCCTCAAGGCGTCCGTTGACCTCGGCGGCGCTCGGCAGCGGCAGCTCGACGACCGACTCGTCGATCGGCTCACCGTCCTGGCGCGGACGCCCGACCTCCGGGCCGTTGGTCGCCGCCGCCACCAGATGCAGTCGGGCCAGCACCCGCAGCGGCGACTGCCGCCAGATGGACAGCAGTTGCCCCGCCTCGGCGGTCAGCCGCAGGGCCGCGCCCACGATGCGCGCCTCGTCGTCACCGCTGAAGTCGGTGCGCCTGCGCACCTCTTCCAGCGCCCAGTCGGCGCCGGACAGGGCCGCAGAGCCGCGGGCGCCGCGCAGCGCCGCCTCGGAGGTGATCGCGTTGCTGCGGCGGCGCATGATCCGGTGTCCGTAGACCCGGTCCACGGCCTTGCGCACGGACTCCACGGACTCGGCCACACCGGGCAGCGCGCCCAGGGCCGCGAGCGGATCGGCGGTCGCGCCTGTCGTACTCATGAGTACGACATTACGCACCCCACGGCTCCACTCCACGATCGAGTGGCCTTCTTCACGTCCGCCTGTCACCCACAGCCCATTCACCACTACCCTTACTGAACATGAAAATTGCTTTCGTCGGGAAGGGCGGCAGCGGCAAGACGACCCTGTCGTCCCTGTTCATCCGGCATCTCGTGGCGACCGGGGCGCCGGTGCTCGCGATCGACGCCGACATCAACCAGCACCTGGGGGCAGCGCTCGGCCTCGACGACCCCGAGGCGGCCGCGCTGCCGGCGATGGGCGACCGGCTCCCACTGATCAAGAGCTACCTGCGCGGCTCGAACCCGCGCATCGCCTCCACCGAGACGATGATCAAGACCACCCCGCCCGGCGAGGGCTCCCGGCTGCTGCGGGTGTGCGAGCCCAATCCGGTCTACGACGCCTGCGCCCGGCCGGTGGAACTCGACGGCGGCGCCGTCCGTTTGATGGTCACCGGCCCCTTCACCGACGCCGACCTGGGGGTCGCCTGCTACCACTCCAAGACGGGAGCGGTGGAGCTGTGCCTGAACCACCTGGTGGACGGGCGTGACGAGTACGTCGTGGTGGACATGACCGCGGGCTCGGACTCCTTCGCCTCCGGCATGTTCACCCGCTTCGACATGACGTTCCTCGTCGCCGAGCCGACCCGGAAGGGGGTCTCCGTCTATCGCCAGTACAAGGAGTACGCCCGCGACTTCGGCGTCGAACTGAAGGTCGTCGGCAACAAGGTGCACGGCGAGGAGGACCTCGACTTCCTGCGCGCGGAGGTTGGGGACGACCTGCTCGTCACGGTCGGGCACTCGGACTGGGTGCGCGCCATGGAGAAGGGCCGCCCGCCCCGGTTCGAGCTCCTGGAGGACGCCAACCACCGCGCCCTGCACCGGTTGCGGGAGGCCGTGGACGCGACGTACGACGGCCGGGACTGGCAGCGCTACACCCGCCAGATGGTGCACTTCCATCTGAAGAACGCGCAGTCGTGGGCGAACGAGCGGACCGGGGCCGACCTGGCCGCGCAGGTCGACCCTTCGTTCGTCCTCGACGAGAGCGTCGTCGCTCCCGCATGAGCGGGTGAGCGCCTGACCGCCTGGGCGGGCGCTACTGCCGGGCCGCCGGTGCCCCGGGCACTCCCTTGGGGGCCGGGGCCGGGCGGCCCGACAGGAAGTCCGCCCAGCCCTGCTGCGGGGTCTCGCCGACCGTCAGCGTGGTGAGCTTGGCCAGCGTCGTGGGGTCCTGGGCGTCCAGCCAGTCCGCGAGCTGGCGGAAGGAGACACAGCGCACCTCGGCCTGGGTGCACACGGTCTCGACGACCTCCTCGACGGCCCGCATATAGGTGCCGCCGTTCCAGGACTCGAAGTGGTTGCCGATGATCAGCGGCGCGCGGTTGCCGTCGTAGGCCCGCTGGAAGCCCTGGAGCAGGCCGTCGCGCATCTGGTCGCCCCAGAAGTCGTACTTGTCGGGGTCACCCTGGCTGGTGGTGCCGGACTGGTTGACCATGAAGTTGTAGTCCATGGTCAACTGCTCGAACTTGTGCCCGGGGAACGGCACCAGTTGCATCGACAGGTCCCACAGGCCGTCCTTCTTCTTGGGCCAGACCTGGTTGTTGACGCCGCTGGTGTCGTAGCGGAAGCCCAGTTCGCGGGCGGCCTGCATGAAGTTCTCGCGGCCCTCCAGGCACGGGGTGCGGGCGCCGATGAGCTCTTTGTCGTAGTCGAAAGGCAGCGGCGAGGACTTCGTCATCCCGGTGTTGGTCTTCCAGGACTTCACGAAGTGCTTCGCCTGCGCGATCTCCTCCTTCCACTCCGCCACGGACCACTCGCCCACACCGCCGCCCTTGCCGCAGAAGTGGCCGTTGAAGTGGGTGCCGATCTCGTTGCCCTCCAGCCACGCGCCGCGCAGTTGCTCGACGGTGTCGGCGATGCCCTGCTCGTCGTTGAAGCCGATGTCGGAGCGGCCCGGCGAGTGCTGCGGCGGCCGGTACAGGTCCCGCTTGTCCTCGGGGAGCATGTACACACCACTCAGGAAGTACGTCATCGTCGCGTTGTTGGCCTTGGCGACCTTGCGGAAGTGGGAGAACAGCCGCTGTCCGTCCTCGCCCGCGCCGTCCCAGGAGAACACCACGAACTGCGGCGGTTTCTGACCCGGCTTCAGGCGCTCGGGCCGCGGCAGATGCGGCTGGGCCCCGGTGTACGCGGTCGAGCCGTCGCCGATCAGCCGCACCGGGCTCTTGGGCGGCGCCTGGGCCGGCTTCGCCCTCTGTGGACCGGGGGCTCCGGCCTTCGCGCCCTCGTTGCCGGTCCCGCAGCCGGCGAGTGATACGGCACAGACCGCGGCGATTACGGCGCCCGCGGCGATCCTCTGGGTGGCGGCCATGTTCCGCCCACCTACTTCCTTCTCTCGGGGCCAACGCCGAAAGAGGCGTTTTCTGGCGATCTGCCGGAAAAGAGCCGACAGCGCCGTCAAGATTGCACGGGGCCGAGAAGGAATTAATACGACAAGCCGACCGAAGAGCCACTTCACTCATTCAGGTGAGCTATTCGCCCATTTGCCCGGAAACTCTATGCCCACCCTTTACTCTGCATTACGATCCGTTTACCGAGCGTTGATTCATCCCGCCGCTGCATGCCGTGACCCACGGCCGCCGACCCGACCCCCCGCCATCCCGACGGGGACCGCCAGATCCGCGACCGCGCTGCCCCGGAGGAGACGGGAACCATGTCAGCCTGCGTCCCCACCCGCACCACCGACCCCACTCGGCCCGAGCACTCCCACCAGTCCCACAGTCCGCCACCCACCCGGCACCGTCGCTTCCGGCTCGCCGGTGCCGATGTGTCCGCGTCCGTCGCGGTCTTCCTGATCGCCCTGCCGCTGTCCCTCGGCATCGCGCTCGCCACCGGCGCACCCCTCCAGGCCGGGCTGGTCGCCGCCGCCGTCGGCGGACTCGTCGCCGGCCGCCTCGGTGGCTCCCCGCTCCAGGTCAGCGGCCCCGCCGCCGGTCTCACGGTGGTCACCGCCGACCTCATCCAGCGCTACGGCTGGCGCACGACCTGCGCCATCACCGTCCTCGCCGGGGTCGTCCAACTCGGCCTGGGCTGTCTGCGCGTGGCGCGCACCGCGCTCGCCGTCAGCCCCGCCATCGTGCACGGCATGCTCGCGGGCATCGGCGTCACCATCGCCGTCGCCCAGCTGCACATCGTCCTCGGCGGCACCCCGCAGAGCTCCGTCCCCGACAACCTGCGCGCCCTGCCCGCCCAGTTGGCGAAGCTGCACCCGGCCGCCGTCTCGGTGAGCGCTCTCACCCTCGCCCTGCTGCTGCTCTGGCCGCGCATCCCCGGCCGGGCCGGACAGCTCCTGCGCAGGATCCCGGCCGCCCTGATCGCCGTCACCGGAGCCACCGTTGCCGCCTCGCTCGCCGCGCTGAAGCTGCCCAAGGTCGACCTGCCGTCCTGGACCAGCCATGCGCTGGCCGGACTCCCCGAAGGCCCGGTGCTCGGCATCGTTGCGGCCGTGCTGACCACGACCCTGGTGTGCAGTGTGCAGTCGCTGCTCGGCGCGGTCGCCGTGGACAAGCTGATCGCCGCCCGCCCCGGACCGCCGGCCGACGTCGGCCGCTCCGGCCTGGACCGCGAGCTGCTCGGGCAAGGCGCCGCCAACATCGTCTCCGGCGGCCTCGGCGGACTGCCCGTGGCCGGGGTCGCGGTGCGAAGTTCGGCGAATGTGAACGCGGGTGCCGTGAGCCGGAACTCCACGATGCTGCACGGCGTTCTCGTAGTAGTCGCCGCGCTGCTGATGGTCCCGATCCTGGAGCTCATCCCGCTCGCCTCGCTCGCCGCCCTGGTGATGGCCGTCGGCATCCAGATGGTGTCCCTGCACCACATCCGCACGGTGACCCGCCACCGAGAAGTGCCGGTCTACGCCGTCACCACCGCCGGCGTGGTCTTCCTCGGCGTCCTGGAGGGCGTGACGCTGGGGATCGCGGTCGCCGTCGCCGTCGCCCTGCACCGTCTCGCCCGCACCCGGATCACCCACGACGAGAAGGAAGGAGTCCATCACGTACGCGTCCGAGGCCAGTTGACCTTCCTCGCGGTGCCCCGGCTCAGCCGTGCCCTGCATCTCGTTCCCCAAGGGACCCGTGCCATCGTGGAGTTGGACGGTTCCTTCATGGACCACGCGGCGTACGAGACGCTCCAGGACTGGCAGAGCACGCACACCGCGCGGGGCGGTTCCGTCGAGCTCACCGGCCGTCGTGCGGGGTTGCGGATCGCCGAGCCCGGAGTCCCCGTCACCGGGCAGGCGGAAGCCCGGTCCGCCGACCCGGCCGCCCCCACCGGTTGCCGTTGCAGCCCCTGGACGCCCTGGCGCAACCACCAGTGCGAGCGCCCGCAGCTCGCGCCCACGACCGGCGCCGGGCCGGACACCCCGGGCCGCTCCACCGGAGCCGGGGCGGATGCGGCGGAGGATGGGGCCAGGCCCGCCCATGGGCCGAGCGGGCATGAACTGGCGCGTGGCATCAGCGCGTTCCAGCGCAACACCGCACCGCTGGTGCGCGGTGAGCTGGCCCGGCTGGCGCGGGAAGGGCAGCGGCCCTCCCAGCTGTTCCTCACCTGTGCCGACTCGCGCCTGGTCACCTCGATGATCACCTCCAGTGGTCCAGGGGACCTGTTCGTGGTGCGCAATGTGGGCAACCTCGTGCCGCTGCCCGGGGAGGAGAGCGGGGACGACTCGGTGGCGGCCGCGATCGAGTACGCGGTGGAGGTGCTGAAGGTGCGCTCCATCACGGTGTGCGGGCACTCCGGGTGCGGGGCCATGCAGGCGCTGCTCAACTCCGAACCCGGCGGCGCGCGGACACCGCTCAAGAGGTGGCTGCGGCACGGGCTGCCGAGTCTTGAGCGCATGGCCGACGAGGGTCGGCCGTGGGCCCGGCTGGCGGGGCGGGCGCCGGCCGACGCGGTCGAGCAGCTGTGCCTGACCAATGTGGTCCAGCAGTTGGAGCATCTGCGGGCCCACGAGTCGGTGTCACAGGCGCTGCGGGAGGGGGTGCTGGAACTGCACGGGATGTACTTCCACGTGGGCGAGGCGCAGGCGTATCTGCTCACCGACGCGTCCAGCGCGGAGGAGTTCGACCGTGTGACCGACGCGGACGGTCTGCGCAGTCCGGCGCAGTCCGGGCCCCGCGCGCCCCGGTGAGCCTACGTACTCCCCGCTCAGCGGGGACCGGATGTCTCCCCCGGGCGGGGCGGGGCGGGGACCGGATTGCACGGGGCGGCCTCACCGCGGAGGAAGGAGAGGCCGGTGACCGGCAGGAAGCTCCCGTCGGGCTGGCGCTGCCCCATCTTCTCGACGGCCAGGGAGTCCCCGCGCCGCAGGTCGAACACCCGGCCGGGGCCCCCATCCGCATCGGAGCGGCCCCGGACCGCCTCCCCCCGGGGCTGGGTGCACTCGTAGCCGTCCGGCACATCGTCCACGACCACGTGGATGCCGTGTGCCTTGAGCCGTTCGACGAGTCCGTCCGGCAGAGTGCCGCCGAGGCCGAACTCGTTCATGGTGACCGTCAAGGTCCCGTCCGGGTGCGACACCACCGCGTAGGCCGGGCTTTCGGCGGGGGAGCCCGGAACCAGCACCCAGGCGCCCGCGACGGCGGCGCAGGCCAGGGCGACGAGGCCGAGCCTCGGCGCGGTGAGGGCCGTACGGCGGCGGCGCCACACGGACGTCGGCGCCCCGTCCGTCGTACGGTCCTCCGCCGCAAGGTCCCCCGCGCGCAGGTCGATCTCGCGGTGCAGTTCTGCGAGCAGTCGGTCCTCGAATGTCGGCCTGGTGGTCATGCCTCTCCCCCGGTTTCTCCGGTGACGTATGACAGGGATGTGCCGCGGGGTCCGTCGGCGGGCTCGTCCGCCGCCCGGCGCAGCGACTTGCGCGCGCGGTGCAGCCGTACGCGGGCCGTGACCTGGGTGATGCCCAGTGCGGCGGCGGCCTCGGGAACCGTCAGCTGGTCGACCACGATCAGCTCCAGAACGGCTCGCTCCCCCGCGGGGAGCCGTTCCAGGGCGGCGAGGGCGCGGCGGCCGGGGCTCTCCGCGTCGAGCTTGTCCTCCAGGCGGGCGATATCGTCGGGTTCCAGGAGCCGCCGGCCGGAGATGCGCCGGTCGCGGGCGGTCTCGCGGGCCACCCGGCGGTACTCGCCCGCGACGACGTTGCGGGCGATCCCGTAGAGCCAGGCGGTCTCGCTGCCCCGTCCCGGGCGGTAGGTGTGGGCGGAGTCGAGGACCGCGAGGAAGATCTCGGCGGTGAGGTCGGCGACCGTGTGCGGGTCCGCCACACGCCGGGCCACAAAGGACGTCATGGCGTCCACATGGCGCCGGTAGAACTCCTCGAAGAGTTCAGGGTCGCGAACGGCCGCCTGCGGCCCGCCCCGTATCCCTTCCACTCGGAACTCCCTTCTCGTGGGTGGCGTTACACCCGTACTTGGGCCGGAGTGTGAGAGGCGTTACAGACCATGAACTCTGCCTGGTCGACGTCCGTGAGTACGTGTGACTCCGGCCGCCGAAGCCGACGTACGAGAGAGACCCCACGAGACCCACAACAGGTCTAAACCAATTTCCCGTCGGCCCTTGTCATCGAGCCCCCGGGTCTGATGAGCTGTGGCCTGGGACACAACGGACACCCTGGGAAAGGGAGATGTCGTGAGCAATGAAAGCCTGGCCAACCTCTTGAAGGAGGAGCGACGCTTCGCGCCGCCCGCTGACCTGGCCGCGAACGCCAACGTCACGGCGGAGGCGTACGAACAGGCCAAGGCTGACAGGCTCGGCTTCTGGGCCGAGCAGGCCCGTCGGCTGACCTGGGCCAAGGAGCCGACCGAGACGCTGGACTGGTCGAACCCGCCGTTCGCGAAGTGGTTCAAGGACGGCGAGCTCAATGTCGCGTACAACTGCGTGGACCGGCATGTGGAGGCCGGGCTCGGAGACCGGGTCGCCATCCACTTCGAGGGGGAGCCCGGCGACAGCCGCGCCATCACCTACGCCGAGCTCAAGGACGAGGTCTCCAAGGCGGCGAACGCGCTGCTGGAGCTGGGTGTCCGCAAGGGCGACCGGGTCGCCGTCTACATGCCGATGATCCCCGAGACGGCCGTGGCGATGCTCGCCTGCGCCCGGATCGGCGCCGCGCACTCCGTCGTCTTCGGCGGCTTCTCCGCGGACGCGCTCGCGACCCGTATCCAGGACGCCGACGCCAAGGTCGTCATCACCTCCGACGGCGGTTACCGGCGCGGCAAGCCGTCCGCGCTCAAGCCGGCCGTGGACGAGGCGATCGACCGCGTCGACAACGTGGAGCATGTGCTCGTCGTGCGGCGCACCGGCCAGGACGTCGCCTGGAACGACAGCCGTGACGTGTGGTGGCACGAGATCGTCGAGCGGCAGTCCGCCGAGCACACCCCCGAGGCCTTCGAGGCCGAGCACCCGCTCTTCATCCTCTACACGTCCGGTACGACGGGTAAGCCGAAGGGCATCCTGCACACCTCCGGCGGCTACCTCACCCAGGTCGCGTACACCCACCACGCCGTCTTCGACCTCAAGCCGGAGACCGACGTGTTCTGGTGCACGGCCGACGTCGGCTGGGTCACGGGGCACTCATACATCGTCTACGGGCCGCTCGCGAACGGCGCCACGCAGGTCATGTACGAGGGCACGCCGGACACCCCGCACCAGGGTCGCTGGTGGGAGATCGTGCAGAAGTACGGGGTCACCATCCTGTACACGGCGCCGACCGCCATTCGTACGTTCATGAAGTGGGGCGACGACATCCCCGCGAAGTTCGACCTGTCCTCCCTCCGCATCCTCGGTTCCGTCGGTGAGCCCATCAACCCCGAGGCCTGGATCTGGTACCGCAAGCACATCGGCGCCGACACCAAGCCGATCGTCGACACGTGGTGGCAGACCGAGACCGGCGCGATGATGATCTCGCCGCTGCCCGGCGTCACCGAGACCAAGCCCGGTTCCGCCCAGACCCCGCTGCCCGGTATCGCCGCGACCGTCGTCGACGACGAGGCCAACGAGGTGCCGAACGGCGGTGGCGGCTATCTGGTCCTGACCGAGCCGTGGCCGTCGATGCTGCGCACCATCTGGGGCGACGACCAGCGCTTCCTCGACACCTACTGGGCGCGTTTCGAGGGCAAGTACTTCGCCGGTGACGGCGCGAAGAAGGACGAGGACGGCGACGTCTGGCTGCTCGGCCGGGTCGACGACGTCATGCTCGTGTCCGGCCACAACATCTCCACCACCGAGGTCGAGTCGGCGCTCGTGTCGCACCCCTCGGTCGCCGAGGCGGCCGTCGTCGGCGCGGCGGACGAGACGACCGGGCAGGCCATCGTCGCCTTCGTGATCCTCAGGGGTACGGCGGCGGAGACCGAGGACCTGGTGGCGGAGCTGCGCAACCACGTGGGCGCGACGCTCGGCCCGATCGCCAAGCCCCAGCGGATCCTGCCGGTGGCGGAGCTGCCGAAGACCCGCTCCGGCAAGATCATGCGCCGACTGCTGCGGGACATCGCGGAGAACCGTGAGCTGGGCGACGTCACCACGCTGACCGACTCCACGGTCATGGACCTCATCCAGGCCAAGCTGCCGGCCGCGCCCAGCGAGGACTGAGCGGGCCGTCACACCGCGGGGAGCGTCCGGCGCCGGGCGCTCCCCGACGTGCGTCACGGGGTCCGCCGTATGCCTGCCGCGCACAGGTTAGGTACGCTAAGAAAACGTAAAATCGCTAAAGGTGCGCCGGGAAGTCTGGTCGGCAAGTGTTTGTGCTGCCCACTTTCCGGAGGTTCCCGTGTCCGCGCCCCACACCAGCCGCAAGGTTCTCGGACGGCTGTCCCTGCCCGAGCGGACCTTCGTCGCGGACGCGCTGCGCACCGAGACCGTCGGCGGTGTGCTGCTGCTCGTGGCCGCCGTCGCGGCGCTGGTCTGGGCGAACGTCCCGGCACTGAGCGACAGCTACGACAGCGTCAGCCACTACCACATCGGGCCCGCCGCGCTCGGCCTCGATCTGTCGGTCGCGCACTGGGCCGCCGACGGACTGCTCGCGATCTTCTTCTTCGTCGCCGGGATCGAACTCAAGCGAGAGCTGGTCGCCGGTGACCTCAGGGACCCGAAGGCCGCCGTACTGCCGGTGGTGGCCGCGCTGTGCGGAATGGCCGTACCAGCGCTCGTCTACGTCCTCACCAACGTCGTCGGCGACGGCTCCCTGGACGGCTGGGCCGTGCCCACCGCCACCGACATCGCCTTCGCGCTCGCCGTGCTCGCCGTCATCGGCACCTCCCTGCCGAGCGCGCTGCGCGCCTTCCTGCTCACCCTCGCCGTCGTCGACGACCTCTTCGCGATCCTGATCATCGCGATCTTCTTCACCGACACCCTGAACTTCGCCGCGCTCGGCGGCGCCGTGGCCGGTCTCGCGGTCTTCTGGCTGCTGCTGCGCAAGAACGTCCGCGGCTGGTACGTCTACGTCCCGCTCGCGCTCGTGATCTGGGCGCTGATGTACAACAGCGGCATCCACGCCACCATCGCCGGTGTCGCCATGGGCCTGATGCTGCGCTGCCACCCGCACGAGGGCGAGCAGCACTCCCCCGGCGAGCACATCGAGCACCTGGTCCGGCCGCTCTCGGCGGGCCTGGCGGTACCGCTGTTCGCCCTGTTCAGCGCCGGTGTCGCCGTCTCGGGCGGGGCGCTCGGCGAGGTGTTCACCCGGCCGGAGACCCTGGGCGTCGTGCTCGGACTCGTCGTCGGCAAGGCGGTCGGCATCTTCGGCGGTACCTGGCTGACGGCCCGCTTCACCAAAGCCTCCCTCAGCGACGAACTGGCCTGGGCGGACGTCTTCGCGGTGGCGACTCTGGCCGGCATCGGCTTCACCGTCTCGCTGCTCATCGACGAGCTCGCCTTCGAGGGCGACGCCACCCTGACGGACGAGGTCAAGGCTGCCGTTCTGCTGGGCTCCCTCATCGCGGCGACCCTGGCGACCGTGCTGCTGAAGATACGGAACAGCCGGTACCGCAGGATGACCGAGGACGAGGAGCGCGACGAGGACCTCTCCGGCGTCCCCGACATCTACGAGCAGGACGATCCGGAGTACCACCTGCGGATGGCCGCCATCCATGAGCGCAAGGCTGCCGAGCACCGCCGGATCGCCGAGGAGAAGGCGGCGGAGAGGGCCGCGGAGCTTGCGCGGCTTGCCGAAGTGGCGGGCGGGGCAGGCGAGGAGAACAACCGTCGGGCATGATCTGACGGGACGGTACAAAAGACGAGACCTCACCCAGACGGTCAGAAGTCACAAGAGGGAGAACGCGATGAGCGCACCCGACGGCAGCCCGGTCGGCGCCGAACGCAGCATCGGCCAGCTGTTCGCCTCGGCGACGACCGAGATGTCGGCCTTGGTGCACGACGAGATCGCTCTGGCCAAGGCGCAGCTCAAGCGGGACGTGAAGCGCGGCGCGACCAGCGGCGGCGCGTTCGTGGTGGCCGGCGCGGTGCTGCTGTTCTCCCTGCCGATGCTCAACTTCGCCCTGGCGTACGGCATCCGGACCTGGAGCGACTGGAATCTCGCCCTCTGCTTCCTGCTCTCCTTCGCCGCGAACGTGCTCATCGCCGTGGCCCTCGCGCTCATCGGCGTCGTCTTCGCGAAGAAGGCCAAGAAGGGCAAGGGCCCGCAGAAGGTCGCCGCCTCGATGAAGGAGACGGCGGGCGTCCTTCAGAACGCCAAGCCGCACCCGCGTCCGGCGCCGGCCCTGGAGGACCGGTCGCCCGCCGCGCTCGAGCCTGTGGCACGCTCGTCGTCATGACGGACCCTGCCCCCACCCCTCCGGCGCAGCCTGCCTCGGTCGCACGACTCGATGGTCCCTGGACCCATCGGGACGTGGCGGCCAATGGTGCGCGCTTCCATATCGCCGAGATGGGCGACGGGCCGCTGGTCCTGCTCCTGCACGGCTTCCCGCAGTTCTGGTGGACCTGGCGGCACCAGCTCCCGGCGCTCGCCGACGCCGGGTTCCGGGCCGTCGCCATGGACCTGCGCGGGGTCGGCGGCAGCGACCGCACCCCGCGCGGGTACGACCCCGCCAACCTGGCACTCGACATCACCGGAGTGATCCGCTCCCTCGGCGAGCCGGACGCCGCCCTCGTCGGCCACGACCTGGGCGGCTATCTGGCGTGGACGGCGGCGGTGATGCGCCCGAAGCTGGTACGGCGGCTCGCGGTCGCCTCGATGCCGCATCCGCGGCGCTGGCGCTCGGCGATGCTCGCGGACGTCAAGCAGACGACCGCCGGCTCCTACATCTGGGGGTTCCAGCGGCCCTGGATCCCGGAGCGGCAGCTCACCGCCGACGACGGGGCGCTGGTGGGGCGGCTGATCCGGGACTGGTCCGGGCCGCGGCTGCCGGAGGACGACGCGGTGGACATGTACCGCCGTGCGATGTGCATCCCCTCGACCGCGCACTGCTCGATCGAGCCGTACCGCTGGATGGTCCGCTCGCTGGCCCGTCCCGACGGCATCCAGTTCAACCGTCGGATGAAGCGCCCGGTCCGGGTGCCCACGCTGCATCTGCACGGCTCCCTGGACCCCGTGCTGCGCACCCGCAGCGCGGCAGGATCCGGCGAGTACGTCGAAGCCCCGTACCGCTGGCGCCTGTTCGACGGCCTGGGACACTTCCCGCATGAGGAGGATCCCGTCGCTTTCTCCGCGGAACTCGTCAATTGGCTGAAGGATCCTGAACCGGACAGATGAGTACGGCCGGTCCGACCCGGTCGGTGACCGTTCGGACGCTGCCGGTATCCAGATCTGAACACCTGTACTACGAACAGCCAATTGCCCGGCGCATAGGCCAATTGGGGGCCCTGGGGGCGGTTATCGACCTTGGGGCAGGGGCAGACGTCGGGGTATGGGCTGGACGCACGACTACAACGACGTAGCACGCAACCGCCGCTCGGGCAGCGCCCTGAGCTCCCACCAGGGCGGCAGTGCCCCGCAACTCGCGGGCACCGACCTCCGGGTGGGGATTCCGCGCATTCTGCGCCGCCGGGCCCGCTGGGTCTCGGTACGCCTGCGCCACCCCCGCGGCTGACCGCCCCGGGGCTTCATTCACCAGGGGCTCACAGCGCGCAGCTGTCGCTGTCCACCTGCTCGTTCGCGGTGCGTCCGGCGGCGATGTCCTCCCGGATCTCGTCCGCGGTGAGCGCATAGCCGGTGTCGGCGTCGTCGAGGGACTTCGCGAAGACCACGCCGTACACCTTGCCCTCGGGCGTGAGCAGCGGGCCGCCGGAGTTGCCCTGGCGGACGGTCGCGTACAGCGAGTAGACGTCGCGGTGCACGGTGCCGCGGTGGTAGATGTCCGGACCGTTGGCCGGGATGCGGCCGCGGACTCGGGCGGCGCGGACGTCGTAGGCGCCGTTCTCCGGGAAGCCGGCGATGATCGCGCCGTCGCCGCTGCGGGCGTCGGTGGAGGTGAACTCCAGCGCGGGCGCGTCCAGATCCGGGACGTCGAGCACGGCGATGTCGCGCTTCCAGTCGTACAGCACGACCTGCGCGTCGTACTTGCGCCCCTCTCCGCCTATCTGGACGGTGGGTTCGTCGACGCCGCCCACCACATGGGCGTTGGTCATCACGCGACGGTCGGCGAAGACGAAGCCGGTGCCCTCCAGGACCTTGCCGCAACTGTCCGCGGTGCCCACGACCTTGACGATGGATCGCTTCGCGCGCGTGGCCACGCCGCTGTTGGCGAGCGCCGGGTCGGGCGGCTGTACGTCGGTGATGGGCTCGTTGGAGAACGGGCTGAAGACCTGCGGGAAGCCGTTCTGCGCGAGGACCGAGGAGAAGTCCGCGAACCAGGTGTCGGCCTGCGCGGGCAGCGCGCGGGACACCCCGAGCAGCACCTTGGAGTTACGGACCTCCTTGCCGAGCGTCGGCAGGGTGGTGCCGGCCAGCGCCGAGCCGATCAGCCAGGCGACCAGCAGCATGGCGACGACGTTGACCAGAGCGCCGCCGGTGGCGTCCAGGGCGCGGGCCGGGGACCAGGTGATGTAGCGGCGCAGCTTGTTGCCGAGGTGGGTGGTGAGCGCCTGGCCGACGGAGGCGCAGACGATGACGACGACCACGGCGACGACCGCGGCGGTCGTGCCCACCTCGGAGTTGTCCGTCAGGGCGTCCCAGATCACCGGAAGCAGGTAGACGGCGACGAGTCCGCCGCCGAGGAAACCGATCACCGACAGGATGCCGACGACGAAGCCCTGGCGGTAGCCGACGATCGCGAACCACACCGCGGCGACCAGCAGCAGGATGTCCAGCACGTTCACCGCTTCAAGCCTCGCCTCGTCACTTCACGGCCCCCTGATTCACACAGCACGGCGCCCACCCTGTCATGACCGCCAGTCCAGCGGGACCTGCTTCTCCCGGTCCCAGGGCCGCTCCCAGCCCGCGAAGTGCAGCAACCTGTCGATGATGCCCGCGGTGAAACCCCAGACCAGGGCCGATTCGACCAGAAATGCCGGACCCCGGTGGCCGCTGGGGTGGACGGCGGTGGCGCGGTGGGCGGGGTCCGTGAGATCCGCCACGGGCACGGTGAAGACGCGGGCCGTCTCGTTCGGGTCGACGACACCGACCGGGCTCGGCTCGCGCCACCAGCCGAGGACGGGGGTGACCACGAACTCGCTGACCGGGATGTACAGCCGGGGCAGGACCCCGAAGAGCTGTACGCCCGTCGGGTCGAGGCCGGTCTCCTCCTCGGCCTCGCGGAGCGCGGCCCGCAGCGGCCCGTCGGTCTTCGGGTCGCCGTCCTCGGGGTCGAGGGCGCCACCGGGGAAGGAGGGCTGGCCCGCGTGCGAGCGCAGGGAGCTGGCGCGCTCCATCAGGAGCAGCTCGGGGCCGCGGTCGCCGTCGCCGAACAGGACGAGTACGGCGGACTGCCTGCCGGCGCCGTTCTTCGGGGGCAGGAAGCGGCTCAGCTGTATGGGCTCGACCGTCTCCACGGCGTGGACGACGGGGGTCAGCCAGGAGGGCAGGCCGTCCTTGCTCAGCGCCACCATGTCGCTTGCGTTGGTCATCCGGCGGCCCCCAGCGGCAGTGCCGCCTTCCCGCCCGCTTCCAGGTATGCCTGCGGGGGGTTCAGGCGCTGCCCCGGGAAGCCGCCCTTCTCGTACTTGAGGAGCTTCTTGGCCTTCTCGGGGTCCGTTTCGCCCTCGCCGTACGCCGGGCAGAGCGGGGCGATGGGGCAGGCGCCGCAGGCCGGTTTGCGGGCGTGGCAGATACGGCGGCCGTGCCAGATGACGTGATGGGAGAGGTCGGTCCAGTCGCTCTTGGGGAACAGCGAACCGATCTCGGCCTCGATCTTGTCGGGGTCGGTCTGCTCGGTCCACTGCCAGCGCCGCACCAGCCGCTGGAAGTGCGTGTCCACGGTGATTCCGGGCCGCCCGAAGGCGTTGCCGAGCACGACGAACGCGGTCTTGCGGCCGACGCCCGGCAGTTTGACCAACTCTTCGAGACGCCCCGGCACCTCGCCGCCGAAGTCCTCGGACAGGGCCTTGGACAGGCCTATGACCGACCTGGTCTTGGCCCGGAAGAACCCGCACGGACGCAGGATCTCCTCGACCTCCTCCGGGTTGGCGGCGGCCAGGTCCTCGGGGGTGGGGTACTTCGCGAAGAGCGCGGGGGTCGTCTGGTTGACGCGCAGGTCGGTGGTCTGGGCGGACAGGACCGTGGCGACCAGGAGCTGGAAGGGGTTCTCGAAGTCCAGTTCGGGGTGGGCGTACGGGAAGACCTCGGCGAGCTCGCGGTTGATCCGGCGCGCGCGGCGGACGAGGGCGGTACGGGACTCGGCCTTCGACGGCTTCGCGGAGGCCTTCGTCGGCTTCGCGGAGGCCTTCTTCGCAGGGGTCACCTTTTTTGCCGCTTTTGACGGTTTCCTTCCGCCATCGGGCTCCTGTTCGCCCACAGCGGAATCACGACGTACAACCACCCGCCCAGCCCCCTTGGCCTGTGCTCTCACCGGCGATTTGGACACCCGGCCAGCCTAAAGCCCGGCACTGACATCCGCCCCGAGCCCTGAAGATCAGCCCCCAATTGGACCCCTGCCGCTTAACTCGGGACACGTGTGCGGCATCCTTGTGACAGATCACACTGTTTGGACGGTCCGGCAAAATGGGGAGCACGGTCCCCTGGTACCAAGGGGGAGCAAGATCCCCTGAGCAGGTCGACAAGGAGAGAACTCGTGGACGACGTTCTGCGGCGCAACCCGCTCTTCGCGGCGCTCGATGACGAGCAGTCCGCGGAGCTCCGCGCCTCCATGAGTGAGGTGACCCTCGCGCGCGGTGACTCCCTGTTCCACGAGGGCGACCCCGGTGACCGGCTCTATGTCGTCACCGAGGGCAAGGTCAAGCTCCACCGCACCTCCCCCGACGGTCGCGAGAACATGCTCGCCGTCGTCGGCCCCGGTGAGCTGATCGGCGAGCTGTCGCTGTTCGACCCGGGCCCGCGTACGGCGACGGCCACGGCGCTGACCGAGGTCAAGCTGCTGGGCCTCGGCCACGGCGACCTCCAGCCCTGGCTGAACGCCCGCCCCGAGGTGGCCACCGCGCTGCTGCGCGCCGTCGCCCGCCGGCTGCGCCGCACCAACGACGCGATGTCGGACCTGGTCTTCTCGGACGTCCCCGGCCGTGTCGCCCGCGCGCTGCTGGACCTCTCGCGCCGCTTCGGCGTGCAGTCCGAGGAGGGCATCCACGTCGTCCACGACCTCACGCAGGAGGAGCTGGCCCAACTGGTCGGCGCATCCCGCGAGACGGTCAACAAGGCCCTCGCCGACTTCGCCCAGCGCGGCTGGCTGCGCCTTGAGGCCCGTGCCGTGATCCTGCTGGACGTGGAGCGGCTCGCGAAGCGCTCGCGCTGACCGTACGGCTGTTCAGGGCCCGTCTCTTCATCAGAGGCGGGCCCTGTCCGTGTCACGGGCTTTTGGCGAGCGCCGGACGGGCCGGGGTTGGCACAGTGATCCCATGGCTGACACGGCTCCCCGCAAAGGTCTCGACCGCCAGGGCTTCATCGAGCGCGAAGGCTCACTCGGACAGGTCACGCACGACTTCCGGCCCGTCGTTGCCGCCGCGCGCGACCGCCTCCTGGACGTCTTCGGGGCGCGGATGCACAGCGCGTACCTCTACGGGTCGATTCCGCGCGGCACCGCGCGCGTGGGGCGCAGCGATCTCGATCTGCTGGTCGTCCTGCGCGCCGAGCCGACCGACGCGGACCGGGAGGACGCCCGGGTGCTCGGCGAGGGGCTCGACAAGGAGTTCCGGCGGATCGACGGGGTCGGCACGCTGCTGTACAGCAGGGCGCGCGTCCTGAGCGAGCTGGAGCGGTACGACATGGGCTGGTTCCTCGCCTGTCTGTGCACCCCGCTGCTCGGCGAGGACCTCGCCGAGTACCTGCCCCGCTATCGCCCCGACTCCCGCCTCGCGCGGGAGACCAACGGCGACCTGGCCCTCCTGCTGCCGCGCTGGCGCGAGCGGATCGCCGCCGCCGACTCCGACGAGGCCCGCAGACCCCTCGTACGGTTCATGTCCCGCCATCTCGTCCGCACCGGATTCACGCTGGTCATGCCCCGCTGGAACGGCTGGACGAGCGACCTGGTGGAGATGGCGGAGGCGTTCGGCGCGTACTACCCGGAGCGGGCGGACGAGATGCGCGCGGCGGCCGTCCTCGGATACGCGCCGACCGGCGACGGGGCCGTTCTCCGGTCGTACGTCGACGATCTCGGCCCCTGGCTCGCCGAGGAGTACACGCGCGTGCACGGCGTGAAGGCACCGCGCCCCGAGCAGACCTGCTAGATCAGCCCGTGCTCGCTCAGGTACTCCAGCTGCGCCCGCACCGACAGCTCCGCCGCAGGCCACAGGGAGCGGTCCACGTCCGCGTACACATGCGCCACTACCTCTGCGGGCGTCCCGTAGCCGTCCTCGACCGCCGTCTCGACCTGGGCGAGGCGGTGGGCGCGGTGGGCGAGGTAGAACTCGACGGCGCCCTGGGCGTCGTCGAGGACCGGTCCGTGGCCGGGCAGCACTGTGTGGACGCCGTCGTCGACGGTGAGTGAGCGCAACCGCCGCAGCGAGTCCAGGTAGTCCCCGAGGCGGCCGTCAGGGTGCGCCACGACGGTCGTTCCGCGCCCCAGGACGGTGTCGCCGGTCAGGACGGCCCGGTCGGCCGGGAGATGGAAGCACAGGGAGTCGGCGGTGTGCCCCGGCGTGGGCACGACCCGCAGCTCCAGGCCGCCCACCCGCACCACGTCCCCGGCGCCCAGGCCCTCGTCGCCGAGGCGCAGGGCCGGGTCCAGGGCCCGCACCTTGGTGCCGGTGAGGTCGGCGAAGCGGGCGGCGCCCTCGGCGTGGTCGGGGTGGCCGTGCGTCAGCAGGGTGAGGGCGACGCGCTTGCCGGCCTGCTCGGCGGTGTCGACGACGTGCCGCAGATGCCCCTCGTCCAGCGGACCGGGGTCGACCACGACGGCGAGCTCGGAGTCGGGCTCGGACAGGATCCAGGTGTTCGTGCCGTCCAGGGTCATCGCGGAGGCGTTGGGCGCGAGGACGTTCACGGCCCGCGCGGTGGCGGGGCCCGAGAGAACCCCGCCCCGCGGCTGCCCGGGAAGGGTGCTGGCGTCCGTCATGCGGGGGCTCCACCGTTCGGCGTGGTCGGGATGTGCTTGGTGAACTCGTCGTGCCCCGGCCAGGACAGCACGATCTCGCCGTCCTCCAGACGCGCCCGCGCGATGACCGGCGTCATGTCCCGCGCGGGGGCGGCGGCCAGCGCCTCGGCGGCCGTGTCGTACGGCATCAGTTGCCGCAGGGTGGCGATGGTGGGCGGCATCATCAGCAGCTCGCCCTTGTCGTACGACGTCGCCGCCTCGCCGGGTGCGGTCCACACCGTGCGGTCGGCCTCCGTGGACGCGTTGCGCGTGCGCTGGCCCTCCGGGAGGGCGGCGACGAAGAACCAGGTGTCGTAGCGGCGGGACTCGAACTCCGGGGTGATCCAGCGCGTCCAGGCGCCGAGCAGGTCGGAGCGCAGGACGAGCCCACGGCGGTCGAGGAACTCGGCGAAGGAGAGATCCCGGGCGACGAGGGCGGCGCGGTCGGCCTCCCACTCGGCGCCGGTGGTGTCGCCGACGACGGACTCGGGGGTCGGCCCGGCGAGCAGGACGCCCGCCTCCTCGTACGTCTCCCGCACGGCGGCGCAGACGATCGCCTGGGCGCCGGTCTCGTCGACCCCGAGCCGCTCGGCCCACCACGCGCGCATGGGCCCGGCCCAGCGGACGTGATGATCGTCGTCCCGGGGATCGACGCCGCCACCGGGATAGGCGTACGCCCCGCCGGCGAAGGCCATGGAGGCACGTCTGCGGAGCATGTGGACGGCGGTACCGCTGCCGGTGTCCTTGAGCAGCATGACCGTGGCGGCACGCTTGGGGGACACCGGCGTGAGGGTCCCTTCCGCAAGCGCACGAATGCGGTCGGGCCACTCCGGGGGATACCACTGACCGTTCGCCATGTGCGGAGGCTATCTCGGTGCGCGCGGATGTTCGAGGGGTGCCCGGTGCTGGTGGGGGCGCGCCGCGGGCCGGTCCTGCGGGTTCCGCCGCGCCCACCCCGCAGGCGCCGGGAGTCAGGCCCCGACCAGCTCCACCTGGACCTCGACCTCGACCGGGGCGTCCAGCGGGAGCACCGCGACGCCCACCGCGCTCCGGGCGTGGACGCCCTTGTCGCCCAGGACCTCGCCGAGCAGTTCGCTCGCGCCGTTGATGACACCCGGCTGGCCGGTGAAGTCGGACGCGGAGGCCACGAAGCCGACGACCTTCACCACGCGCGCGATCCGGTCCAGGTCGCCCGCGACCGACTTGACCGCGGCGAGGGCGTTGAGGGCGCAGATACGGGCGAGGTCCTTGGCCTCCTCCGCCGTGACCTCGGCCCCGACCTTGCCGGTGACCGCGAGCTTGCCCTCCACCATGGGGAGCTGACCGGACGTGTACACGTACACGCCGGACTGCACGGCCGGCTGGTACGCGGCCAGCGGCGCCGCCACGGCGGGCAGCGTCAGCCCCAGTTCGGCCAGCTTCGCCTCGACCGCGCTCACGCCTGCTTCTCCCGCTTCAGGTAGGCCACCAGCTGCTCGGGGTTGTTCGGCCCGGGCACGACCTGGACGAGCTCCCAGCCGTCCTCGCCCCAGGTGTCCAGAATCTGCTTCGTGGCGTGGACGAGCAGCGGCACGGTTGCGTATTCCCACTTGGTCATGTGGCCGACTTTAGCCGCTGCCGTACGGGCTCTCGCGCACGGCCGTACCAGCGCTCGCGCGGACGTTGTCCACAGCCTCCGGCGTGATCCGGCGGCCGACTGGTTAGGCTCGAATACGTGAGCAGGCTTCAGGTCGTCAGCGGCAAGGGCGGGACCGGAAAGACCACGGTCGCCGCCGCGCTCTCGCTCGCCCTCGCCACCGAGGGGAAGCGCACGCTTCTCGTCGAGGTGGAGGGCAGGCAGGGCATCGCACAGCTCTTCGAGGCGGAGGCGCTTCCCTACGAGGAGCGGAAGATCGCCGTCGCGCCCGGGGGCGGGGAGGTGTACGCGCTGGCCATCGACCCCGAACTGGCCCTGTTGGACTATCTCCAGATGTTCTACAAGATGGGCGGCGCGGGCCGGGCGCTGAAGAAGCTCGGCGCCATCGACTTCGCCACCACCGTCGCCCCGGGCCTCAGGGACGTCCTGCTGACCGGCAAGGCGTGCGAGGCCGTGCGCCGCAAGGACAAGAGCGGGCGGTTCGTGTACGACTACGTCGTCATGGACGCCCCGCCCACCGGCCGCGTCACCCGCTTCCTGAACGTCAACGACGAGGTCGCCGGCCTCGCCAGGATCGGCCCGATACACAACCAGGCGCAGGCCGTGATGCGGGTCCTGAAGTCCCGCGAGACGGCCGTGCATCTGGTGACGCTGCTGGAGGAGATGCCGGTCCAGGAGACCGCGGACGGGATCGCCGAACTCCACGCGGCCCGCCTGCCGGTGGGCCGGGTCATCGTGAACATGGTGCGCCCCCAGGTGTTGGACGCGGCCGAGCTGGAACTCGTCAGGGCCACCCCGCGTACGGCCCTCGCGCAGTCCCTGTCGGCGGCCGGACTCGGCGGCGCGCGGCGCGGCGGGCACGCGGAGCGGCTGGTGGACCCGCTGCTCCAGCAGGCGGAGGAATACGCCGAACGCTACGCGCTGGAGCACGAACAGCGGGTCGCCCTCACCGAGTTGGGCCTGCCACTGCACGAACTGCCGCTGCTCACCGAGGGAATGGACCTGGCAGGGCTGTACGAACTGGCCACCGAGCTGCGAGAGCAGGGGATGACATGAGCCCGGACGCCAACCAACCCAAGGGCCAGGCCCAGGCCCATTCGCACCATCACCTCTCCCCCGCGCGGGGGCTGGACGTCGATCCGCTGCTGGACGATCCGCAGACCCGGATCATCGTGTGCTGCGGCTCCGGCGGCGTCGGCAAGACGACCACCGCGGCGGCGCTCGGGCTGCGCGCCGCCGAGCGCGGCCGGAAGGTCGTGGTGCTCACCATCGACCCCGCGCGCAGGCTCGCCCAGTCCATGGGCATCGACTCCCTGGACAACACCCCTCGCCGGGTGAAGGGCGTCGAGGGGGCCGGCGAACTGCACGCGATGATGCTCGACATGAAGCGCACCTTCGACGAGATCGTCGAAGCGCACGCGGACCCCGAGCGGGCGGCCGCGATCCTGGGCAACCCCTTCTACCAGTCACTCTCGGCGGGCTTCGCGGGCACGCAGGAGTACATGGCGATGGAGAAGCTGGGGCAGTTGCGGGCGAAGGACGAGTGGGACCTCATCGTCGTCGACACCCCGCCCTCCCGCTCCGCGCTGGACTTCCTCGACGCACCCAAGCGGCTCGGCTCCTTCCTCGACGGCAAGCTGATCCGGGTGCTGCTGGCCCCCGCGAAGGTGGGCGGCCGCGCGGGGATGAAGTTCCTGAACGTCGGCATGTCGATGATGACCGGCGCCCTCGGCAAGCTGCTGGGCGGTCAACTCCTCAAGGACGTCCAGACGTTCGTGGCCGCGATGGACTCGATGTTCGGTGGCTTCCGTACGCGCGCGGACGCGACGTACAAGCTCCTTCAGGCGCCCGGGACGGCGTTCCTGGTGGTCGCGGCGCCGGAGCGGGACGCGCTGCGCGAGGCCGCGTACTTCGTGGAGCGGCTGGCCGCGGAGGACATGCCGCTCGCGGGTCTGGTCCTCAACCGGGTCCACGGCAGCGGCGCCGACCGGCTGTCGGCCGAGCGGGCGCTCGCCGCCGCGGAAAATCTTGAGGAGTCCCGCATTGTCGATCAGGAGGGCGGGAAAGCTGGACTTCGTAACTCTCCCGACACGTACGGCAGTTCAGAATCTCCCGCATCCGAGCCCGCAGCCAAGCCCGAAGCCGAGGCCGCCGAGGAAGGCTCCCCCGCCACCATGGACCCGGCCCCGGCGAACCCCACCGACCAGCTCACCGCCGGCCTGTTGAGGCTGCACGCGGATCGTATGCAGCTGCTCTCCCGCGAGCAGCGCACGCGTGATCGCTTCACCGCGCTCCACCCCGAGGTGGCGGTGGCCGAAGTGGCCGCGCTGCCCGGCGATGTCCATGACCTCGTGGGACTGCGGGACATCGGAAACCGCCTGGCGACCGGCCGCCCGGAGCTGCCCGCTCCCGGGGCATGAGACGTCCGCCCGGGGGCCGGGATGTCGAGGAAGACCCGCTGCGGGGAGCTGTCAGCTCACCGCCGCGTAGTTCTCGTACACCTGGTCATCGTCGAGGGGCACCAGGCCCGCCCCGCGCTCGTACTCCGTACGAGCCGTCTCCAGCAGCCGGCGCCATGAGGTGACGGTGGGCCGCCTGCGCAGCAGTGCGCGGCGCTCCCGCTCGGTCATTCCTCCCCATACGCCGAACTCGACGCGATTGTCGAGCGCATCGGCCAGACATTCCGTGCGTACCGGACATCCGGTGCACACCGCCTTGGCCCTGTTCTGCGCTGCTCCCTGAACGAACAGTTCATCCGGATCGGTAGTGCGGCAGGCCGCCTGCGCACTCCAGTCGGTTACCCAGCCCATACCGGCGCCGTCCTCTCCCGAATCGAGGCTCCCCCACGGCGGCAGCGGCATATTCACCGCCGCCAGTTGAGGACGTTACGGAAGGTGGGCACAGCGCAACACCCCCAGCGGGCCCAATCTTGAATGGTCCGAACGGACTATGCGTAAGCGGCAGATCACCCGGGGGAGTGAGCTGGCGACATGCGTGATCATCCCGGCAAAGCGGGACAGTTCAGTTGAGTCACAACGGGCGCCAGGTGACACACAAGGCGGATTCGGACACGCCCCCATCAAAAAGTTGATGGCCGACCGGAACGATTCGGGGTCGCCGGACGTATTGATACGTAGCCCTACTGCTGTGACAGTTGAGAGCAGCTTAGGCCAAGGCATATACGCGTGTCCGGCGAATGAGAACGTAGGCTGCCCTCATGCCAAAGAAGCGCTCGGGCGGTGGTCTGTCGCCAACGCAGCAGGCCGCCAAGTTCCTCGGTGTCAGTGTGCTCGCCGGAGCAGTGCTGGCGGGAATCGCGCTGCCCGCGGTAGGCGCGCTGGGGCTGGCCGCCAAGGGATCGGTCGAGAGTTTCGACGAGCTCCCCGCCAACCTCAAGACGCCACCGCTGAGTCAGCGCACCACGATCCTCGACGCCGAGGGCGGCACGATCGCCACGGTCTACTCACGTGACCGCACCGTGGTCGACCTCAAGGACATCTCGCCGTACATGCAGAAGGCGATCGTCGCGATCGAGGACTCCCGCTTCTACGAGCACGGCGCGGTGGACCTCAAGGGCGTCCTGCGCGCGCTGAACAAGAACGCGCAGAGCGGCGGCGTCTCCGAGGGTGCCTCGACGCTCACCCAGCAGTACGTGAAGAACGTCTTCGTGGAGGAGGCCGGCGACGACCCGACGAAGGTCGCCCAGGCCACCCAGCAGACCCTCGGCCGCAAGATCCGCGAACTGAAGTACGCGATCCAGGTCGAGGAGGAGCTGGGCAAGAAGAAGATCCTCGAGAACTACCTGAACATCACGTTCTTCGGCCAGCAGGCGTACGGCGTCGAGGCCGCGGCCCAGCGCTACTTCTCCAAGTCCGCGAAGAACCTGAAGGTCCAGGAGGCCGCGCTCCTCGCTGGCATCGTCCAGTCGCCCTCGCGCTACGACCCCGTCAACGACGAGGCCGAGGCCACCAAGCGGCGCAACACCGTGCTCCAGCGCATGGCCGAGGTCGGTGACATCTCCCAGGCACAGGCCGCCGAGGCCAAGAAGAAGCCGCTGGGCCTGAAGGTCAGCAAGCCCAAGAACGGCTGCATCACGGCCGTGAAGGGCTCGGGCTTCTTCTGCGACTACGTCCGCGCGGCGTTCCTGAGCGACCCGGTCTTCGGCAAGTCCAAGGAGAGCCGGGCCAAGATCTGGAACCAGGGCGGTCTGACCATCAAGACCACCCTCGACCCGCAGGCCCAGGAGTCGGTCCAGCAGTCGGTCAAGGACCACGTCAACAAGAGCGACGACGTGGCGACCGCCGCGACCGTCGTGGAGCCCGGCACCGGCAAGATCCTGGCCATGGGCCAGTCCCGCCCGTACGGCTTCGGCAAGAACGAGACCCAGATCAACCTCTCGGTCGACGCGGCGATGGGCGGCGGCGCGGGCTACCAGCCCGGTTCGACGTTCAAGCCGATCGTGGCGGCGGCGGCCCTGGAGGGCGGCATGCCGGCGAACAAGGTCTACGGCTCGCCGTACGAGATGGACTACCCGGCCCCGGTGGCACAGTGCGACGGCGGGTCGTGGAACGAGCAGGGCGTCCGGCTCACCAACGAGAACGAGTCCGAGGTCGGCCCGTACGACATGAAGGAGGCGACCGCGAAGTCGGTCAACACCTACTTCGTCGAGATGATCAGCGACATCGGTATCTGCCCGGTGACGGACATGGCCAAGAAGATGGGCGTCGAGCGCGCGGACGGCGGCAAGATCGCCCAGGCCCCGTCCATCGCCCTCGGCACCCAGGAGATGTCCCCGCTGACCATGGCGAACGGCTACGCCACCTTCGCCTCGCGCGGGATGTACTGCACCCCGATCGCCATCGAGTCGATCAACCAGCGGGTCGGCGGCAAGTCCAAGTCGCTGGAGGTCCCGAAGTCGACCTGCTCGCGTGCGATGTCCGAGCAGACCGCCGACACCATCAACACCCTGCTGCGGGGCGTGGTCGAGGACGGTACGGGTCAGCAGGCGGGCCTCGGCGCCGGCCGCCCCAGCGCGGGCAAGACCGGTACGACGGACGAGCGGTACGCCGCCTGGTTCGTGGGCTACACCCCGAACATGGCCGGTGCCGTCTGGGTCGGTGACCCCGCGCACAAGCGGAAGATGCAGGACATCACCATCGGCGGCGTCTGGCACGAGAAGGTCTTCGGTGGTCAGGTGCCGGGCCCGATCTGGCGCGACATGATGTCCGGCGCGCTGGACGGCCGGGAGGCGCCCGAGTTCAACCTCGTCGACATCCCGCGCGGCGACACCGGCGACCGGGACCGCGACGACGAGGACAACGGCAACGGCGATGGGAACGGCAACAACGGCAACAACAACGGCGGTCTGATCGGCGGCCTGGTGGACGGCGGCACGACCACCGGCACCGATGGCGGCACGACCCAACCGTCGCCGACGTTCTCGATCCCCGAGGACTTCTTCCAGGGCCAGACGAACACCGGGAACGGCAACGGCGGACGGGGCTGAGCCCGCGAGGACGGCAGCGGCCCCTTTCCCTCTACGGAGGGGAAGGGGCCGTACGTCTGCCTGCTTGTGTTCTCTGTCTCAGCCGGCTCTGTCTCAGCCCGCGAGGAGCTTCTTCACGACGGCGGCGACGCGGCCGCCCTCCGCCTGCCCCGCGACCTTCGGGTTCACGATCTTCATGACCGCACCCATGGCCCGAGGACCCTCGGCGCCGGCCGCCTTGGCCTCATTGACGGCCTCGGTGACGATGCGCTCCAGCTCCTCGTCGCTGAGCTGCTGGGGCAGGTACGCGGCGAGCACCACACCCTCCGCCTTCTCCCGCTCGGCGGACTCGGGGCGACCGCCCTGCGCGAACGCCTCGGCGGCCTCGCGCCGCTTCTTCGCCTCGCGGGTGATCACCTTCTGCACCTCGTCATCGGAGAGCTCGCGCTTCTCCTTGCCCGCGACCTCCTCCTTGGTGATCGCGGCGAGCGTCAGCCGGAGCGTCGAGGAGCGCAGCTCGTCGCGCTCCTTGATCGCGGCGTTGAGGTCATCCTGAAGCTTCGACTTGAGCGTGGTCATGGGGCGATTGTCGCAGGTACGTGTGACCGGGCGCCGCTCGATTTCCCCGTGGGGCGCTTGAGGGGCGACCGGGCACGGGAGTTGGGGACGATCTGACACGATGGAGGTATGCGTGCGCGATACGGAGTACCTCTGGGGATCGCGGCGGCTGGTGCCGCCGGACTGCTCTACTCGGCGGGTTTCGAGGCCCGCTCCTTCCGCCTGCGCAGGGTGACGGTCCCCGTCCTCCCCCGCGGCATGCGTCCACTGCGCGTACTCCAGATCTCCGACATCCACATGGTGAGCGGACAGCGCAAGAAGCAGCGCTGGCTGCGCTCGCTGGCGGGCCTGCGCCCCGACTTCGTGATCAACACGGGCGACAACCTCTCGGACACCGAGGGCGTGCCGGAGGTACTGGACGCGCTGGGTCCGCTGATGGAGTTCCCGGGCGCGTACGTCTTCGGCTCGAACGACTACTACGGCCCGAAGCTGCGCAACCCCGCGCGCTATCTGCTGGAGAAGGCCCAGGGCCGGCACGGCCTGAACGGCAACCCGCCGGCGGTCGGCGTCGTCCACAACCCGTGGGAGAACCTGCGGGACGGCTTCGACACGGCGGGCTGGCTGAACCTGACCAACACGCGGGGCACGCTGAAGGTCGACGGCGTGTCGGTGGAGCTGACGGGCCTGGACGACCCGCACATCAAGCGGGACCGGTACGCCGAGGTGGCGGGCGGCCCGTCCGGTACGGCGGACTTCTCGATGGGCGTGGTGCACGCCCCGTATCTCCGCGTCCTGGACGACTTCGCGGCGGACGACTACCCCCTGATCCTGGCCGGCCACACCCACGGCGGCCAGCTCTGCATCCCCTTCTACGGCGCCCTGGTCACCAACTGCGACCTGGACACGGAGCGGGTGAAGGGACTCTCGACGCATACGGCGTCGGGGCGGACGGCGTACCTCCACGTCTCGGCGGGCTGCGGCACGAACCGCTACACGCCGGTGCGGTTCGCCTGCCCGCCGGAGGTGACGTTGCTGACGTTGGTGGAGCGGGCGTGAGGATCCCCGGTATCCCCGGTACCCCTGACATCCCGCCCGAATAGCCCCTTGCGCAGCCCGCCCGAATAGCCCCTTTTGCCCACCCTGCTTAGCGTGAGGGGCATGACCGCCCCCATACCCAGGGACATCCCGGACCTGCCCGCCGTGCCCGGCGTGCCCGGGCTGCTGCCCGCACCCGTTCCCGCCACAGCGGTGGTGGAGCCCGTACGCCGCCGTCTGGCCGCCGCGTTCCGCCTGCTGATCGCCCTGACGGCGGCCGGGGCGGTGACGATCGAACTGATCCTCAGCAGCCCCGCGCGGATACTCAGCTACTTCACGATCCAGAGCAACATCCTGCTGGCGCTGGTCATGCTGTTCGCGGCTCGCAGGGCGTGGTCCGCACGCAGGCCCCTGCCGTCGGCGCTGACGGGCGCGGCCCTGCTGTACGTGGCGATCACGGGCCTGGTCTACCACCTGCTGCTGGCGAACGCGGCGAGCCCGTTCTCGATGACGGGAGAGGCGGTACCGCCGACCGGCTGGCACGCGGTGGCGAATCACGTCCTGCACACGGTCACGCCGATCGCGGCGGCCCTGGACTGGCTCCTGCTGACGGCACCGGCCGCCCTGCACCTGCGCCAGGCGGCGGCCTGGCTCCTCTACCCCCTGGCCTACCTGGCCTTCGCCCTGGCCCGAGCCGAACTCCTGACGCCCGGCACCCAGGCCCGCTACCTCTACCCGTTCCTGGACGTGGAGGCGCACGGCTACAAGTCCGTCCTGGGCAACGCCCTCCTCCTCGGCCTCTCCATCTACGCCCTCGCCGTCCTCCTCGTGGCCCTGGACCACACCCGCCCCAACCCCATCCGCCACCGGGCCCACCACCGCGCCAAAACCGGATTTCGTCTCCAGCCACCGGTGGGCTAAAGTAAACGACGTCACCGCGACAAGCGGGGACGATCGGGGTGTAGCGCAGCTTGGCAGCGCGCTTCGTTCGGGACGAAGAGGTCGTGGGTTCAAATCCCGCCACCCCGACAGCCGTAATAGCAGGTGAGGCACCTACTGGATTCAGTAGGTGCCTCACCTGTTTTTGTGTGTGCGTGCATGACGGGGTCATGATCAGTCGTGTTGGGCTGTGTGATGCCGCATGTGGGAGACGGGTGGGGTTCGTCGTGGATAAGGGTGAGGGGTCCATATCGGACGAGGAGTGGGAGCGGTTCCTTCGGGATGCGGAGGCGGGGGGCGAGGGGGCGCCTGAGGAGCCCTCGGCTCGGGCTCGGATGGTGGCTCGGCGGTTGAGGGAGGAGTCCGGGCCGCCCGAGCCGTGGCGGAGTCAGGGTCCGGTCCGACGGCCGCGAGGGCGCAAGGTTGGGTACGCCGTCGGGCTGGTGGTTGCCGGGCTCTTGGTGGTCGTGGCGCTGGATCCTGGGCGGGTTGTCGGGTGGTTCGGGGGTGGGGAGGGTGGGGGGAGTACGCCGCTTGGTGTGGAGTCCGAGCGGCCCGGTCAGGCGCCGCCTACCGATGCCGCTTCTCAACTTCCCACCCTTGAGCAGCCGTTCAGGGGGTCGCCCGCAGTGCGGTGGGGGGACGGGGCCGCTGGGATCGGGATGCCTGACGCTCGGGCGACCGGGTGGATGAGCAAGGGACAGGTTGCCGAGGCGCTTGAGAAGTCCCTCGACTTCCTTGTTGCTTCCAGTCTCGATTCCGGTGTGCTGGGTGGGGGGCGGCCGGATGATGCGATCGCGCTGCTCAATCCTCATCAGGCCGATGTTCAGGACTATCTGGCCACAGCGTTTCGCGCGCCCAGTCGGGAAGACGATCCCCTGTTGCTGTTCAGCCGGTTCGAGAAGGCGGACGTCCGGGTTGTCGGGGACGTCGTCAAGACGCGTGGGCGGGTCAGCTATCGGGAAGGCAAGCGTGGTGCCGTCGAGGTGACCACCGATGTCACTTACGTCTATCCCGTCGTGCGCGCCGCAGCGGGGAGTGACGAAGTCGTGCGGACCATCGTGCGCCGTGAGGTCGTCATGAGTTGGGACGATCCGGCGAAGGTCGTCATCGAGCCGGGGACGTTCTCTCTTGTCTCCTACAAGGCGGATACGACCAATGGCGGTTGCGATACCTACACCGGCTACTTCACTCCCGAGTTCAGCGCCGAGCGTGCCGCCTCGGGCTCGGGAGACGGTCCCGAGGTCGATCCGTACGACCGGAGCACTTCGATGGACGCCCGGATGCGGGAGGCCGACGATGCGGGGTGCGGGACTGCCACGCGGTCGTGAGCGGCAGTCCCGTCCCTTGCGGGGCTACTTCTTCAGGAACCTGAGCAGCGCCTCGTTCACCTCCGTCGCGTGGGTCCACAGCAGGCCGTGCGGGGCGCCCTCGATCTCTACGTAGTCGGCCGTCGGGAGTGCCCTGTGGAAGGGGCGGGCGGTGTTGTCGACCGGCAGGATGCGGTCGCCCGTGCCGTGCAGGATCAGGGTCGGGACGTCGATCTTCGGGATGTCGGCGCGGAAGTCCGTGTACCAGGTGGACGGGGCCGCGGCCGCGGCGTAGGAGCCGCCGCCCGCCGCTACGTTCCAGCTGTTGCGGACCGCCTCTTCGCTGATCCTCGTGCCGAGGTTCTCGTCGAGGTTGTAGAAGTCCTGGTAGAAGGCCGTGTAGTAGGCGTAGCGGTCCGCCTTCACCGCTGCCACCACTCCGTCGAAGAACTCCTGCGGGGCCACGCCGTCCGGGTTCTCGTCCGTCTTCAGCAGGCAGGGTTCGAGGGAAGCCAGGAAGGCTGCCTTTGCTATGCGGGCCGAGCCGTAGGTGGAGAGGTAGCG
The DNA here is from genome assembly GCF_000349325.1 of Streptomyces davaonensis JCM 4913. GTDB lineage: Bacteria > Actinomycetota > Actinomycetes > Streptomycetales > Streptomycetaceae > Streptomyces > Streptomyces davaonensis. The sequence goes on from NC_020504.1 coordinate 4,649,950, forward strand.
GGCCACCTCTCCGGTGCCCATCGAGAAGCCGACCAGTACGGCCTCCTGGAGATCCAGGGTTTCCAGGACCTTGTTCAGATCGGCCGCGAAAGTGTCGTAGTCGTAGCCCGTCGTCGGCTGGCTGGACTGGCCGAAGCCGCGACGGTCGTACGTGATCACGCGATAGCCGGCGTCCAGGAGCGCGGCGCTCTGACGTTCCCAGGAGTGGCCGTCGAGCGGGAAGCCGTGGATGAGGACGACCGGCTGTCCGGTTCCGTGGTCCTCGTAGTAGAGGTCAATGGTGGTGGAGTTTTCCTGGGCCACTGTGATGTAGGGCAACTTCGTTTCCTTCGTTGGGGAGGAAAGGGCAGGCAGCACGCTAAAGCGCGCGACTTGTCCTGAGTTGTCCGCGGGTGCATTGCTCGTTGTCTGCGCGTGCCACGCATCCTCGGGAAGGGTGCGCTCCGGGACTGGTTACAGTGCACTCAGGGACAAGAGTCCGACGCAGGTCGCACGGTGGGATGGGTAGTCGCGGATGGCAGGTGCGGGCAGCCCCTTGTCCCGTAGCGGTCTGCGAGGGCGGGAGCTTGAGCTCGGTGAGCTTGCGGCGCTGATCGACTCCGTGGCCCGTACCGGAAGTGCTGGGGTGGCCCTGGTCGTCGGGGAACCCGGCATCGGTAAGAGCACGTTGCTCGGTGAGGCCGTCGACTTGGCCGCCGCCTCCGGGTTCTCCGTCGGTGTCGGCAAGGCCGAGGAGTTGGACCGGCTGGTGCCGCTCTCCTCCTTGCTCGCCTGTGTTCTGGACGGGGACCGGCCTTCCTCGTCGTTCGTCGATGTTCTCGTCGATCTGGCTCGGCATCATGATCAGCGGATCTGGCTGGTGGAGCGGCTGGCCGAGATCATTGAGACCAGAGCGGGCGGTGGGCCCGTCCTGATCGGGCTCGACGACTTGCAGTGGGCCGATCCGCTCAGCCGGTTCGCCCTTCAGCAGCTCCCTGCGCGGCTTCGGACCTCTCCTGTGCTGTGGGTGCTGGCGGGGAGGTGTGAGCCCGAGTCCGTGGCGGCGGTCGAGGAAATCGTCGGCGGTGCCGGACCCGGGCTTTCCACGGTCACCCTCACCTTGGGGCCGCTGTCCCCCGCTGCCATCGCCCACATCGCGGCTGACGCGCTCGGGGACTCCCCCGACGACGGCGTACGGGGCTTGCTCGACGCCGCCGGTGGCAATCCGTTTCTCGCTGTCGAGGTGCTCTCGGGGCTGCGGACTCCAACAGGTGAGGACGGGCCTCCGGGGCTCTTGATCAGCGGCCGACTTCGCGCCCTCCGGCCCGGCACGCTGCGGTTTCTCCAGATGGGGGCCGTGCTGGGGCGCGGGTTCGGGTTCTCCGACGCCGTCGCGCTGTGCGGGCAGTCCGCTGCCTCGCTGGTCGGGGAGCTTGAGGAGGCCGTACGCGAGGGGATCCTCGACGACGACGGTGAGCGGCTCGTGTTCCGGCATGATCTGCTGCGCCAGGCCGTCTACGGCGATATTCCGCCGTCCGCCCGGAAAGTGCTGCACCGGGAGGCCGCCCGGGTTCTCCTTGCCGCTGGGCGCCGGCCGATCGACGCCGTACCGCACATCCTCCTCGGTGCTCTGCCGGGGGACGAGGAAGCCGTCGCGTTGTTGCGGCGGGCCGCTGATGACGTGCTGTCCGTCACCCCGGGGCTCGCGGCCGATCTGATGACGCGTGCGCTGGAACTCGTTCCCGCGGGGCGGCCGTTGCGGTTCGACGTCGGTGAACAGGCCATTCTGTGTCTGACCCGGGCCGGGCGGCATCGTGAGGCGCTGGCCACGGGGGACGAACTGCTGGGCGCGCAGCCGTCCTTGGATGTCCTCAGCCGGATTCAGGCCGCCCTCGGCGGGAGCCTGTGGAGTCTGGATCTCGCCCGTGAGCTGCGGCTACGGACCGAGGCCGCCCTCGCCACACACGGCGCCGCCCCGGAGATCGCGGCTCGGCTGGCCGCCCTGCGTACGCTCGCCCTGTCCCGTGAGCACGATCTGGTCGCCGCGCGCGAGGCCGGGGAAGCCGCGCTGCTCGCCGCCACCGGGATCGGGGATCGGGAGGCGCACGTGCTGGCGTTGTCCGGGCTCGGCGAGATCGCGCAGAACGCGGGGGAGAGCACGGTCGCGCTCGAACGGTTCGCCGCGCTCAGCACCATCGACTCCGCCTTCCTGCCCGAGAAGATCGTCGCGCATCTGCACCTGGACGACTTCGCGTCCGGACGACGGCTGCTCCAGCGGGCCATGGACGGCAGGGCCACGCGTCAGGCCATGTTGCTGTGGGCCCAGGGCCAGCACGATCTGGGGCTCGGCCGACTCGATGACGCGGACGCCGACTTCGAGACCATGGAGCGGCTGGAGGACGAGGTTCAGGCGTCCGTCCAGCAACTGAACGGTCGGGTGCTGCGTTCGCTCATCGCGCTTCTGCGCGGGGACCGGGACGCCGCCCGGGAGCATCTGGACGCCGCGCGGGAACGGCTCACGGCCAAGCCGAACCCGGGGAACACCGCCGCCGTGCGGTTTCTGGAAGCCGTGCACGCCGAGGCCGACGGCGACATCGACCTCGCCGTCGACAGGATTCGGCACGTGCAGCGGCAGGGCGCCTTCATGCGCTGGCGGCTCCTGCGCGGCGCGGTCGCCTCCGCCGTAGGGATGTCCCTGCGCGGTGGGCGGCACGACCTCGCCGAGGATCTGGCCGCGCAGGCCGCCGCCCATGCGGAGCGCAATCCCGGCGTGCCGACAGCCAACGGCGTCGCGGCGCAGGCCCTCGGGCTCGTGCGGAACGATCTCGCGCTGCTGGAGCGCTCCGTGGAACTGCTCGGCGCCGGCCCTCGCCCGCTGGTCCGGGCCGCCGCGCAGGCGGATCTGGGGCGGGCACTGCTGGCGGCGGGGCGGAAGCGGCAGGGGGTGGCCGCGCTGACGTACGCCCGTGACGCGTACGCCGAGTCCGGTGCCCATGGGGCGGCGGCCCGCGTGCAACGCGGTCTGGAGGGCACGGGGGTGCGCCGGGCCACGGCCGTTCAGCGGCGGCCCGTGCAGGGGTGGGACGCCCTCACCGCGGCGGAGATGAAGATCGCTCGGCTGATCGCCCAGGGGCACACCAACCGGTCCGCCGCCGACCTGCTCGTCCTCTCCCCGCACACGGTCAACACCCATCTGACCTCGGTCTTCCGCAAACTGGCGATCAACTCCAGGGTGCAGCTCGCCAATCTGGTGACGGGCCTGGAGGAGCGCTGAACGGGGTCGGTTATCGTCGGTCTCGCTCACAAAAAGCACTCAATAAAGGCACAGGCACCATCATGATCTCAGCGGCCGTACGGCCGTCGCGGCGCGTCACCGCCCGCGTGGCCGGAACCCTCGCGCTGATACTGGCCGCCGCCGGGTGCGCCGAGGACACCGATGACGCACGCGGGTCCACCGACGGGGACGTCACCTCCATCTCCGTCCTCGACTACTACGTCGAGGACTTCGAGCACCGGCAGTGGGATCAGGTGCTCGACTCCTGCGGCCGTGCGGCCGGTGTCAAAATCGAGCACAGCAGCGTCCCGCCCGCCTCCCTCGTCCCCAAAGTCCTGCGGCAGGCCTCCTCGCGGACCCTCCCCGACCTGCTGATGATCGACAACGCCGACCTCCAGCAGATCGCGCAGACCGGTGCGCTGACGCCCCTCGACCAGTACGGCATCGACACCCGCGGCTTCAGCGAGGGCATCCTGTCGGCGGGGACCTACGACGGGCAGGTGTACGGGCTGGCCCCCTACGTCAGCACCGTTGCCCTCTTCTACAACAAGGACATGCTCGCCGAGGCCGGTGTCGCCGTACCGCGGACCTGGGCCGAGCTGGAGGCCGCAGCGGCCGAGTTGACCCGTCCCGGGCGCTACGGCATGGCCGTCGACGCGAATGCCACCTTCGAGGGCACCTGGCAGTTCCTGCCCTTCCTGTGGTCCAACGACGGTGACGAGACGCGGTTGGACACGCCGCAGGCCGCGCAGGCCCTCCAGCTCTGGGTCGATCTGGTGGAGAGCGGGTCCATGTCGAAGTCGGTGCTGAACTGGACGCAGGCGGACGTCCACGACCAGTTCACCGCCGGACGGACGGCCATGATGATCAACGGGCCTTGGCGCATCCCCTCGTTGGACAAGGACGTCGAGTGGGGCGTGGCCCCGGTTCCCGTTCCGCGGAGCGGACAGGCCCCGGTCACACCCCTCGGCGGTGAGGTCTGGACGGTGCCGCAGAGCGACTCCGAGCCCCGACGGCACAAGGCCGCCGAAGTTCTCGAGTGCCTCAACGCCTCGTCCACCATGCTCACTCTGGCCGAGCAGCACCACACGGTCCCTTCCCGCGCCGCGGCCGCCGCTCAGTACGCCGAGCAGAACCCGTCGATGAACGTGTTCGTCGAGAGCGTCGAGAAGGCCCGCGCCCGCACCGAGCAACTCGGCGTCCGGTGGCCCAAGGCGGCGACCGGGATCTACACCGCGATCCAGTCCGCGCTCACGGGGCGGCAGACGCCGGAGGAAGCTCTCGAGGACGCGCAGCGGGCCGCCCGCAGTGACTGACGAGCGGGCCCGTCTCAAGGACCGGTCGGCCCAGTGGTTGTTCGTGCTGCCCGCCGCGGCCTACCTGTTGCTCTTCTTCGGGTACCCGCTCGTCAAGAACGTCGTGATGAGCTTCCAGGACTACACGGCCACGACGTTCTACACGGGCGCCGCCCCGTTCGTCGGGCTGCGCAACTACACGCGGATTCTGGGCTCGGACCTGTTCCGCGAAGCCCTGGTGAACACCGCGCTGTTCACCGTCGGCTCGATCCTCGGGCAGTTCGTTCTCGGCCTGGCCCTCGCCCTGTTCTTCCAGCGCCGCTTCCCCCTCGGCGGCGTGCTGCGGTCGCTGTTGCTGCTCCCCTGGCTGTTGCCGCTGGTGGTCTCCGGAACCGTGTGGAAGTGGATGCTCGATCCCGACACGGGAGTCGTCAACACGGTGCTGCGCGGGCTCCATCTGACCTCGGCGTCCGGGGTTCCCTGGCTCACCGGCACTCCCCACGCGCTGGTGTCGGTGATCCTCGTCAACATCTGGATCGGTATCCCCTTCAACACCGCGATCCTGTACGGCGGTCTGCAGAACATCCCCGCCCATCTGTACGAGGCGGCGAAGCTGGACGGTGCCGGGCCGGTGCAAGCCTTTCGCCATGTCACGTGGCCTCTGCTGCGGCCCGTGGTGAGCGTCGTACTGGTACTGGGCGTGATCTACACGGTCAAGGTGCTGGACATCATCCTCGTGGTGACGGGCGGCGGACCGGCGGGCTCCACGCAGACCCTCGCCGGCCGCGCCTACGAACTGTCCTTCCAGCAGTTCGAGTTCGGGCAGGGGGCGGTGCTGAGCAACGTGCTCATCGTCGTCTCGTTCGGGTTCGCCCTCGTCCATCTGCGGGCCGGCCACGGCCGTCGAGGGGTGCGGGTGTGAGACGCGCGCTGTCCACCGTCATCGGCATCCTCCTGCTCGCGCTGATGCTGTTCCCCGTCTACTGGATGGTGAACGCCTCCCTGCAACCCGCCGGCAACACCCTGCGCGCGGGCTGGTTCCCGCTCCACCCGGACTTCGGCGGATACGCCGTCGCCCTGCGCGAGCAGACGGGCCACCTCGTCACCAGCCTCGTCGTGTCCCTCGGCAGCGTGGTGCTCAGCCTCGCGCTCGCCGCGCCGGCCGCCCATGCGCTCGCGCTGTTCTCGCTGCGCGGCACCGACCTCGTACTGCTCGGCATCCTGGTCACTCAGACGGTGCCGGGCATCGTCATGGCCAACGCGCTCTACGACGCCTACACGGAACTGGGGCTCCTGAACTCCTGGCTCGGGCTGATCCTCGCCGACTCCACCGCCGGGGTCCCCTTCGCGATCATCGTGCTGCACGCGTTCATGCGGACCATTCCCAGGGAGATCGTGGAGGCGGCCCGCGTGGACGGCGCGGGCAAGGTGCGGGTCTTCAGGTCCGTCGTACTCCCCATGAGCGGCAACGCGTTGATCACCGCCGCGGTGTTCACCTTCCTCTTCACCTGGAGCGACTTCCTCTTCGCCCTCACCCTGACGACCACGGACACCGTCCAGCCCGTCACCCTGGGCATCTACCAGTACCTCGGCGCCCATACGAACCAGTGGAACGCCGTCATGGCCACCACCGTCCTGGCGTCCGTCCCGGCCGCCCTGTTGCTCGTCCTCTCCCAGCGCTACGTCATCGCCGGATCTAGCGGGTTCACGCGATGTGCCGAGCCAGGGTCCGATGCCACGGTTGCTCGAAAGCGAAAGGCAACCGATCCGAAGGACTGAGAAACATGGCTCCGGACGTCCAGGAGCGACCGGCGAGAAGCGCGTCCGACTGCATCGCCATCCCCGACGGGCTGCCCGTCCCGCACCGACGGGCGTACTGGCGTGACGCCCTGGCCCAGACGTTCGGGGCCGTGAACATCACGGTCCCCGACGAGGTGCACACCGGCACGATCCGCCTGGCGCCGCTCGGCCGCCTGCACGCCGTCACCGTGACCAGCGACAGCCAGGAGGCCCTGCGTACGCGGCGACTCGCCGCTCAGGACGGGCAGGACGGGATCATCGTCGTGAAGATGCTGGACCGGGGGGTCGCCCGCCTGGAGCAGGACGGCCGGGAGGCGGTCCTGGGGCCCGGCGACATCTTCGTCTACGACATGGCACGGCCCATCCGGCTGAACCTCCCGCAGCCCTTCCGGACCAAGTCCCTCATCCTGCCGAAGGACGCCCTGGGCCTCAGCGAATCCGACATGACGCACATCACGGCCCGCCGGCTCTCCTCCGACACCTCCCTCGGCGATCTTCTCTCCCCCCTCGTGGCCGGGCTCGTGGACGGCGCGGGCAGTTTCCCGCCGCGTGCCACCGAGCTGATGGCCCGTAACGTCGTGGACCTGCTCGGCGTACTGACCGACGAGCTGCTCGGCCGGGCGTCCGGGGACACACCCGGCGGGAACCGGGCCCTGCTGCTGCGGATCCAGGCGTTCATCGACCGGCATCTCACCGACCCCGACCTGACGCCGCAGACCATCGCCAGGACGCATCACATCTCGCTGCGCTATCTGCACAAGCTCTTCGAGGGCGAGGACGCCACCGTCGGCCGATGGATCCAGCGGCGGCGCCTGGAGGAGTGCCGACAGGATCTGGCGCTGCACAGCAACGCCACGATCGCCGCGGTGGCACACCGGTGGGGATTCACCAGCGCCGCGCACTTCAGCCGGGTGTTCCGGGCCGCCTACGGGATGACGCCCCGCGAGTGGCGTGGGGCGCGCACTCCGGGATCAGGACGGTGACCGGGTCCACGGCGGGTCCTGGGACGAGAGGCGGTGGGTGGCTGTGGAGGCGAGGGCGAGGAGCAGGAGGATCAGGGCCAGCGTGAGCACCAGATGGTCGTGCAGCACCAGTTGGGCTCCGCCGTAGGCGCCGACGAACATGGTGAGTACGGACAGGATCCGGCGGCCGGGCCTCGGTGCCTTGCCGCCGCCCGGCGTGGAGTCCGCGGCGAGACCGGTCAGGGTCAGCGTCAGTACGGTCGTGGTGAGATCCGGGACGCCGAGGCGCCGGGCGACCGCGTTCTGGAGTCCCATGGCGAGACCGAGGAAGACGATCAAGGTGTACCGGACTCCCGTGGTCACCTCGCCCCCGGACACCGCGGCCGCCACGACCGTGACGGCGACCAGCACCGTCTGCCCGGCGGTGGCCGCCCCCAGCAGCTTCCCGCGGTGCGTCGCGAACCGGGTGGCCAGCCTGCCCCCTGCCAGCGCTCCGGCCAGGAACGCCGCGAGCGCCACGACGGAGGCGAGCACGGAGAGGTCCGCGGCGCCCGCGAGGGCGAAGCCGAGGAAGACCACGTTGCCGGTCATGTTGGCGACGAAGACGTGCCCGAGGGCCAAGTAGCTCACCGCGTCGACGAGTCCGGTGACGACCGTCAGCGTGAGCATGAGGGGAGCCAGCGGGCCGTGCGGGTCGTCCCGGGTGGGTATGAGTGTGCGGACGATGTCAGTCAGCAGCCTGCGCATACCGTTCACCTCCCGTCGAAACGGCCGGGCGGTGCAGCACGGCGCGGGTGAGCAGTCCGCTCACCGGACCGGCCACGATCGCGGGGAGTACGAGCCACAGCGGCCAGGACTCGATGCCCAGCGCCCGGTCCAGCGACCACTCGCCGGGGCCGGTGAGGGCCAGCGCCCCGGAGACGACGACGAGGACCAGCGGGTACTCGTAGCCGTCGTTCTGCACCCACAGCCCCTTGGGCCACTTGACGGTGGCCGCGACCGTCATCACGCCCATGGCGGCCATCGCCGCGATGGGCGTGAGCAGCCCGACGGCCAGGAAAAGACCGGCACCGATCTGGCTGGCCCCCGCGACGACCGCGGTCAGCCGTCCGCCGCGGAACCCGTCGTGACGGAACTCCTCGGTTCCGCCCGCCAAGCCGTGGCCCCCGAGCCGGAAGCTCACCTTCTGCACTCCGTGACCGGCAATGAGCAGTCCCACGCCCAGCCGGAGGACCAGCAGTCCAGCGTCCATCATTCGTCTGCCTGTTCCTGACTCCGATCCCTGACTCAGCCGGCGGCGTGCGCCCCGATGACGGCCTGCGCGTACACCACGCCGAGGCCGTAGGCACCGGCGTGCTCCTTGACCACGTCCATGACCGACAGGTAGGTCTCGCCACGGGCCCAGTCGCGCTGGAGCTCCAGCAGCACCTGCACCCAGGTGACCGGGACGACGCCGGCCTGGATCATGCGCTGGACCGCGTGCTCGTGGGCCTGCGGGCTGACGCCGCCGCACGCGTCGGTGACCACGTAGACCTCGTAGTCCTGGGCGAGCGCGGAGAGCGCGGGCAGGACGACGCACACCTCGGTCCACAGACCGGCGACGACGAGGCGCTTGCGCCCGGTGGCCTTGACCGCCTCGACGAACGCGACGTCCTCCCAGGCGTTCATCGTCGTACGGTCGATGATCTTCTGGTCGGGGAAGACATCCGCGAGCTGGGGCATGATCGGGCCGGAGAAGGACTCGGCGGCCACCGTGCTCAACACGACCGGTACATCAAAGGCCTTGGCGGCCTTGGCCAGGCCGAGGGTCGCGTTGATGATCGCGGTGCGGTCGCCGCTGCCGGTGCCGAAGAACATCTGCGGCTGGTGGTCGATGAACAGCACCGCACAGTTGTCCGGGGTGAGCAGGTCGGGGCTGGGGGAAGCGGTGACCTCGGAGATGTTGACCATGGGCTTGCCTTTCAGGGTGAGTCAGGTGGAACCCCGACCGGTGAGGCCGGGAAATGGGGATGTCAGAGGGAGAGGTCAGAGGGAGAAGCAGGGGTCGATGAACCCGCCCGCCGCGCTCTCCGCCTCCGCCGCCATGCCCCGCCGTACGCGCCACTGCCGGTGCTGCTCCGACTCGGCGACGGCCTGACCGAGCAGCTCGGCCTGCCGGGCGCCCGCTCCGGACGTACGGGCCAGGGCTTGGTAGCCGCCGAAGTGGGCCACCGGGCTCCAGGCCGGGCTGATCGGCGGCAACTCCTCGTCCAGGCCGTCGTATTCGGCGCTCGCGTAGACGATCCGGCCGCCGACGACCGTCAGCAGGGACTCGATGTGCGCGATGTCGGGCTCGGGTACGGCGAAGTAGTCCTCGGACAGGACGGCCAGGTCGCCGAGGAAGCCGGGCTTCAGGACGCCCTTGACGTCTTCCTCGCCGGTCAGGGAGGCGCCCGCCTCGGTGAACATCGACAGCGCCGTGCGGCGGTCGACCCGGTTGTGCGGCGGGCGGACGACCAGGTCGCCCACGGTGCGGCCGGTGATCAGCCAGTGCAGGGCGACCCACGGGTTGTAGCTGGAGACCCGGGTGGCGTCGGTTCCGGCGGCGACGGTCGTGCCCCGGTCCAGCATCGCCCGGATCGGCGGGGCGTCCGCCGCGGCACCGGGACCGTAGCGGCGGACGAACGCCTCGCCCTGGAAGGAGAGCCGGTTCTGCACGGACATGGCGCCGCCGAGGGCCACGATCCGGTCCAGGCTGTCCGCGGAGACGGTCTCGGCGTGGTCGAACAGCCACCGGTTCCCGGCCGGGAAGAGCCCTTCCGCGGCGAGCTTCTCGAAGACCGCCAGGTCCCGGCGGATGGTCTCGTCATAGGTGGCGTGCAGCCGGAATCCCCAGCCGTTCTCCATGAGCAGGCGAACGGCCTTCTCGAATTCCGCTTCGTAATCGCCGAGTTGTGGCCGCGGCTCGGCGAAGTTCTCGAAGTCCGCCGCCGCCCAGGTGAGATTCTCGCCCGCGCCGTTGAGACGTAGCCATTCGTCGCCGTCGTCGGGACTGGCTATTTCTGTCCAGCGGGCCAGATCGTCGATTTCCTGGCCGGCCGTCTGCGGGAAAAGGTGATAGGCGATGCGCAGGGAAAGCTGTCCGGCCGCCGCGAGTTCGACGACCGTGCTGTAGTTGTCGGGGAAATTCTGGAATCCCCCGGCCGCGTCGATCGCCGATGTCAGGCCGAATCTGTTCAGCTCCCGCAGGAAGTGCCGGGTGGAGTTCTTCTTGTCCTCCCCTTCCAGCACCGGGGCCTTCGCCAGCGTCGAGTAGAGGACGAGAGCGCTGGGGGCGGCCAGCAGCATGCCGGTGGGCTCGCCGTGCCGACCCCGTACGATCTGGCCGCCCTTGGGGTCGGGGGTGTCCCGGCCGAAACCGGCGGCCTTGAGCGCCGCCCGGTTGAGCACCGCCGCCTGATAGAGGTGCAGCACGAACACCGGGGTGTCCGGGGCGGCGGCGTTCAGTTCGGCGACGGTCGGCAGCCGCCGCTCGGCGAACTGCTCCGCGGACCAGCCGCCCACGACCCGGACCCACTGTCCCTTGGGCGTCCGTGCCGCCTGCTCCCGCAGCATCGCCAGTCCCTGACGCAGCGTGGGGACACCGTCCCAGCGCAGCTCCAGCACGTAGTTGAGGCCGCCCCGGATGACGTGCAGATGCGCGTCGTTGAGGCCGGGGACCATCCGGCGGCCGAGCGCGTCGACCACCTTGGTGTGCGGACCGACGCGGGGGGCGATGTCCATGTCGTCGCCGACGGCGGTGATGACTCCGTCGCGGATGGCGATCGCCTCGGCCTGCGGGCGGGCCGGGTCCCCGGTGTGGATCTTCGCGTTGCGGACGATCAGGTCCGCGGCGGTGTCGGTGGCACGGGGCACAAGCCCACCGACCGGCATCGTGGACACCTTTCGACAACCTCCTCCGTGGTGAAGGGCGTTGCCGCCCGAACTGTGCCGCCAAGCTATTTCGGGCCTGGGCGTCCGGATATACCGGCAGTGCACAAGGTGCGTTCCCGCAGTGCACTTTCGCTCCGGGGAGCGGTGCGCGGGCAGTTGCCGCCGCATAGCGTCATCGGCGTACGCACAACGCGGCACCGCATCACAGGAGGCGACCAATGACCACCGACTCGGCGAACACTCACGGAAGTCAGCCCTGGCTGCACCAAAAAGGGGAAGTCATCCAGGAGTTCGGGACCGTCAAGCAGTTCCCGGTCGCGCTCTCCTACAACGCACGGATGTATTCCTGCCAGCGCCTGAACAAAGTCCTCGCGGACACGCAGATCCTCTACGGCCTCTACAAGAAGCACCATTGGCTGATGCGCGGCGCGACCTTCTACCAACTGCACCTGGTGCTGGACCAGCACGCGGGCGAGCAGCTGGAGATCGTGGACACGCTCGCCGAGCGCGTCCAGTCACTGGGCGGTGTCGCGGTGGGCGACTCCCGGCACGTCGCCGAGATCACGTCGATTCCGCGGCCCCCGGACGGCGCGGAGCAGGTGCCGGCCATGCTGTCGCGGCTGCTCGAGGCCCACGAGACGATCCTTGTCGACGCCCATGACGCCGCGGCGCGGGCGGCGGAGAGCGGTGACGACGGCACCAACGACCTGCTGGTCTCCCAGGTGATCAGGACCGGCGAACGGCAGGCGTGGTTCCTGGCCGAGCACCTGGTCGACACGCCGCTGGTCCGCACCTGAAGCAGGGTGATCGTGCGGGACCGATGAGTTTCACGCGCCGCTCCGGTCTCATACACGGCAACATCGCCTACGCCGACAGGAGATCGTCGACATGACCGCCGCCGTGAAGGGTCCCGCCGGCTACTTCCCCTCCATCGAGAAGAAGTACGGCCGTCCCGTCGAGGAGTGGAAGGAGCTCATCCGGGCTTCGCCGCTCAGCAAGCACATGGAACTCGTCGGCTGGCTCAAGTCCGAGTACGGCCTGGGGCACGGCCATGCCAATGCTCTGGTCGCGCACACCCTTGCCGAGTCCCGCTGAGTCCCGCTAGTTGTTCCATGTCTCGTCGTACGGGTCCTTCGGGGCCGTCACCGGGGTCGCCTCCGTCACCTTCAGGTACGGGATGGGGGCGCCGTTCACCGGGTCCTCGGTGGTGCCGGGGGTGTAGGTGCCGGTGACGCGCAGCCAGGTGTCGGGGCGCAGCACCGGCGGGACCTCGCCGGTCAGGGCGATCTTCACCGGCTGGGCGTCCGCCGCACAGCAGTTGAGGGTCATCCGGACCAGGTAGGGCGGGCCTGAGCGGGGTGTGGCGACGAAGCCCGTGATCTCCACCTGACGGTTTCTCAGGGTGCGGCCCTCGTCGTAGGCGGCTCGGGCCGCGTAGTCCGTCAGGGCCAGGCGCAGGGTCCCGGAGGTGGGCAGGTCCGCGTAGCCGTACGGCTGTTGCAGGGCCGTTCCGGTGCGTACGGCGCTGTAGGAGCCGAGGGCGGGCGGGGCGACCAGGATGAGGGCGAGGACGGGGAGGGACAGGAGCCAGGTGATCCGGGGCTCCCGGTGAGTGTGGGGGTGGGTGCTCTTGCGCTCGTACCAGACCGTCGCCAGTGCCGTCGCGATCAGGACGGCCCCGGCGAGCAGAATCAGCGGGCGCAGGCCGGACTTGACGTAGCGGAGGTAGAGGTCGGTCGTCCCCGCGTGGAGCAGGGAGGCGCCGAGCAGGAAGAGCAGGGCCGCCTGGGCCTGGTGAGTCGCGGGTTTCACAGGAGCACCGTCCCTGTCGCCGTCGAGACCACTACCGCCATGACGAATGTCGCCGGGGCGAAGCGCAGGGCGAAGGCGCGGCCGAAGGTGCCCGCCTGCATCGCGAACAGCTTCAGGTCGACCATGGGCCCCACGACCAGGAAGGTGAGCCGGGCCGTCAGGGAGAAGTGGGTCAGCGAGGCCGCCACGAACGCGTCCGCCTCCGAGCAGATCGACAGCAGTACGGCCAGGACGCCCAGGGCGAGGACCGCCGCCACCGGGTTGGCCGCCAGGTCGCGCAGCCAGCTCTCCGGTGCCGCCGCCTTCAGGGTCGCCGCCGCCATCGCACCCACCACGAGGAACCCGCCGGCGTGCAGCACGTCGTGCCGGACCGAGCCCCAGAAAGCGGCGGCGCGGCCCTGGCCGTCGTAGGACGAACGAGCCGGTGGGCGCAGCCAGTCTGTGCGGCCGAGGCGCAGCCAGAGCCAGCCCATCGCGCAGGCCACCAGGAGGCTCGCGACCAGGCGGGCCAGGACCATTTCGGGGTTGCCGGGGAAGGCCACGGCGGTCGAGGTCAGGACGATCGGGTTGATCGCGGGGGCGGAGAGGAGGAAGGCGAGCGCCGCGGCCGGGGTGACTCCGCGGCGGACCAGCGCGCCCGCCACCGGGACCGACGCGCACTCGCAGCCCGGCAGGACCGCGCCCGCCGCGCCCGCCACCGGGACCGCGAGAGCGGGGCGTCCTGGCAGGGCGCGGGCGAAGAACGACGCGGGCACGAACACCGCGATCGCCGCCGAGAGCAGCACGCCCAGCACCAGGAACGGCAGCGCCTGGATCACCACCGCCACGAACACCGTCGTCCAGCTCTGCATCACCGGTGCGGACAGGGCGCCGCGCAGGGGGTTCTGGAGGAGGACGGCGAGCACGAGGAGCGTGATGAAGGCGAGGGGGGTGGTGTTGGGGCGCGGTTCGGCCTCCTGGCCGGGGGGCCGGGGTTCGGCCTCCTCGTCGGGGGACGGGGTTCTGGTGGTGGTCGCCACGGGTGGTCGCGTCCCTCCGGTGCGGGCTTGCCGGTCTTCCTCCCCTTTCATACGGGGAGTTGGCGTGCATTGTTCAGGTGGTTGCTGGAACCACCCGTCTCGTTGAGGCAGTCTTTTCCCTCGTGGTGAGCGTTCCGAGTCAGGGTCAGCCGGGTGGTGCGCCCCCGGCGCACATGGTGGTGTGCGGCGACGACGGTCTCGCGCACCGGCTCGCCGCCGAGCTGCGCGGGGTCTACGGCGAACAGGTCACGCTCGTCGTGCCGCCCGCCGAGCGGGCTGTACGGCCGCCGGTGGTGGGGCGGGCCCGGGCCGCGTCGGCCGCGCTGCTGGACCGGATGGTCAGCGCCGCCGTGAGCCGGGCCGCGGGCCACAACGGGACGCCGGCTGAGAGCGAGCGGCTCGTCGAGGCCGCCGAGGTCACCGAGGCGGTGCTGGCGGACGCCGGTGTGGAGCGGGCGGCCGCGCTCGCGCTCGTCTATGACGACGACGAGACCAATATCCGCGCCGCTCTCACCGCGCGCCGGATCAATCCCCGGCTGCGTCTGGTGCTGCGGCTCTACAACCGGCGGCTGGGCCAGCACATCGAGGAACTGCTCGACCAGGCCGCCGCGTTGGCGACCAGTTCCGCCGGAAGCGCCTCCTCGGGAAGCGTCGACGCCTCCACCACGGTCCTCTCCGACGCCGACACCGCCGCTCCCGCGCTGGTCGCCACCGCGCTCGTCGGTACCAGCAAGGTCGTACAGACCGACGGGTTATTGCTGCGGGCGGTGGAGCGGCAGCCGGGCGGGCGCGGAGAGGTGGCGGATCCCGGTCTTGCCACGCTGGCGCTGCTGTCCGCGCCGGGGGGCGGTGGTGGCTCGGAAGGCGACGAGGAGGGGCCGCAGTTGCTCCCCGACGAGGCGGCTGTGCGTCAGGCGCGGGGACGGGGGGCCGTCGTACTGGAGCAGGTGTCGTACTCCGGGCCCTCGATGTCGGGCGGGCGAGGGGTCGTGCCCGCGTTCTCGTCCCTGTTCTCGCGGCGGCTGCGGTGGTCCCTGGCGGGTCTGGTGGGCTGTGTCTTCGCGCTGGCCGTGGCGCTGACGGTGGTCACCGGGGACCATCCGCTGCATGCCACGTACGTGACGCTCCTCGATCTCTTCGCGATCAACGAGCCCGCGCTCAACCAGTCCACGGGCCGTCAGCTGCTCCAACTCGCCTCCGGACTGCTCGGGCTGCTGTTGCTGCCGGTGCTGCTGGCCGCGGTGCTGGAGGCGCTGGGCACCTTCCGGAGCGCCTCCGCGCTGCGCAAACCCCCTCGGGGACTGAGCGGGCATGTGGTGCTCCTCGGACTGGGGAAGATCGGGACGCGGGTGCTGACCCGGCTGCGCGAGCTGCACATCCCGGTGGTGTGCGTCGAGGCCGATCCGGAGGCCCGCGGGCTGGCCACGGCCCGGCGGCTGCGGGTGCCGGTGGTGCTGGGGGACGTCACCCAGGAAGGGGTGCTGGAGGCCGCGAAGGTCCATCGGGCCAGCGCGCTGCTCGCGGTGACCAGCGTGGACACCACCAACCTGGAGGCCGTGCTCGCGGCCCGGTCCGTAAGGCCCGATCTGCGCGTCGTCCTGCGGCTCTACGACGACGACTTCGCCACGGCCGTGTACCGCACCCTGCGTGCCGCGCACCCCTCCGCTTCCACGCGGAGCCGGAGCGTGACGCATCTGGCGGCGCCCGCGTTCGCCGGGGCGATGCTGGGGCGGCAGATCCTGGGCGCGATCCCGGTCGAGCGGCGGGTGCTGCTGTTCGCGTCCGTGGAGGTCGGCGGGCACCCTCAGCTGGAGGGGCGGACGGTCGGGGAGGCCTTCCGGGCCGGGGCCTGGCGGGTGCTCGCCCTGGACACGGCGACGGGAGCGGGGGCGGGTGCGGCCGGCTCCGGTCCGGCGGACGGAGGCGCGGGCGCCCAGGGCGGGGGGTCCGGGCTGGTGTGGGATCTGCCGGACACGTATGTGCTGCGCGCGGAGGACAGGGTGGTGCTGGCTGCCACGCGGCGGGGGCTGGCGGAGCTGCTGGGACGGCGGAGTCGCGAGTACGGGTCACCCGTACTCGGCGGCTGATCGAGCGTGGGGGCGGGGCGTCCCCGGTCGGCCGCCCCTGCCCCCGGGCTCTCTCAGGCGTTCAGATGGCGGGCCGCGAAGTCCAGTTCCAGGCGGATCTGCTTGATGCGCTCGTCGACCACCAGGGAGCCATGGCCCGCGTCATAGCGGTAGACCTCGTGGACGGCGTCGCGGGCTTCGAGGCGCTTGACGTAGTTGTCGATCTGGCGGATGGGGCAGCGCGGGTCGTTGACGCCCGCGGAGATGTAGACGGGGGACATCACCTTGTCCACGTAGGTGAGGGGCGACGACGCCTCGAAGCGGTCCGGGACCTCCTCCGGGGTGCCGCCGAGGAGCGTGCGGTCCATCGCCTTCAGGGCCTCCATCTCGTCGTGGTACGCCGTGACGTAGTCGGCCACCGGGACCGCCGCGATGCCCAGGGTCCACGCGTCGGGCTGGGTGCCGAGGCCGAGGAGGGTGAGGTAGCCGCCCCAGGAGCCGCCGGTCAGGATCAGCCGGTCGGGATCGGCGAGACCCGAGGTCACCGCCCACTCGCGGACCGCCGCGATGTCCTCCAGCTCGATCAGGCCGACGCGGTGCTTCAGGGCGTCCGTCCAGGCGCGGCCGTAGCCGGTCGAGCCGCGGTAGTTGACCCGGATCACCGCGTAGCCGTGGTCCACCCAGGCCGCCGGGCCCGCCGCGAAGGCGTCGCTGTCGTGCCAGGTCGGGCCGCCGTGGATGTCGAAGACCGTGGGGAGCGGGCTGGTGGACCCGGCCGGCTTCTGGAGCAGGGCGTGGATCCGGCCGCCGGGGCCGTCCACCCAGACGTCCTCCACCGGGACCGAGCCGGGGGACTTCATGCCCGGCGGGTCCAGGACGATCTCGCCGGTCGTCGAGCGGACCGTCGACGGCTGGGCGGCCGAGGACCACAGGAACTCCACCGTGCCGTCCGGGCGGGCCGTCGCGCCCGAGACCGTGCCCTGCGGGGTGGGGATCCTCGTCAGGTCGTGGCTGGTGAGGTCGTAGCGGAAGAGTTCGCTGCGGGCTTCGTGGCTGTGCGCCACCAGCAGGCCCGAGCCGTCCGGATACCACTCGGCGCTCACATCGCCCGGCAGGTCCAGGACCAGGTCCGTCTCCTCGCCCGTGGCCACGTCCCACACCAGGGGCTCCCAGCGGCCGCGGCGCTGGTGGCCGACGAGCAGGCGGGTGTCGCCGTCGACCGGGGCGAAGCCGAGCACTTCGAGGCCCAGCTCCTCGGTGCCGCCCTTGGTGTCGTCCAGCTCGGCGACCGCGGAGCCGTCGGGGCGCAGGACGCGCAGCGCGGAGTGCATCGCGTCGCCGTGCTCGGTGTGCTCGACGGCGATCAGCGAACCGTCGTGGGAGAGATCGCCGACGCCCGCGGACTCGCGGTGGCGGTAGAGCTCCGCCGGGGGTTCGTTGAGGCGCGCGAGGTGGATCGTGGTGCCCTCGTCGTCCGTCGAGCGGCCCACGATCGCCGTACGGCCGTCGCGGCCGAGGGCGAGGCCCGCGGGGTAGGAGGGGTCGAGGCCCGGGGTGGCCAGCTCGTCCTCGCCGCCCGCGAACGGCTGGCGGCGCCAGACGCCGAACTCATCGCCGTCCTTGTCGTCGAACCACCAGATCCAGGCGCCGTCCGGGGAGAGCACGCCGTCCGTGGTGCCGTTCGGGCGGTCCGTCACCTGGCGCTGCTCGCCGGTGGCGCGGTCCCAGGCGTACAGCTCGTACGTCCCCGTCGCGTTCGACACGAACAGGGAGCGGTCCGGGGCGTCCTCCGCCCAGTCCGGCAGGGACACCCGCGGCGCCCTGAAGCGCTTCTCCCAGTCCGGCATGGACCGGTTCTGCTCCTGCTGATCCGGCGCGGCGGACCCGTTGCTCTCAGTCATGGCCCCATAGTGCCTGGCATCGCCGACATCGTGCTGGTTCCGTCCTCAGCCTGTGGATAACTCAGCTCCTGTGGATGAACTCCGCCGGCCGCCGCCGTTGTCAGTGGCCGGGTGCAGACTGCTGGGCATGACCGAGCTGCGGAAGACCGTCGAGGAGTTCTGGGCCGCCGCCGAGGCCCGTGACTGGGAAGCGTTCGCGGGGACGCTCGCGGAGGATGTGGCGTACGAAGCGCCGCTGAGCCGGGAGCGGGTGCGGGGGCGGGAGGCGTATGTGCGCTTCAACCGGGAGTTCCCCGGTGACTGGCATGTGCGGGTGGAGCGGATCGTCGCCGAGGACGGGCAGGCGGTGTCGTGGATACGGTTCACGCTCGGGGACGAGGTGAATGTGGGGATCTCCTTCTTCACCGGTGATGGGTCCGGGCGGATCACCGCGGTTACCGACTTCTGGCCCGACCCGTACGAGCCGCCCGCGAATCGGGCCCATCTCACCGAGCGGTTCTGACCCCCGCGGGACCGGGGTGACGGGGCTGGCCGTACCGTGGGAGGCGTGTACCGGTTTCTGCTGACGCCCCGTTGGTGGGGGATCAACGTCTTCGTGCTGCTCGCCATCCCCTTCTGCGTCTTCATGGGGTCGTGGCAGCTGAGCCGGTTCGAGGAGCGGGTGGACAGCCACCGCGGGGCGCAGGCCGAGGCCGCGTCGGACAAGCGGGAGGCGGCTCGGCCGGTGGCCGAGATGCTGCCCGTGGACAAGGCGACGCTGGGCGAGCAGGTCACGGCCACCGGGCGGTACGGAGAGCAGTTCCTCGTGCCGGACCGGGAGCTGGACGACCGGCAGGGGTTCTACGTCCTGACGCTGCTGCGGATCGACGGGGGTGAGGCGCTTCCGGTGGTCCGGGGGTGGCTGCCCGGGGACGCGGATGCCGCGGAGGTGCCGGACGCGCCTGCCGGGGAGGTCACGGTCACCGGAGCGCTCCAGGCTTCCGAGCAGCCCGGGGAGAACGGCGTGCCCGGGCGTGGCGGGTGGCCCCAGGGGCAGACCGGGGCGATCAGTGCGGCGTCGCTGGTGAACCTCGTGCCGTACGACGTGTACGACGCGTGGGTGACCCTGAACGAGGGCGACGCCGGAATGAAGGCCGTGCCGGTCAGTGCGACCCAGGACTCCGGGCTGGACCTGAAGGCATTCCAGAACCTCGGCTACACCGGCGAATGGTTCGTCTTCGCCGGCTTCGTGGTCTTCATGTGGTTCCGCCTGCTGCGCCGCGAGGTGGAGTTCGCACGGGACGCGGAGCTGGGCCTGGTGGAGCGGGAGGACTCGGAGCCGGTCGGGGTCTGAACCCCGGGCCCTGCCCGCAGCGGCAGCAGGTGGGACTACGCCCCCGCCAGCACCCCGGTCCAGTACACCGTGCCCGCGCAGGCCCCCGAGATGGTCGTCTGCGCCGCGGGCGCGCCCGGTTCCGCCGTGTTGGTCACCGTCACCGTGCCGTCGGCCGTGCCGTCCTCGGTGAGGAGTTGGGTGGAGGTGCCGGTGTCGGTGCCGGTCGAGGTGCCGCCCGTGGTGCCGGTGCTGTCCGACGGGGTGGGGTCGGGGCTGGGTTCGCCGCCCGTCGTGCCGCCGGAGTTCTCGCCCGTCGTGGGGCAGGTCTCCGAGGGGACCCAGGCGAACTTCACCTCGTAGGCCGAGCCCGGCTGAAGGAGCAGCGACGTCAGTTCCACGGACGGGTCCGGGAGGGACGCCGCCGGGTCACCGGAGATGTGGCGGGCCGCGGAGAGCTTCGTGGCGTCCGCCGCGCCGCCCGGCACCAGGCTCAGCGAGCCTGGGTTCGTGACCGTGCAGGCGGCCAGCGAGGAGTTCGTGAAGCGGAACGTTCCGTAGACAGCGCCCACGGCGTCCGGCGCGTCCGCGCCCGCCGCGGCGACCGCCAGCTGCTCCGCCGTACAGACGGCCGCGCCCGTCTCGGTCGTCGCCTCCGGGTCAGCGGAGCCGCCCGAGCCGTCGCCGCCGCCGTTGTCCTTGCCGTCGTTCTCCTTCTGCTCGTTCTCCTTGCCCCCTTCCTCGGTCGTGCCCGAGGAACCGCCGGAGGAGCTCTTGCCGTTGTCCGGGTCCACGCCCTGGCTGGCGCCGCCCTGTGCCTGGGTGCCGTGTCCCGCGACCGAGGGGTTGGCGCCCGGGCCGGTCGTGTTGGAGACGTGCACCAGTGCCGGGACCGCCGTACCGACGAACAGCGCCGCGGCCGCCATGCCGACCAGCGCCTGCCGCTTGCGCGCCCGCCGTGCGGGCACCGCCCGCCGCAGATGCTCCAGCGTGCCGTCGCGCGGCTCGATCTCCTGCACCACGTCGTGCAGCAGCTGCCGCAGGTCCAGCTCGTCCACGCCGAGCCCGGCCCCTGCCGGAGCGGCACCGCCGCTCTTCGGCGCGGCCGCAGTCTCGCGAGCGTCCCGCTTGCCGGAGCCGTCAGAGCCCCAACGCGCCGGACCTCGGCCACCGGCACCGCGCGCGTCCGGCTCGCCCGAGCCCTCGACCTCGGCCCTCAGCCGCTCCAGCCCGTCAAGGCCCGACCCCTCCGCGTCGGCCGCAGCCGTCCCCCGCAGATCCAGGTCGTCGGATTCGGCCCCGTTCGGACCCTGGCCGGCCCTGCCGTCGTTCACAGATTTTTTCCCAGCGTGCGATTGCTCTGGCGTCTGGTCGTCCCCCCGGACATGACGCCGCCGTTCGTCGTGGTCCCCGCTCATGCCGGCGCCTCCATCGCGACCCGCAGCGCCGCGATGCCGCGCGAGCCGTACGCCTTGACCGAACCCAGGGAGATGCCGAGCGTCTCGGCGACCTGGGCCTCGGTCATGTCCGCGAAGTAGCGCAGGACGAGCACCTCGCGCTGCCGTCGCTGAAGGCCCTTCATCGCCTTGATCAGGGAGTCACGCTCCAGCTGGTCGTAGGCGCCCTCCTCCGCGCTCGCCATGTCCGGCATCGGCTTGGACAGGAGCTTCAGGCCGAGGATGCGGCGGCGCAGGGCCGAGCGGGAGAGGTTCACGACCGTCTGGCGCAGGTACGCCAGCGTCTTCTCGGGGTCGCGGACTCTCTTGCGGGCCGAGTGGACGCGGATGAAGGCCTCCTGGACCACGTCCTCGCAGGAGGCCGTGTCGTCGAGGAGAAGCGCGGCAAGACCCAGCAGCGACCGGTAGTGGGCGCGGTAGGTCTCGGTGAGGTGGTCGACCGTCGTACCGGCGGCCGCGGCTTCCTCGACGTACTCGGAGCCGTCGCGCTGACTGGGGATGCGGGCGGGCCGCGCTGCGGGCATGGGTGCGATCACCGGCATGCCGCCGGGCGTACCGGGCATGCGGGTTCGGCGGTAGGGGCGCGGCGGCCGTAGGGCCGTGCCGCGCGTCGCCGCAGGGAAGTCGAGTACCTCTGCCACGCCAGTTGGACACGCTTCCCCCCGAGAGGGTTGTACGTGCCGGACGTCACTTTTGCGTCAGGCAGCACGGCTGATGGCGCCTCACATGCACTCATGCGTCCCGCTCTTCCCCTATGTCCCATATGAACGGGCGTCCCCACGCCCTGCCCATGGCGTCCCCACGCCCGAAAAACGCGCCCCACGCCCGCCGAAGGGCGACCGCAAAGACGCTCCCCGCCCTCCGCGCGGTTGCGGAGGACGGGGAGGAAATCTTCGAACGCCGAAGAGGTCCTGATCAAGTGGTACGGACCATCATCCGGCTCACATCTCTGATGTAGATCCTACAAACGATTCGGGGAAGGTCCCGGAGTTTTCCCGCCGACGGCCCCCGTCACGCAAACTCCGTCACGAAAACTCCGTCGCCACCAGCTCGGCGATCTGCGCGGTGTTCAGCGCCGCACCCTTGCGCAGGTTGTCCCCGCACACAAAGAGTTCGAGCGCAGTCGGGTCGTCCAGGGCCCGGCGCACCCGGCCCACCCAGGTGGGGTCGGTGCCGACCACATCGGCGGGCGTGGGGAACTCCCCCGCCTCGGGGTTGTCGAAGAGGACGACTCCGGGGGCCGTGGCGAGGATCTCCCGGGCGCGGGCGACGGTGACCTCGTCCTCGAAGCGGGCGTGCACGGTCAGGGAGTGCGTGGTGATCACGGGGACGCGGACGCAGGTGACCGCCACGGGCAGCTTCGGCAGCCCGAGGATCTTGCGGGACTCGTCCCGCACCTTCATCTCCTCCGACGACCAGCCGTCCTCGCGCAGCGAACCGGCCCAGGGGACGACGTTCAGCGCGACCGGCTCCGGGAACGGCCCGGTGTTCTCGCCCACGGCCCGCCGTACATCACCGGGCTTGGTGCCCAGCTCGGTGCCGGCGACCAGGGCCAGCTGCTCGCGCAGGGTCTCCACCCCGGCCCGCCCCGCACCGCTCACCGCCTGGTACGAGGAGACCACCAGCTCGCGCAGGCCGAACTCGGCGTGCAGCGCGCCGAGGGCCACGATCATCGAGAGGGTCGTGCAGTTGGGGTTGGCGATGATGCCGCGCGGCCGCATCCGGGCCGCGTGCGCGTTGACCTCGGGGACGACCAGCGGCACGTCCGGGTCCATCCGGAACGCGCCGGAGTTGTCGACGACCACCGCGCCGCGCGCGGCGGCGATCGGCGCCCACTGGGCGGCGACCTCGTCGGGGACGTCGAACATCGCGACGTCGACCCCGTCGAAGGCCTCCTCCGCCAGGGCCACCACCTCGACCTCCTCGCCGCGCACGGCCAGCTTGCGGCCGGCCGAGCGCGGCGAGGCGATCAGACGGATCTCGCCCCAGATGTCCGCGTGCTGGGACAGGATCTGGAGCATGACCGTGCCGACGGCCCCGGTCGCTCCCACGACCGCGAGCGTCGGTCGTCCTTGAGGGGCCATCAGCGCCCGGTGCCTCCGTAGACCACGGCCTCGTCGCTGTCGGAGTCGAGACCGAAGGCGGTGTGGACGGCGCGTACGGCCTCGTTGACGTCGTCGGCGCGGGTGACGACCGAGATACGGATCTCGGAGGTCGAGATCAGCTCGATGTTCACGCCCGCGTCGGACAGGGCGGTGAAGAAGTCGGCGGTGACGCCGGGGTTGGTCTTCATACCCGCGCCGACCAGGGAGATCTTGCCGATCTGGTCGTCGTAGCGCAGCGAGTCGAAGCCGATGCCGTGCTTGTTCTTCTCCAGGGCGTCGATGGCCTTGCGGCCCTCGGCCTTGGGGAGGGTGAAGGAGATGTCCGTCAGGCCGGTGGAGGCGGCGGACACGTTCTGCACGATCATGTCGATGTTGATCTCGGCGTCCGAGATCGTGCGGAAGATCGCGGCGGCCTCGCCCGGCTTGTCCGGCACGCCGACGACCGTGATCTTGGCCTCGGAGGTGTCGTGCGCGACACCGGAGATGATGGCCTGCTCCACCTTCTTGTCCCCTTGCTGAATCGGCTGGCTGCTGACCCACGTGCCCTGGAGTCCGCTGAAGCTGGACCGCACATGGATCGGGATGTTGTAGCGACGGGCGTACTCCACACAGCGGTGGAGCAGCACCTTCGACCCGGAGCTGGCCAGCTCCAGCATGTCCTCGAAGGAGATCCAGTCGATCTTCTTCGCCTTCTTCACCACACGCGGGTCGGCGGTGAACACACCGTCCACGTCGGTGTAGATCTCGCACACCTCGGCGTCGAGCGCGGCGGCCAGGGCGACGGCCGTGGTGTCGGAACCACCGCGGCCGAGCGTGGTGATGTCCTTCTTGTCCTGGCTCACGCCCTGGAACCCGGCGACGATGGCGATGTTGCCCTTGTCCAGGGACTCCCGGATCCGGCCGGGCGTGACATCGATGATCCGCGCCTTGTTGTGGACGGAGTCGGTGATGACGCCCGCCTGGCTGCCGGTGAAGGACTGGGCCTCGTGACCCAGGTTTTTGATCGCCATGGCCAGCAGCGCCATGGAGATACGCTCTCCGGCGGTCAGCAGCATGTCGAACTCACGCCCGGCGGGCATCGGAGATACCTGCTCGGCGAGATCGATCAGCTCGTCCGTCGTGTCGCCCATCGCGGAAACGACGACGACCACCTGGTGGCCGTTCTTCTTCGCTTCCACGATCCGCTTGGCGACGCGCTTGATGCCCTCGGCATCGGCTACGGAGGAGCCTCCGTACTTCTGCACGACAAGGCCCACGTGCGCTCCTCGCTCAGTCCGTGTGTGTCGGCTCAGTTTAACGAGCGCAAGAATTTCACCTTCGCGGTATCGCATGGTGAGATCCCGGCGCCCAGGTCAGCGCATGCCCGGAGAACCACTCCGGCAAAAGTGCCAAGCGTCACAACCGGCCTCTGTTCATTAAGTTTCAAGCACTGAGTTCGACTGTGATCCGGGGGGTGGGTTCAGCAAGTCGGCGAAGTCCTGGCGGAGCTTTTGGACTTGGGGTGCGTCTGGACCGACCAGGCTCTCCCAGTCGGCGAGGAGGGGGAGGAGTACTTCGCGGGCGCGGGTCGGGTTGTGCGCGGTCTTCCAGTGGAAATGGGCCAAGCCCTCGCGAGCTCTCAGCGTGTACCTGTCCATGGCGCCGCTGACTCGTATGTGGCTCTCGACGTATTCGCCGTACATCGCTGCGGCTCCCACGCCGTCGCCTGCTCTGCGCCTGGCGAATGCCAGGCTCTGTCGCAGGCCTCGACTGAGGTTGCTGTCCCTGCCCGTGACCGCCGTCGCCCTGGTCAGCAGTTTCTCGGTGGCGTCACGCGCCTGCGTCGCATAGCGGCCGGCATCCTCCTCGGCCAGGTCACCCAACACATGGACCCAGCGCGACCAGGCTTGCAGCGCTGTGACGTCGTCGGAGCCCAGTACCCGTTCGGCCTTCTTCGCGTTCTTGTTCGCCAGCCGCAAAGCATCTTGTAGACGTCCCGCCAGCCGCATGGCATCGGCCAGCCCGGCCCTCGCAGCAAAGGTCTGCGGGTGCCGACGGCCATACCTGCGTACGTGATCCGCGAGGTTCCGTTCGAACAGCCCGATCGCGCGCTCGTGCTCACCGGCGTACCCATAGGACCGAGCCACGCTGCCCCGCACGGTGAGTGTGACTTCGTGACGAGGCCCGAGAGCCCGTTCGGCCGACGCCAGGACTCGCTCATGCAACTGGAGCGCGCGGGTGATGTCGAGATGGACGTATCTGACCCCGCCCAGGTTGATCAACCAGATCTCGTCTTCGCCGTCGGCCTCCGGGACGACGTACGAAGCCAGGGATTCGAGGTGTGTCAGCCATCCCAACTCCGCGGCAGCATCCCGCAGTTCGTCGCCGGCGTTGATCAGCAGACGGGCAGACCTGTGGGCGGCGTCCACCCCTTCCCCCCGCGCCACCGCCTGCACCAGACGATGCACCGAGATCGTCTCGTCCTCGTGCAGAGTGATCATGCTGTACGCCACCAACCGCCGTACCGCATCGGTCACCTCGACCGGGCTGCCCAACCCCTTCAGATACGCACGCGGAATCCCGTCCGGCGCCCACCACCCGATCAACCGGAGGATCTCCACCGCGAGCGGCGTGTCCGCCAACCGGTCCAGCGTCACGCGCCACACCCGGGCGACCGTACGACCCGCGTCGGTCCCCTCCGCCGCCTGCGCGAACACCTCCGCCGGATACGCGGCCAGCAACTCCCGGTACCGCCCCGCCGAGATCCGCGCCTCCGCGCAGTAGGCCGCCGCCTGTTCCACGGCCAGCGGCAGACACCCCAGCTCCCGGCAGAGCTCGGCGACACCCTCGGTGTCCTCACCCTGCTCTCGGCGGATACGGCCGAACAGCTCGACCGCTTCCGGCAGTTCAAGGACATCGAGCGGCACCGGCTCGGCCACCCCCTGCCACCCCGTGGCCCGCCGCGACGTGATGAGAACGCGCCCGCCCGACGCCCGCCCCAGCAGCGGCTTCACATCCGCCGGGTCGGACACGTTGTCCAGGACGAGCAGCCACCCGTCCCGCGCCGACAGCCACTGAACGGCCCGCTCCCGCAAGGCTTCCCGGGACAGGACGTCCCGCAGCGGGGGCTGGAGGGCCGCCGCGAGATCGGCGAGGCCCGCGTCGAGGTCGGCCGGGGTCTCGGCGGTGATCCACCACACCGGGTTGTACGACCCCGTCCGCCCCGCCGCCCATCGCGCCGCCAGCGTCGACTTGCCGATGCCGCCGAGGCCGTGCACCGCCTGTACGACGACGCCACCGGTCGCCCTGAACGCCGCGTCCAGCAACTCCAGTTCGCGGTCACGTCCGACGAACAGCGCCGCCTTGTCGGGCAGATTGACCAGCGCCTCGGGCGCGCACTCGGGCATCACGAAGGCTTCCGCCGGCAACGCCAGTGACTTCTCGGTGTACATCGCGACCGAGGCGTCCCCACTGACCGCCTGCTGGATCGACTGCCCCGCGGCGATCGACCGGTCCCCCGACGCCTCCGCCGACGCACTCATCAGGAGTCACCCGTCGATGCCGAGCCGATGTCACCCCCGGCGGCGATGGACCGATCGCCGGAGGCCGTGACGTTCCGGGCAGCCTGCGGAGCACCGGAGGAAGGGGATGAGGGCGCCGCCCCCGAGCCACCCGACGCCCCATCTCCCGTCGACGCACTGCCGATGTTCCCGCCCGCCGCAATCGACCGCGCCCCGCTAGCCGTCACCGACGTCCCCCCACCGGACTCCGAAGAGCCCCGGAAGGACGCGTACACGGCGAGCGCCAGCCCGATCAGTCCCGCCGCTCCCCCGGCCACGCTCGCCCAGGGATCCGCCGCGTCGACATCGAGTGCGCCGCCCACGACCAGCCCCGCCGCTCCCGCGACACAGAGCCCGATCCCCGTCCACATCAGCGCCTTCGCCCCAACTGCCATACGGCCATCATCGCGCCGCCGGTGGCCGGGTGGTGGGGGTTCCGGGGAGGATGCCGAGCCATGACGACGAACGGATGGGCGGGCGACGCGCTCCTGGCGGGGATCGTGCTGCTCGGCTCGTCCGTCCAGTGGCTGACCGGCATGGGCTTCGCGCTGGTCTCGGTACCGGCTCTGATCCTGCTGCTGGGCCCGGCCCAGGGGGTGGTCCTCGCCAACTGCGCGGCCGGGGCGATCTGCATCGTGGGCCTGGCGGGTGGATGGCGACGAGTGCGCCCGCACGCGATGCTCCCCCTCTGCGCGGCAGCGGCGTGCACGGTGCCGGCCAGAACCTGGATGACCCGGCAACTCCCCGAGCCCTGGCTCCTGTTGGTCATGGGAGGACTGGTCACCGCGGCCGTACTGCTCGTCATGCGCGGCGCCCGGCTGCCGGCGTTGCGCGGAAAGCGCGGCGCGGTGGTCGCCGGTGCGGCGGGCGGGTTCATGAACTCGGCGGCGGGGGTGGGCGGTCCGCCGGTCTCCTTGTACGCCCTCAACGCGGGCTGGACGGTACGGGAGTTCGTACCGAACGCGATGTTCTACGGCGTGGTCGTCAACACCTTCTCCGTGGCCTCGAACGGGGCGCCGGAGCTGAGCGGGACGCGGTGGGCCCTGGTGGTCGCGGCGATGGGCGCGGGCGGGCTGATCGGCAGAGGGCTCGCCTCCCGAACACCGGAGAAGCGGGCCCGTCTGCTCGTACTGTCACTGGCCCTTGCGGGCGGGGTCACGGCCGTGACGAAGGGCCTGTGGGGCCTTTGAACAGGCCCCGAAACTACTTCAGCTCTCGGATCCCCAGCGGCCCGGCGATCTCCTCGGCCATGACCTTGCCCGCCTCGAATTCGAGGGTGTCGTCGCCCACGGACTGGTCGGTGTCCAGGCCGTCGAGTTCTTCGAGCGGCTGGTTCAGGCGAATGTGGGCGAGGACGGACTGAAGCGCCCGCAGAGTCGCCGACGCCGTGGAGCCCCAGTTGGAGAAGTAGGAGAACTGCCACCACCACAGGGCCTCCGTGGTGCGGCCCGAGCGGTAGTGGGCCATGCCGTGGCGCAGGTCGGTGATGACATCCGCCAGGTCGTCGGAGATCCGGGCGGGTACCGGCGCCTTGCGGGGCTCGTAGGGGTCGAAGACCTCCGAGTAGACGTCCACCGGGTCGAGGATGCGGGCGAGGTGCTCGCGGAGTTCGTCGACGTCCGGCTCCGGGCCCAGGTCGGGCTCGTAGCGCTCCTCGGGGACGATGTCCTCGTGCGCGCCCAGGCGACCGCCGGCCAGCAGCAGCTGGGAGACCTCCAGCAGCAGGAAGGGGATCGCCGATTCCGGCTCGTCGCCCTTCGCCACCTCGGTGACTGCTACGAGGAAGCTCTCTACCTGGTCCGCGATCTGGACCACGAAGTCGTCCGGGTCCTGCGTCGTCGCGTGCAGCGTGGCGTCAGACATCTAGGAGTCGTCTCCCCTCGAAGGCGCGGCCGAGTGTGACCTCGTCCGCGTATTCCAGGTCCCCACCCACCGGGAGGCCGCTGGCCAGGCGGGTGACCTTGAGGCCCATGGGCTTGATCATGCGGGCGAGGTACGTGGCCGTGGCCTCGCCTTCCAGATTCGGGTCCGTGGCCAGGATCAGCTCCGTGACCGTCCCGTCGGCCAACCGCGCGAGAAGTTCTCGTATACGGAGATCGTCGGGGCCCACGCCCTCGATGGGGCTGATCGCGCCGCCCAGGACGTGGTAGCGGCCGCGGAACTCACGGGTCCGCTCGATCGCGACCACGTCCTTCGGCTCCTCCACCACACAGATGACGGAGGCGTCGCGGCGGGCGTCCCGGCAGATGTTGCAGAACTCTTCCTGGGCGACATTGCCGCAGGTCGCGCAGAAGCGGACCTTCGCCTTGACCTCCATGAGGGCCTGCGCGAGGCGCCGTACGTCCGTCGGTTCCGCCTGGAGGATGTGGAAGGCGATCCGCTGCGCGCTCTTGGGACCGACGCCGGGCAGCCGACCCAGCTCGTCGATCAGGTCCTGAACCACGCCTTCGTACAACGGACTGCCGTCCTTCCTGGGGTTCCTTCACTACGTACGGTAGAGGGCCCACCGCTGTCTTAGAAAGGCAGGCCGGGAATGCCGCCGCCGAGGCCCTGGGCGAGCGGGCCGAGCTTCTGCTGCTGGAGGGTCTGGGCGTTCTCGTTGGCCGCCTGGACGGCGGCGACGATCAGGTCGGCGAGGGTGTCGGTGTCCTCCGGGTCCACCGCCTTCGGGTCGATCTTGAGGGCGCGGAGTTCGCCGGCGCCGGTGACGGTCGCCCTGACCAGGCCGCCGCCCGCCTGGCCGTCGACCTCGGTCCTCGCCAGTTCCTCCTGGGCGTTCGCCAGGTCCTGCTGCATCTTCTGGGCCTGCTGGAGCAGCTGCTGCATATTGGGCTGGCCACCACCGGGGATCACGATCAGCTCCTCTTCCCGTATTCCCTACTGATTTTCCCGTTCGGCACGAGCCTACGTGGTCGGCGCAGGCATCGCCCCGGCACTCTTTCGAGTGAGGCGAATGGGAGGCCTATACCTGATCAAGGGCCACTTCCGAGCGGAAAAGCGGCGAAAGGCATCCCTTCGCCACCCATTGGGCGGTAGGAAGGGTCCGGCGCATCAGCAGCAGGCGTCACGGAATGTGATCGGTCGGACCAGGTAGGGAGTGCCGGGTGGGTCAGCCGGAGATGCAGCCCGAGTATCCGCCGGGCGATCTGACCGGGCGGGCGTTTCCGCTCGGTGACTGGGGTGAGCCCGCGGTGCGGCTGGACGAGCTGTACCAGTGGGTGGAGCGCGGGGCGCTCGACACGGCGGCCTGGTATCTCGCTGACCGGGTGTGGAAGCGGCGGGGGGCCCAGGCGCTGCGCGGGGGTGCGGCGGTGGGGGCGGTGTCGGGGGCCGCGCTGCCGCTGCTGGATCTGACCGGGGTGATGGGCGGGGTGGCCCCGTGGGGGTATCTGGCGCTACTGCTGGCGGTCGCGTGTGTGGGGGTGGACCGGTTCTTCGGGGTCACGTCCGGGTGGATAAGGGATGTGGCCACGGCGCAGGCGGTGCAGCGGCGGCTTCAGGTTCTCCAGTTCGACTGGGCGTCGGAGAGTGTGCGCGAGGTTCTGGGGCCCGCGGAGGGGACGGCGAGCGAGGCGACCGAGCGGTGTCTCGGGGTGCTGCGGCGGTTCTCGGAGGACGTGACGGAGTTGGTGCGCACGGAGACGGCGGACTGGATGGTGGAGTTCCGCACGGGTTCGGCACCCATGGGCATCCAAGGTGCGGTGACGGGCGGCGCCCGCCAGGACGGAACGGTCGTCCACGGCCGCTTCCCGATGCCCCCCGGCGGCACGGCCCGCCCGAACATGCCCCGCCAGCGCCCGCCGGAGCCGCGCTGACGATCAGCCCGTACCTCCGCACAGGCGTTCGCCCTCCGGGGTCGTGCAGGGGACGTGGTCATGGTCCTGGATGCCCGCTTCGCCGTGGTCCCTTATGTAGTCGAGGAAGCTGCCCGCGAGGGTGCCGCCCTGGGGGTCGCCGTAGGTGTAGGCGTACTCCACCCCGTAGTACGGGTAGGGGGTTCGCGGGCGTTCGATCGCCTCCACCGATGCCGTCGCGCCCTCCAACGGGACCTTGACCACGTCCGGCCGGCCCGTCGCCAGGTTCAGCTCGCTGTAGCCGATCGCGCCCCGTATCGCCGCGGCCTTCTCCAGCACCTCCTCCGTGGAGTCCAGTTCGCAGCGCACCGGTGCCGAGCGGTCGGCCTGGATGTCGCAGTCCAGGGAGGTGCTCGGTACGCCCTCCCAGGCGCCGCCCAGCACCTGGTCCTGGAAGACCTGCCGGGTGCCGGAGTCCGCGTCGCGGCTCACCAGGACCACCCGCCAGTGCGGCAGGCTCGGGTCCAGCTCGTCCCAGTAGTCGATCTCACCCGCGTAGACGCTTCTGACGTCGGCGAGGGAGAGTCCGCCGGCGGGGAGCTTCAGGCTGTCGTTCACCACGAGTGTGAAGACCGACACGGCGATGGGCTGGGGCGTCAGCTCATCGCCCGCTCGTTTGCTCGCCCCGTCATGGAACGCGATCATCGACGACCGGCGGCTTCCCGACTCGCCCTTCAGCGCGGCCAGTTCGCCCACCCCCGCCGAACTTCCCCGGTCCTCCACGGTGATCTCGGCGCCCTCGCAGTCCTTCTCGTAGTCCTTCTCCAGGTCCCGTACGACCGGCGCGAACGCCGTCGAACCGGTGATCGTCAGCGTGCCCTTCTCGCAGCCGAGCGGCGGGGTGTCGTCGCGGACGACGACCATCGTGGAGAGGGTGAGGACCGAGACCGTGAGCATGATGGTGATCAGCCGGGCCGCACGGCTGAACAGCGGCGGCTTGTCGTCCGGCGTCGCGCTGCGGTTGGGGTGCACCTCGCCGTCGCGGATACCGCCGATCAGCCGGATGTCCCGGCCGACGTCACCGCCCGACAGCAGCACCAGCAGCTTGAAGTGCTCGCCCCGGTTGAGCGGGACGCGCGGGATGCGCAGGGTGTTGCCGCCGTTGTCGTAGCCGAAGCCCGCGTGCGGGGTGAAGTGGCTCATCAGATGGTCGGTGCCGGGCGGCTGGGTGACGGAGACACCGCGGATGCTGCGGTCCGTGAACTGGACGGTCAGGCCGTGCAGTTCACGGCTCGTGTAGTCCTCGTGGCCGATGCCCTGCGAACCGTCGTTCTCGACGCGCAGCAGCACCAGGGTCGCCTGGTGCATCCCGGGTGCCTCGTCGAAGAGGCCGAGCCGGACATTGGCGCGGCCGGAGGTCACGTCGTCGCCGATGGGGTTGTCCATCTGGACGCGGTAACCGATCCGCTTGCGCCGCGGCACCCGGCGCTCGTACCAGACCATGACGGCCGACGCCACGATGCCGGCCACCGCCGTCGCCACGGCCACGACGTTCTCTGCGCTCAACAACTCCATCGGGTGCCCCCGCCGCTCCCTGGAGCCGGACAATTGTGCGGACACCTTATGTTCGGGGGGTGAGGGATTCCGTTTCCGTCCGCAGATGTTCGCCGAGCATTCAACTGGCCATGAAGTACGACGAGTTGGTCATTCCTTGGCGTACGTCAGCCTCTCGCCGGTGTCGGTGTTCACCCGCTCCAGCGTGCCGTCCCCGAGCAGCGTGAGCTCCGTCGCGGCGCCCGGGGTGCAGGAGGAGGCAGGTTCGCCGACGGTGACGGTGGACGGGCCGATCGCCAACGGGCCGTCCCCGGCGGGCGCTTGGGTCAGTGTCGCCTGGAAGACGCAGTGGTAGTCCGTGCCGTCCGCGACGAGGGAGAGCACGGTGTCGCCCACCTCGCCCTGCCGGATGGTGAGTCGGCGGGTGTGATGGCCCGCGTCGTTGTCGAGGGCGGTGGACCAGGTGCCGAGGTAGCCGGTGGGGATCGCACCGTCCGCGGGCGCGGAGGACGAGTCGCCGGGACTCGGGTCACCGGTCGTCGGACCCGGGGTCACGGGCGCGCTGGACTGCGGGGAGGCGGTGGGCGTGCCGTCGGTGCCGCGGCCCTCGGTGCCGTCGTCGTCGGACCCGTTCATCAGCGCGTACACCGACCCTCCGGCGGCCACCGCCACGACGAGCGCGACGGCGAGCAGCAGCGCGGTGGAACGGCCGTTGCGCCGCGAGGTCTCCGGCGGCGGGACAGGAGGACCGTACGGCGGAGTGGAGCCGTAGGGCGGGGTGGAGTAGGAGGCAGGCGGGGCCTGGTAGGCGGGGTGGGGATAGCCGTACGACGGATGGGCGGGACCCGGATGGGGCGGTGCGGTGTGAGCGGATGCCGGAGGCACGGGCGCGCCGAACGCCCCGGCCTGCGGGCCACCCGGAGCACCTGGCGCACCCGGCAGCGCCGCAGGCATCGGCGGCGGTGTCTCCCCCGGCCCCGCCGTCACCGTGGGAAGGTGCCCCATGGGCCCGCCCACCCCCGGCTCCCCCGGAGCGGGCGGCCCCACCGGCAGGCCCCCGAGCCGCACGGTCCCGGCGTCATCGGCGGCGGCCGCATGCTCCGGCGACCCCTCACCCCGCGCGCCTCCCCCCACCGGTTCGGGCGCCCCCGAATCACTGCCACCGACCTCGGTCGCCCCGTCGCCCACCGGATCCTCGGCGTCCAGCAACCCCACCGCATGGCGCCCGAGTTGGGCCACCAGCGCGCTCGGCAGCCAGGGGTCGCGGGAGCGGCCGTCGGAGACGGTGTCCTCCGCGCCGGTGTGCTCCAGGATGCGGGCGAGAGTCGGTCGTGCCGCCGGGTCCTTGCGCAGGCAGTCGCGGACCAGGTCGGCGATGCCCTCCGGCACCTCCTCCAGGTCCGGTTCCTCCTGGGCGATGCGGAACATCAGCGCATGCACACCGCTGCCCCCGGCGCCGAAGGGAAGGCGGCCGGTGGCGGCGTAGGCGAGGACGGAGCCGAGGCAGAAGACGTCGCACGCGGGCGTGATGCGGTCACCGCGCACCTGCTCGGGCGCCATGAACCCTGGCGAGCCGACGAGCGCGCCGGTGTGGGTGAGGCCGGATTCGGCGACCGTCTCCAGGGCCCGCGCGATACCGAAGTCGATGACGCGCGGCCCGTCGATGGTGACGAGGACATTGGACGGCTTCAGGTCCCGGTGGACGATCCCGGCGGCGTGGATGTCGGTGAGCGCGTGGGCGAGCCCGGCGGCGAGGATCCGTACCGAACGCTCGGGCAGCGCCCCGTGGTCGTGCCCGACGACCCGCTCCAGGCTGGGCCCGGCGACATAGCCGGTGGCCACCCACGGCACGGCGGCCTCGGTGTCGGCGTCGAGCACGGGCGCCGTCCAGTACCCGCCGACCTCCCGCGCGGCCTGCACCTCCTGCCGGAACCGCGCCCGGAACTCCTCCTGCACGGCAAGTTCCGCCCGCACCAGCTTCACCGCGACGGTGCGCCCCCGCTCGGACCGCGCGAGATACACCTGCCCCATACCGCCGGCCCCGAGCCGCGCGATGAGCCGATAAGCACCGATGCGCTGCGGATCCCCCGGCCCCAACTGATCCATCCAGGCCCCTCCCCCGAAACGCCCCCTACGACGGACCCACAGTCTTACAGACCGTCCAGGGTGTCCAGTAAGAGCCTCGGAGGTACGGAAATCCCAGGTCAGGCCGCAGAGTTCCGCAGTCGATGGCCCGCTCAGCTGAAGATGATCATCGACCCCTGCGCCAGACTCCGCGTAGCCGCCGCATGCAGCCCCAGCCACACGTGCCGTTCGCGGGCGAAGGGGCTCGGGTCGTACGGGGCGGGGATGGCCGGTTCTTCCAACTCCGTCGGGGCGAGGGGTGGTTGGGGGGCCGCCGGTGGGTTGGCAGGGTCGATGCCGATCGAGGGGGCCACGAATTCCAGTTCCCTGAGGAGGGTCTGGGAGGAGCCCAAGGGGCCGCCGCCGGCGAGGAGTTCGTCGCTGGAGAGGGGGTGCGGGAAGTCCACGGGGACGTACGCGCCCGCGTGGTCGTAGTGCCAGACCAGGTGGGATTGCTGGGCCGTGCCCTCGAACATCTCCAGGAGCTGCTCGTAGTCGCCGCCCAGTTCGTCCACCGGCGTCACCGGCAGGCCGCACACCTGGAGGAGGTAGGCGCGGCGCAGGAAGTGCAGCGCGTCGTAGTCGAACCCGGCCACCGGGGCGACCTCGCCGGACAGGCCCGGCATGTACTGGTACACCGGCACCGGCGGGAGCCCGGCCTCGGCGAGCACCTTGTTGTATTGCGCGAGTTCCTCGGCGAACGGGTTGTCGGGGGTGTGGCACAACACATCCACGAGCGGTACCAGCCACAGGTCACAGGCCAAAAGAGGACTCCTCGCCTAGCTCGGCGTAGTGCGACGGGAATGGAAGAGTAATCGGTACGGCCCGGGGTGAAACCCCCCAGTACCGGTCGTGGGCCGGATGGTGCCTGTCCCATACCCCGACACTCAGGACGCGAGACGCCCGATCAGGGTGAGGGAGTGGGTGTTGTACGCGGCGATGATGGACCGCGCGGCCCGGATGTCACGGCGGGACAGGGCGTCGACCAGCTCGGTATGTCCGGACCACAGCTCCCCGCGCAGATCGGTCAACAGCCGCAGATGCTGGACCGCGCAGACCCAGGACTGCACGCGCAGCCGGTGCAGGAAGTCGGCGAGGTAGGGGTTGCCGAACAGCGCCCCGAGTTCGCGCCAGAAGCGCAGGTCATAGCCTATGAGGACGGTCAGGTCACCGGCGCAGGCGGCGCGCTGGGCCTCCTCGCCACGGCGCCGGACACCGGCGAGCGCGGCGGCGGTACGGGGATCTCCGGGCTCGGAGTAGCCCATGTGGCCGTCGTCGAGGGCCTTGAACATGCCGTCCGTCACCAGGCTGCGGGCCTCGATGATGCCGCGGTAGTCGTCGAACGAGTACTCGTGGACCCTGAAGCCCCGATGCTGGTCGGCCTCCAGCAGCCCCTGCGCGGCCAGGTCGACCAGGGCCTCGCGCACGGGGGTGGCGGAGACGCCGTACTGCTCGGCTATCTCCTTGACGGTGAACTCCTGCCCCGGTTGGAGCCGCCCGGCCAGCACCTCGTCCCGCAGCGCGTCCGCGATCTGCTGACGCAGGGTGCTGCGGGTCACGGCACCGTTGCCGGTGGGGCCGGGCATGGTCGGAGGGTCTCCTCGTCGCGGGGTGACGCGGGATGGCGTACACGTACTTCTACGAGCACGCCACCTTACGCGTTCGCCCTACGGGGTCGCTCGTGGGTGACCCAGGCCACAGCAGCGGCCACTGCAACGGCTCTTGACGGCTACTCCGTGTACTCGTCGGCCACGGACAGGGCCGCGTCCAGCGCCGCCAGACCCTCCTTCAGCTCCGCCTCGGAGACGTTGCACGGCGGCACGACATGCGTGCGGTTCATGTTCACGAACGGCCAGATCCCGTGCTTCTTCGCGGCGGCACCGAAGGCGGCCATCGGCGCGTTCGCCTCACCGGCCGCGTTGTACGGCACCAGCGGCTCCCGGGTCTCCCGGTTCTTCACCAGGTCCAGGGCCCAGAACATGCCGACCCCGCGCACCTCGCCGACGCTCGGGTGCCGTTCGGCCAGCTCCCGCAGCGCGGGCTCCACGACGGAGGCACCGAGCCGCGCCGCGTTCTCGACGACGCCCTCCTCCGCCATGACGTTGATCGTCGCGACGGCGGCGGCACAGGCCAGCGGATGCCCGGAGTACGTCAGCCCGCCCGGGTAGGCCCGCTTCCCGAAGGTCTCCGCGATCGCCCCGGAGATCGCCACCCCGCCCAGCGGCACATACCCGGAGTTCACACCCTTGGCGAAGGTCATCAGGTCCGGTACGACGCCGAACAGGTCCGCCGCGAACCACTCACCGGTCCGCCCGAACCCGGCCATGACCTCGTCCAGGACGAAGACGATCCCGTACTTGTCGCATATCTCACGCACCCCGGCCAGATAGCCCGGCGGCGGCACCATGATCCCCGCCGTGCCCGGGATCGTCTCCAGGATGATCGCGGCGATCGTCGACGGCCCCTCGAAGGCGATCGTCGTCTCCAGGTGCTCCAGCGCCCGGGCGCACTCCTGCTCCTCGGTCTCGGCGTAGAAGCGGGAGCGGTAGAGGTACGGCGCCCAGAAGTGCACGACACCGGCGGTGGCGCTGTCGGAGGGCCAGCGGCGCGGGTCGCCGGTGATGTTCACGGCCTGCTGGGTGCCGCCGTGGTACGAGCGGTACGCCGAGAGCACCTTGGGGCGGCCCGTGTGCAGCCGGGCCATGCGCACCGCGTGCTCGACGGCGTCGGCGCCGCCGTTGGTGAAGAAGATCTTGTCCAGGTCGCCGGGGGTCCGCTCGGCGATCAGCCGGGCCGCCTCCGAGCGCGCCTCGATCGCGAAGGCCGGCGCGAACGTCGTCATCCTCGCCGCCTGCTCCTGGATCGCGGCGACGACCTTGGGGTGCTGGTAGCCGATGTTCGTGTAGACGAGCCCGCTGGTGAAGTCGAGGTAGCGGTTGCCGTCGTAGTCCCAGAAGTACGACCCCTCCGCGCCGGCGACGGCGAGCGGGTCGATGAGCTCCTGCGCGGACCAGGAGTGGAAGACGTGCGCGCGGTCCGCGGCCTTCACGGCGGCGCCGACCTCGGGGTTTGGCTGAGGGGTCATGCGGCCGAGGGTAAATGTCCGCGATGCGGAAGCGATATCGGCGTCCTGTCTGCGGGACGGGGGTTTCCGCGACAGGTTGTCGACACCGCCCTTCGGAGGCAGGGTCATTGACAGCATGCTGCTGTAATGACAGAATGCTGTCATAAGCAGTTGAGTTGAGGCCGGACCGAGGAGGCAGTCATGACCGCCACGACCCGCAAGCCCGTACACCTCGCCGTCTACGACACCTGGGCCGACTGGGAGACGGGATACGCCACGGCATACCTGGCCCGAGCCGGTTACGACATCCGCACGCTCGGCCCCACGACCGCCCCCGTCCGCTCCATCGGCGGCCTGACCGTCCAGCCCGACCTGGCCCTGGACGCCGTGCACCCCGAGGACAGCGCGCTGCTGATCCTTCCGGGCGCGGACCTCTGGGACACGACGGACGACCTGTCCCCCTTCGCCCGCAAGGCGCGCGAGTTCCTGGCGGCCGGTGTCCCGGTGGCCGCGATCTGCGGAGCCACGGCGGGACTGGCGAGGGAGGGCCTCCTGGACGACCGGACCCACACCAGCGCGGTCTCCTTCTACCTGGCGGCGACGGGGTACGCGGGTGGCAAGCACTACGTCGACACCGACGCGGTCACGGACCAGGGCCTGATCACCGCGGGCCCCACCGACCCGGTCGCCTTCGCCCGAGAGATCCTCGGGCTCCTCGGCGTCTACCAGGGCGAGGTCCTGGACGCCTGGTACCGCCTGTTCCACGACTCCGACGCCGAGGCCTACGCCGTACTGGAGGCCGCCCAGTGAGCCGTGAACGGCAGGATCTGTTGAGCCGCAGCGCGCTGGGGGTGTTCCGCCTGAACGGCCAATTCCTGTCCCTGGCCGAGGAGTTGGCGAAGCCCGCCGGGCTCACGGCGGCCTGGTGGCAGGTACTGGGCGCGGTGTTGCACGAGCCGCTGCCGGTCGCCGGGATCGCCCGCGCGATGGGCATCACCCGGCAGAGCGTGCAGCGCATCGCCGACCTCCTGGTGGACCGGGGCCTCGCGGAATACCGCCCCAACCCGGCCCACCGCCGAGCCAAGCTCCTCGCCCCGACGGAGGCGGGCCTGGCCGCCGCCCACCGCATCAACCCCGGCCACGCGTCCTACGCCGACCGCCTGGCGGAAGCCTTCGGCGAGGCCGAACTGACGGAGGCAGTACGGCTGTTGGAACGGTTGTCGAAGGTCCTGGAGGAGACGGCCGAGGCTGCTACGGAGCCGTAGACGCGGGCTGTGCCTCAATCGCCGTCAGCCGCTGCTCAGTTGGGAGATCCCCTTCTGGAGGTCCTCGGCGTTCATCACGGGTGTGAACTCGATCTTCGCGTTCAGTTCGGTGAAGAACGGCTCTGCCGTCGGGGGTAGTTGGGAGCTGTCCTGGAGGTCGAGGATCAGCCAGCAGGTACGGCATCCGCCCTCGGGCCCGAAGTATGCGGCCTCCGGCTTGAGCCTCTCCAGCGCGCCCTTCATGATCTCGGTCATCCGGCCGCTGCGGATGGCCTCGTTGCCCTTTTCGGTGTCCAGCGTCGCCTTCAGCATCATGCGCATCGCGCTCACCTTTCGCCTTCTCCCCGGCCTTCCCCCGCCCTTCTCCCTGCATCAGGATATGCACCATTTGTCGCACTCCGCAGGACAGGGGATACGTCAGCTACCGCGCCGTCACCTGCGTATACGCCGCGTTGACCATCTTCTGGGCCAGCTCGGCGTCGTCCTTGTCGACCAGGGCACGGAACCAGAGCTGGTGCTCGCCGTCGGCGCGCTGGTCGGGCAGGAAGAGGATCAGTTCGTAGCCCCCCGTCTTCGTGTTCCGCTCCAGGTACCGCCCGTGCCCGGTCGCCGTCTTCTTCCATCCCCGCGCGTCGTCGCCCGCCCACCGCATGCGGAAGGCGTCGATCACCGGCGCGCCGCACGCGTGCTTTCCGCACGGCAGGTCCGCCATGTCCAGCAGCGGAGGGTCACCGCCATCATTGCTGCACCGCGCGGTCCACTCGCCGTTGTCCAGCGGCTTCTTCGCCTCGCTACAGGTGGAGCCGGGGGGCACCCTGACAGGCACCTTCAGCCGCTCCAGCGTCTGGATGTCCGAGTACTCGTCGCGCTCCCAGACAGGGCCGAGCAGCGACCGCTCCGGCACCCTCCGGTACTCGGCGGTGCGCAGCCGGTCGGGAAGCTTCGCGGGCGGTACGTCGGGGAGAGCGCGGGCGTCTGTTCCGGCCACATCGTCCGGAACCCCGGCCCGGCGCAGCGTGTCCCGGGCAAGGACTATGGCCACCTCGGACACCCGCTGGGGGTCGGCGTACTCCTCGCTGTAGTTCACCCACACGGTCAGGTTCCCGGCGCGCACGCTGACGATCGCACTCGCGTCGTCGCGCGGGCCGTCGCGCCGGACCAGCACCGTGGCCTCGTCACCGAGCCCGGGCAGCGGCTTGTCGCCGTCCTCCGTGTTTTCGCGAAGCACATCGCGGGCCACGTCGACGCCGCTGCCGTCGCTCCAGTAGGACCGCCAGACAAACGCGGTGATCTGGAGGCTGCGGTCAGGCAGGAAGGGCGAGCGCTCGTCGTAGTGGCAATATCCGTATGCTGGCTCGCTCCTCACGACCGGGTCGACGATCAGCTCCTTGACGTGGGCCGACCTGACCAGCGTGCAAGGCTCGGAGAGATCCCGGTAGGGGTACTCGAAATCGGGGACGATCACGATCGCCGAGAGCCAGAAGGTGATGCCGATCAGCGGCCCGGCGCTTGTCAGGGCGGCCAGCGACGGTCGTACGTTCTCCCGACGGGCCCGGTCGAGGTTGTTGCCGTCCTCGGTGACCCCGACCGCCTCGGCGAGCCGGTTGCGCAGTTCGATGTGGCGGAAGCGATACAGGCCCCCCGACTGCCGCAGTACCCCCCTGCGGTGCGCGTCGCGCAGAAAGGTCATCACGCGCCACGGCAATGCGCCCGTGCAGGCGAGATACAGCCGGGCGACCCAGAGCCGCGCCGACGCGGACACCGACCAGCGGCACACGGTCCAGGCCAGGAAGAACAGGCCCAGGGTGAGCACCCAGTCGACGCCGGTCACCGTGCCCCTGTCGGCGATACGCAGCCAGACGACCATCATGATCGAGAGCAGGATCAGCATGCCCTCGGTGAACCAGCGGCGCGGGGGCAGCCGAATGGGCGCCAAGACGCCGAGCACGAGTTGGGTACGGCGGTCCGCGCGCAGCAGCTCCGCGGGTTCGGGCGCGTCGGCGGGGTCGGCGAGCCGGTTGAACAGGCCGATCAGCCAGTTGAGGACGACCAGCGTCGACAGGATGCCGCCGAAAATCGACGTGATGATCGCCCAGTCGGACCGCCCCAGCACCGCCACAACCGCGATCCCGAGGGTCGCGAACAGCATGCCCCCCAGCAGCGGCCGGGCCTCCGTGCGCAGGCCCCGCAGATCCGCGAGGCCGGGCCAGCTCAGGCGCTGCGGCGCGTCCACGGGCGCGTCGAACGCCCAGTCCAGCACCGCGGCCAGCCCGCCGAGGATCAGTACAGCCGCCCACGGCGGCACCGGGAACCACTCGCGCCACCACGGATGGTCGTAGTCCGTCACCCCCACGGCGAGGGCGGCGACCGCCATCGACAGACCGGTGCCCACCCAGCGCACCGACCGCGGCACCACCTCGCCGAGCCGCCACCACGCGATGTCCTGCTCCCCGGTGCGGCGCAGATGGGCGGCGAGATAGCCGGCCCAGTCGCGGGCCTGCTCGCCCGTCCAGCCGGCCCGGCCGGTGTCCTCGTAGGCGGCGGAGAGGAAGGCGTCGTACAAGTGCCGTTCGAGGTTGGTCTGTTCGCGGAATCGCCGGTCCTCGATCAGCTCGATGGGGTCGGCGCGGGTGCCGGTGTAGACGATGCGGGCGAGGCTGACCATGAGCGGGGTGCTCAGGACCGAGCGCAGGGTCTCTACCTCGGGGGTCCGGTCCTCGGCGTCGGCCAGTCTGGTCAGCACCGGGGTCCACTTGGTGGCGGTCGGCGTCTGTGCGGTGGGGCGGGCGGTGCGCGGGAGGTAGCGCTCCAGGTCGGCCACGGAGAGGGGTTGGAGCTGGACGACCGCGGCGGCGGGCAGCACGGTGTCGGCGTCCTCCACGGCCGCCTCGTACTCCTCGATGCGGCAGGTCAGCACCAGGCGCGCGGGCTCGTTGAGGCTGCGGCGCAGTCGGACCAGGGCCTTGGGGCGGGACGCCTCGGGGAGTTCGTCGAAGCCGTCCAGGATCGGCAGGATGCGGCCGGTGGTGATCAGGTCGTGGGCGAGTTGGGGAGTGCGCAGGACCGCGGGGTGCAGGGCTGCCAGGCGACGGGCCGCCCAGTGCCAGGGGTCCTCCTCGGCGGAGTTCCAGGAGGCGATGGGCAGCAGGACCGGCACCGGGGCGCCGAAGGTGCGGGTGTCCAGCAGGCGCCGGGCCAGCCGCAGCACCAGCGCCGACTTGCCCGCGCCGGGGGCGCCGAGGACCACCAGACGCTGGCTGGGGACCCGGCCGAAGAAGGGGCCGATGCCGTCGAAGTCGCCCTCAAGGTCGAGCGGTTGATCGCTCGCTTCGGACGCGTCGGTGGCCGCGATCGGGCTGCGCCGGATGTTCGCCTGATGGTCGCTGAGCTGCGCACCCGCCGCCGCCCACCGGACCGGGATGGGCGCCGGGTCGTTCACATGGAGCTGCTTCTCGTCGCCGGCGTATTCGTCGGTGAGCACGGACGCCAACGAGGCCGCCGCCGCGTCGAGTTGCGCGGGCGTCAGTTTCCGGCGCGGGGCGCGCCGCTCCCGTAACCAGGCGGGGAGGCCCACCAGGACGGTCGCCCACCACAGCGAGCCCGTCACCACCAGTGCCGCGCCCGCCAGGGCGAGGACGCGCCGGGAGCCCGGGGACAGCATCTCCTCGCCCGCCCGGAGCGAGGTCATGGCGAAGATGAGCACGCCCAGCAGCACGATGGTCCCGGCGGTGCGCTGCGGCGCCGACCGGGCACCGGCGGGCTGCTCCTCGGGCCGGGGACTGTCGAAGTGGACGGGACCGGTGATGTCCCGTGCCTGGATGACCGGCCCCTTGAAGCCGCCCCCCGTGATCTCGTGCTTCGTTCCGAAGCCGTCGTCGCGCTGCTCCGGCATCGTCGCCGCCCGGGTCCTAACGGCCGAAGTTCAGGGGACCGTTGATGTCCCGTGCCTGGATGACCGGTCCCTTGAAGTCGCCCCCGCTGATCTCGTTGT
This sequence comes from Streptomyces davaonensis JCM 4913, assembly GCF_000349325.1. Classification (GTDB taxonomy): domain Bacteria; phylum Actinomycetota; class Actinomycetes; order Streptomycetales; family Streptomycetaceae; genus Streptomyces; species Streptomyces davaonensis. The sequence goes on from NC_020504.1 coordinate 4,692,175, forward strand.
GGACGTCCCCGGAGCCGGTCGGGCGGGCGGGGCGGGCGCCGTCCCACGCCTCGGCCTCCTGCCGCCAGCTCTCCAGCGCCTGGGCGAACGCGGGGTCCTGCGCCGCTCGCAGCGCGAGTACGTTCGCCAGCTCCCGGGCCCGGTCGGCGTCGTCCGCGCTCCGGCCGAGCGCTACCAACTCCGCTTCGCCGCTGGATACTTCACCAGTGGGCGCTTCACCGGGCGCGCGCCGTCTGAGCAGTCCTCTGAGCGACTCCCAGATCTGCTGCCCCGCGGCCCCGGCGGTGCCCGCCGCCAGCGCCATCAACAGTTCGGGTGCGATCTCCACGAATAACCCCTCCCCCGAGGCCGTGCGTCGAGAGTAGGGCAACAAGGCCCGTTTCGGGCAGACTTCAACCGCTACGGAACAGCCAACTCCAGTTCCGCCAGCCGCGCACGCTCCCCGATGATGTCGACGGCGGTGATCAGGTCCGCGTCGAAGCTGAACCGGAGCACCGCGCGCAGCCGTCCCGCCTCGCCGAACGCGATGCCGACCCGGCCGTCGACCAGGACGAGCGCCGAGTGCGCGGCGCGGGTCGCGGAGGCCAGCGCGGCCTGGGCGACCGTACGGGCGCCGCCGAGGAAGACCGGTTCCGGAGTCGGCACGACCGCCGGGTCGGCGTGCAGGACGACGTCGGGGTGGAGCAGGGCCAGCAGGGCGTCGAAGTCACCGGCACGGGTGGCGGCCAGATAGGCGCCGACCGCCTCCCGGCGGCGCTGGAGGTCGGCGTCGGGGGCGGCCGGGGCGCCCTTGATCCGGCGGCGGGCCCGGCTGGCGAGCTGGCGGGCGGCGACCGGGGACTTCTCCAGCAGCAGCCCGATCTCGTCGAACGGCACCTGGAACATGTCGTGCAGCACGAACGTCAGCCGCTCGGCGGGCGCGAGGGTGTCGAGGACGATCAGCAGGGCGACGCCGACCGAGTCGGCGAGCAGCGCCTCCTCCTCCGGGTCGACGTCGGCGACGGGCGTCCGCTCCACCGCGTCCAGCGCCTCCTCGCGGCGGGTCTCGCGGGCCCGGAGCTGGTTCAGGCAGACGCGGGCCACGACCGTGGTGAGCCAGCCGCCGGGGTTGTGCACCTCGGAGGTGTCCGCGCGGTCCACCCGCAGCCAGGCGTCCTGCACCGCGTCGTCGGCCTCGCTGACCGAGCCGAGCATCCGGTACGCCACCGCCCGCAGCCGGGCCCGGTGCTCCTCGAACTGCCGGGTCATGGGATCGGGTTCGGGCACCGTGTCACGTTCCTTCCGGTCGGCGGGTCAGCTCAGTAGACCACCCGATACGACACCGACGGAGCACACCATGACCACGCAGCACACCCCCGTCCTCGTCACCGGCGGCACCGGAACGCTCGGCAGGCTCGTCGTCCCGCTGCTGCGCGCCGCGGGCCACGAGGTGCGGGTCCTGAGCCGGCACCCGCACGAGCGCGCGGACGGCGTCGAGTACGTGGCCTGCGACCTGCTGAAGGAGACTCCCGACGCGGCCATGACCGGAGTCCGTACCGTGCTGCACCTGGCGGGCGGGCAGAAGGGCGACGACATCGGCACCGGCAACCTGGTGCGGGCGGCACAGGCGGCGGGCGTCCGGCACCTGGTGTACATCTCGGTGATCGGCGCCGACACCGTGCCGCTGGCCTGGCTGCGGACCAAGCTGGAGTCGGAGCGGATCATCGCCGGGTCGGGCATCGGCTGGACCACCCTGCGGGCGGCGCAGTTCAACGACCTGGTGCTGACGATGGTCGAGAAGATGACCAGGCTGCCCGTCGTGCCCGTCCCCGGAGGTCTGCGCATGCAGCCCGTCGACGCGGGCGAGGTCGCGGACCGCCTGGTCGCACTGGCCCTCGGCGCGCCCGCGGGCCGCGTCCCCGACCTCGCGGGCCCGAAGGTCTACGGCATCGGCGACCTGCTCCGCGGCCATCTCGCCGCGCAGGGCAGGCGCCGCCCCACCCTCCCCGTCCGCATCCCCGGCAAGGCGGGCCGCGCCTACCGGGCGGGCGCCAACCTGACCCTGGCGGGAGCCGACAAGGGCACGCGGACGTGGGAGGAGTTCCTGGCCGAGCGGGCGAAGGCCGCCGCATAGGCGGGGAGCCTCACCGGTCGCCCGCCCCCGGCGTGATCAGACCCGTCTCGTACGCCACGACCACGGCCTGGGCGCGGTCGCGGAGGCGGAGTTTGGACAGGATCCGGGCCACGTGGGTCTTCACGGTGGCCTCGCTCAGGGTGAAGCGCTCGGCGAGTTCGGCGTTGCTCAGGCCCGTGCCGACGGCCTGGAGAACCTCCACCTCACGCGGGGTGAGCACGGACAGGTCTCGGTGGAGGGCGGCGGTGCGGGTGTCCTGGGAGACGAACCGCTCGACCAGGCGCCGGGTGATGGCCGGGGCGAGCAGCGCGTCGCCGGAGCGGGCCAGGCGGACGGCGGCGACCAGGTGCTCGGGCGTGACGTCCTTGAGCAGGAAGCCGCTGGCGCCGGCGGTGAGGGCCGCGTAGACGTAACGGTCCAGGTCGTAGGTGGTCAGGATCAGGACCCGCGGGGGCGGATCGGGGACGACCCCGCCGGAGAGGATGCGGCGGGTGGCCTCCAGGCCGTCCAGGCCCGGCATCCGTACGTCCATCAGCACCAGGTCGGGGCGGGTGCGCCGGACCGCCTCCAGCGCCTGCTCACCGTCGGCCGCCTCCGCCACGACGTCGATGCCGTCGGCGGACAGGATCAGGGAGAACCCGGTACGGACCAACGCCTGATCGTCGGCGATCACGACTCTGGGGGTGGGGCCGGTCACGACGCCTCCGCCGGAATCGTCGCGCGGACCCGGAACCCGCCCGTAGGCCTGGTCCCCGTCTCCAACGTGCCGCCGTACACCGCGAGTCGTTCCCGCAGGCCCGTCAGACCCCGACCGCCCCCGGGTCCGGCCGGGGCCGATGCCGTTCCGCCGGTGTCGGTCACCTCCACGCGCACCGCGTCCCCTGCGTGCTCGACGACGATGCGGACCCGGGCGCCGCCCGCGTGCCGGACGACGTTGGTCAGGGCCTCCTGCACCACCCGGTACGCGGCCAGGTCGGCGCCCGGGGCGAGGGCCGCCGGAGCGCCGGTGACGGTCAGCTCGACGGGGACGCCGGTCGCGCGGACCCGGTCGGTGAGGGCGGTGAGCTGGGCCAGCCCCGGCTGGGGTGCGAGGTCCGGGTCCGTGCCGTTGCCGTCGTCCATGGTCAACAGACCCATCACATGGCGGAGTTCGGCCATCGCCGTACGCCCGCCCGCCTCCACGGCCAACAGCGCCTCGCGGGCCCGGTCGGGGGCGGCTTCCATGACTTTACGGGCCGCGCCCGCCTGGATCACCATCACGCTCACATTGTGGGTGACGACGTCGTGCAACTCCCGTGCGATCCGGGCCCGTTCGAGCTCCACCGCGAGCCGGGTCGCCGCCGCCTGCTGGTCCTGGAGGTCATGGACGCGCTGCTGCCAGGTGTGGATGGCGTTCGCCGCGAGCCCCACCCCGAGCAGTACCAGGAACGGCACGAAACCGGGGGTGATCGGCAGATAGTCCTCGTGGAACACCGCCAGCAGCACCGCGCCGAAGAGCAGCGACGCCAGCGTGGGCAGCCGGTGCGGACTGTGCACGGCGGCGCTGTACGCGGCGACCGCACAGGACAGGAACGGGTACACCACCGGGTCGTGCATCCCGGAGCGCGCATGGAACAGCAGGCCCAGCACCAGCACCGCCCAGAACGCGGCGAGCGGAAACCGGCGCCGCGCGATCAGGGGAGCGGCGGTCAGCACGGCCAGGAAGAGGACCCCGGTGGCGGGCGCCATGTCGTCCGGCGGGGGCGGGCCGACCGGCGGTGGCTCCACGATGCTGAACGGCGGTACGACCACCGCCTTGTCCGGGCCGCGGACGCCGCCCGCCGTGCACACGGCCAGCACCAGGGCGAGCACCGCGTCGGCCGTCCACATCCACCGGGACGGCCGGGGCGGTGGTCCCGGACGCCGCAGTGCCGCGAGCCGCGCCCGCCATCGCTGTGTCCCCGCCCCGTTCATGGGCCCAGTCTGGCAAGCGCCCGGCGCCCCTCACATCCCCCGCACCGCCGAGCCGCCGTACATCCCCCGCGTACATCCAGGGGATGACGTGCCCGCGGTGTCCGCCCGGCACGGCAGCCGCGCTCGCCGTCGCGGGCGACGACCCGGACCCGGGCGCGCCCCTAGCGTCCAGCCGAACCGTCCGACCGTCCGACCTCGGCTGGGAGACCCCATGACCACGACCGCCACCGCACCACCCCTCATCGACATCCGCGACGTGAGCCGGACGTACGGCGAAGGACCGCCCGCGCTCGACGGGGTCGGGCTGAGCGTGCGGCCCGGGGAGGCGGTGGCCGTCCTCGGGCCGTCGGGCAGCGGCAAGTCGACGTTGCTCAACCTGATCGCGGGGCTGGACCGGCCGGACACCGGCACCGTCACCGTGGACGGGCTGCGGGTGGACGAGCTGGGCGAGGCGGCGTCCGCGAAGTACCGGCGGGCGCGGATCGGGATGGTCTTCCAGTTCTTCAACCTCCTCGACGACCTCACCGTCACCGACAACGTGCTGCTCCCCGCCCAGCTGGCCGGGGTCCCCCGCGCCGAGGCCCACCGGCGCGCCGCGGAGCTGCTGGCCCACCTCGGCATCGAACGGCACGCCGCCGCCCACCCCGGCCGGCTGTCCGGCGGAGAACGCCAGCGGGTCGCCGTCGCCCGCGCCCTGATGAACCGTCCGGCCTTGCTGCTGGCCGACGAGCCGACCGGCGCACTGGACTCCGCCGCCGGTGCGGACGTACGGGAGCTGCTGACCGCGCTCAACGCGGACGGGCAGACGATCGTGCTGGTCACCCATGATCCGGTGCTCGCCTCGTCCTGTACGCACCGCACGGTCGAGCTGGTCGACGGCCGGATCGTGCGGGACACCGCGCGGGGCTCGGCGGCGGTGCTGCGGTGAGCGCGCTGGGCAGAGTGGTGCGGGCCGGGCTCGGGCAGCGCCGGCTCCAGACCACGGTGATGATCCTGACCACGCTGATCGCGGTGACCGCGTCCGTGGTCGCCGCCGGGGTGCTCGTCGCGTCCCGGGCGCCCTTCGACCACGCCATGGCGGAGCGGGCCGGGGCCCATCTGACCGCGTGGTTCGACGGAAGCAAGGCCACGTCCGAGCAACTGGCGGCCACCGCGCGGGCGTCCGGGGTGACGGAGGCGGCCGGGCCGTTCCGGACCCTGTCGCTGGCACCGCGTACCGCGTCCGCGTCCGAAGGGCTGCCGTCCGGGGTGTCCCTGCCCGAACGGACCGTCGTCGGGCGGGCGAAGCCGGGCGGGTCCGTCGACCGGCTGGACGTGGTCTCCGGCAGGTGGGCGACCCGGCCCGGCGAGATCGTGCTGGCCGACGGCGAGGACGCGCTCCAGCCGGGCACCCGTCTCGACCTCCCCGATCTGCCGGGCTCCCCGACGCTGACCGTCGTCGGCCTGGCCCGCTCGGTCACCGGCACCGCGGACGCGTGGGTGACCCCGGCCCAGGCGTCGGCGCTCGCCACGAAGGACAACAGCGCCGGGTACGAGATGCTCTACCGCCTGCGTGAGTCCGGTACGAAGGCGCAGGTGGCGGCGGGCCAGGCGGCGATCGAGGCCGCCGCGCCGCGGGGCGCGCTCACCGGAGCCCGCTCCCACCTGGCCGTCCGGCAGGAACAGCTCGCCAACGCGCTGGCGTTCGTGCCGTTCGTGGCGGCCTTCGGGGTGCTGGGCCTCGCCATGTCGGTGCTGATCATCGGCATCATCGTCAGCGGCACGGTCGGCTCCGCGACCCACCGCATCGGCGTCCTGAAGTCCCTCGGCTTCACCCCGGCCCAGGTGGTCCGCGCCTACGTCGCCCAGGCCCTGCTCCCCGCCGGCATCGGCGCCGCCCTCGGAGTGGCCCTCGGCAACGTGTTCGCGGGCCCGGTCCTGGGCGGCGTCGAGGACGTCTACAACGGCGCCCCGGCGGCGGTCCCCTGGTGGGTAGACGTCACGGCCCCCGCGACGGCCCTGGCCCTGGTCACCCTCGCGGCTCTGGCCCCGGCCCTGCGCGCAGGCCGCCTGCGCACCGTGGAGGCCATCACAGCGGGCCGCACCCCGAACCCCGGCCGAGGCCGGCTCACCCACCGCCTGACCCACCGCCTGACCACCCGCCTGCCCCGCACCGTCGGCCTGGGCCTCGCCCGCCCCTTCGTGCGCCCCGGCCGTTCGATGACGACCGCCGCCGCCGTCGCCCTCGCCACCCTCACGGTGACCTTCGCGGTGGGGCTGGCCCTGACCCTCGGCGCCGTGCAGTCGGAGCGGATGCTGGACTCCGCCGCGCCGGTCGTCGTGGAGACCGGCCGGGGGCAAGGAGGGCCGGGTGGTGCCGTGGCCGTGCCCGCTCCGGGCCAGGAGCCGCAGCAGCCGGCCGATCCGGCGGACGTGGTCGCCGCCCTCGACGGCGAGGAGTCGACCCGCCGCTACTACGGCACCGCCCACGCCGAGGTGAACGCGGCCGGGATCACCGGCCGGACCGCGGTGACCGCCTACGACGGCGACGCGTCCTGGGGCGCCCCGCCGATGGTCTCGGGCGAGTGGCTCGGCGGACCCGGCGAGGCCGTGGTCACGGAGCGGTTCCTCGACGCCGCCGGGCTCCGGGTCGGCGACACCGTGACGCTGACCGAGAAGGGCCGCAGCACGACCGTACGCATCGTGGGCGAGGCGTTCTTCACCGAGGACGACGGCATGACCCTGCTGACCCGGACCGCCACCCTCACCGCCCTCGGCCTCGACACGGCCCCGGCGAGCTTCCACGTACAGCCCGACTCCGGCACCGCCGCCTCGGCCTACGTCACGGCACTGAACAAGGCCCTCGACGGCACCGGCGCCGTCGCCCACACGAACACGGACAACTCCTCCAGCGTCATCGCCGCCATGGACGCCCTGATCGCCATGCTCACCCTGCTGCTGGTCGCGGTCGCGGGCCTGGGGGTGCTGAACACCGTCGTCCTGGACACCCGGGACCGGATCCACGATCTGGGGATCTTCAAGGCCCTCGGCATGACTCCCCGGCAGACCGTCACCCTGGTCCTCACCTCCGTCGCCGTCATCGGCCTGCTCGCCGGAGCCGTCGGCGTCCCGGCCGGAGTGGCCCTGCACCACTACGTCACCCCGCTCATGGGCGACGCCGTGGGCATGCATCTGCCCGGCGAGCACATCGGCGTCTACACCCCGCCCGCCCTGGCCCTGCTCGCCCTGGGCGGCCTGCTGATCGCCCTGGCCGGCGCCCTCCTCCCGGCAGGCTGGGCCGCCCGCACGGACACGGCCCGAGCCCTGCGCACGGAGTAAGGCAGAAACGGAAGAGGGGCGCCCCGGTGGGACGCCCCTCTTCATCACGCAGCGGACGCTCAGATGAACGAGTTGATCTCGATCGTCTCGTCCCGGCCCGGACCCACGCCGATCGCGGAGATCGGGGCGCCGGACATCTCCTCCAGCGCCTTCACGTACGCCTGGGCGTTCTTCGGCAGGTCGGAGAACGACTTCGCCTTCGAGATGTCCTCGGACCAGCCCGGCAGCATCTCGTAGACCGGCTTCGCGTGGTGGAAGTCCGTCTGCGAGTACGGCAGCTCCTCGACCCGCTTGCCGTCGATCTCGTACGCGACGCAGACCGGGATCTGGTCCCAGCCGGTGAGCACGTCGAGCTTGGTCAGGAAGAAGTCGGTCAGACCGTTGACGCGGGTCGCGTACCGGGCGATGACCGCGTCGAACCAGCCGCAGCGACGGTCACGGCCGGTGGTGACGCCCCGCTCGCCACCGATGCGGCGCAGCGCCTCGCCGTCCTCGTCGAACAGCTCGGTCGGGAACGGGCCCGAGCCGACGCGGGTCGTGTAGGCCTTGAGGATGCCGATGACCCGGTTGATCTTCGTCGGGCCCACGCCCGCGCCCGTGCAGGCGCCGCCCGCGGTCGGGTTGGACGAGGTGACGAACGGATACGTGCCGTGGTCGATGTCGAGCAGCGTGCCCTGGCCGCCCTCGAAGAGCACGACCTTGTCGTCCTCCAGGGCCTGGTTCAGGACCAGCACCGTGTCGGCGACGAACGGCTTGATCTGCTCGGCGTAGCCCAGCAGCTCCTCGACCACCTGGTCGACGGCGATCGCGCGCCGGTTGTAGAGCTTGGTCAGCAGCTGGTTCTTGACGTCGAGCGCCGCCTCCACCTTCTGCTGGAGGATCGACTCGTCGTAGAGGTCCTGCACCCGGATGCCGACGCGGTTGATCTTGTCCGCGTAGGTCGGCCCGATGCCGCGCCCGGTCGTGCCGATCTTCCGCTTACCGAGGAAGCGTTCCGTCACCTTGTCGACGGTGACGTTGTACGGCGTGATGACGTGCGCGTTTCCGCTGATGAGGAGCTTGGACGTGTCGACGCCGCGCTCGTTGAGCCCGCTCAGCTCGGAGAGCAGGACCGACGGGTCGACGACGACGCCGTTGCCGATGACCGGGGTGCACCCCGGGGACAGGATTCCGGAAGGGAGAAGGTGCAGGGCGTACTTCTGATCGCCCACGACCACCGTGTGACCGGCGTTGTTGCCGCCCTGGTAGCGCACCACATAATCGACCGAGCCACCGAGCAGGTCGGTCGCCTTTCCCTTGCCTTCGTCACCCCACTGAGCACCGAGCAGCACAAGTGCGGGCACGCGCGTACACCCCTTCCGGGCGGGGCATGTCCAAGGTCAGGGGTGTACGCCGCACGTGTGCGGGTGATACACCGGCGACCTTCGTTGGCCGCAAACCGTCGGACCGGATGCCCCGGAATAGACGAAGCCCCTGGCGCAATAGCGCAAGGGGCTCTTGCACAAAGATGCTACCCGAGGAAGCGAGGCATGGCCGAGGTGGCGACTTCCGCGACGTCCGAACAGCTGCTGGTGGTCATCGACCCGGTCGCCCGGCATTTGGACGGGGAGTCCGTACGGATCGCAAAAGACGTGCTCAGCGCGGGTGCCGCCACCAAGGTGTGCCTGCCGGAGGGGCCCGAGGAATTCGCCCGCGCGCTCGCCCGAAGGGGTTCGCGGCGGCCGGTGGTGGTCGGCGACGACCGGGCGCTGGTGCGCGCGGTGTCCCTGCTGCACCGGCAGCGGGAGCTGGCCGGATGTGCGCTGTCGGTGGTCCCGGTGGGCGCCGTGCTATCGCTGGCCGGGGCGCTGGGGGTGCCCACCGGCGCGGTGGCGGCGGCGCGCGCCGTGCTGGACGGGGTCGAGCGCCGCGTGGACGTGCTCGTCGACGACAGTGACGGGGTGGTGCTGGGGACGCTGCGCATCCCTGCGGTGCCGCCCGCGCCGGGGAGCGCAGAGGCCGTGGACGGGCGGCCCTGGCGGCGGACGTACCACTCCCTGGTACGGACGCTGGCGCCGGCGCGTCCGGCTCCGGCGCCCTCGGGGGCCGGGCTCGCGCGGCTGCGGGTCGAGGTCGACGGGCTGACCCTGGTGGACCTGGACCAGCCGGTGGAGGGCGTCTCTGTCACCCCGCACGGCTCCGGTACGGCGTCGGTGGAGGTCCGCCCGGCCTCGACAGGCGCGGAGGCGGCACCCCTGCTGGCGCGGGGCCGCCGGGTGACGGTGTCGGGGGCGGACTTCCGCTACCGCGCAGATGCCCTGGAGGCGGGGCCGGTACGGAGGCGGACCTGGACGGTGTGGGAGGGGGCGCTGGGGTTGGTCGTACCGGGGAAGTAGCTACTTGCCGGGCTCGGGCCCGAACCGCTCGTCCCGGTGTACCCGCCACCGCTCCATCATCGCCGCGATCTCGCCCTCGATGAACTCGAAGAAGGCCAGCGTCTCGGCCATCCGGCGGCCCGCCGGGCTGTCCGCGCCGAGGCTGACCACGCCCTCCCGCAGCGCGCCCTCCCACCGCTTGATGACGGCCTCGCGGTTGGTGAGGGCCTCGTACCACTGGTCCCCGTGCACCCGGTAGCGCTCGCGCCGTGAGCCGGGCTCGCGCTCGCGGGAGACCATGTGGGTCTGGGCCAGGTAGCGCACCGCGCCGGACACCGCGGCCGGGCTGATCCGCAACTGTTCGCCCAGTTCGGCGGAGGTCAGCGAGCCTTCGTCGGAGGCGAGCAGCGCGGCGAAGACCCGGGCCGCCATGCGCTGCATCCCGGCCTCGACGAGCTGCGCCGCGAAGGACTCGACGAACCTCGACACGGCCTCGGTGTCCCGACCGTCCCGCCCCGCCGCCTCGGCCGCTGCTTCCGTCATGCGCACATCCTATCGGCGATTCACACGCTTCCTTAACTTCACAAAATTCTGAAAGAAGCGTACGTTCAGAACCATGACGAAGGCAATCACCGTCTCCGGACTGCACAAGCGGTTCGGGAGCACGCACGCGCTCGACGGCCTCGACCTGGAGGTGGAGACCGGCGAGGTGCACGGTTTCCTCGGCCCGAACGGCTCCGGGAAGTCCACCACCATCCGCGTCCTGCTGGGCCTGCTGCGCGCCGACTCCGGCGCCGCGCAGATCCTCGGCCTCGACCCCTGGGCGGACGCGGTGGAGGCACACCGGCGGATCGCCTACGTCCCCGGCGACGTCACCCTGTGGCGCAACCTCTCCGGCGGCGAGGTCATCGACCTGTACGGCCGACTGCGCGGCGGACTGGACAAGGCGCGGCGGGCCGAGCTGACCGAGCGCTTCGAGCTGGACCCGACCAAGAAGGGCCGCACCTACTCCAAGGGCAACCGGCAGAAGGTGGCCCTGGTGGCGGCCTTCGCCTCGGACGTGGATCTGCTGATCCTGGACGAGCCGACGTCGGGCCTGGACCCGCTGATGGAGGAGGTCTTCCAGCGCTGTGTGGAGGAGGCCCGGGAACAGGGCCGGACGATCCTGCTCTCCTCGCACATCCTCAGCGAGGTGGAGCAGCTCTGCGACCGGGTGAGCATCATCCGCCAGGGCCGTACGGTCGAGACCGGGTCCCTGGCCGATCTGCGGCACCTCACCCGGACCAGCGTCGCGGCCGAACTCGCGGGTCCGCCCAACGGGTTGGCGCACCTGCCCGGCGTGCACGATCTCGACATCCAGGGCCGCCGCGTCCGGCTCCAGGTCGACACGGACAAGCTGGACGCCGTACTGAAGTCGTTCGCGGAGTCCGGGGTCCGCTCGCTGACCTCCACTCCGCCCACGCTGGAGGAGCTGTTCCTGCGGCACTACCAGGAGGCGGACCGATGACCACGGCCACCGCCGAACTGGCGGGCACCGGAACGCTGTTGCGGTTCGCCCTGCGCCGGGACCGGCTGATGATCCCGGTCTGGGTGGCGGTGAACACCCTGATGATCCTCTCGATGCCGGGCACGCTGGAGGGCCTGTACTCAACCGACGCGGACCGCGCGAAACTCGTGGCGGACACGGCCTCCAACGCCTCCTTCCGCGCCCTGATCGGCCCGGTCTTCGACGACTCGATCGGCGCGCTGACGGCCTGGCGGGTCGGCGTGTACGCGGGCGCCCTCGCGGCCGTGGTCAGCCTGCTGGTCGTCGTACGGCACACGCGGGACGAGGAGGAGAGCGGGCGGCAGGAGCTGGTGGCGTCCGGGATGGTGGGCCGCCGCGCCTCCCTGACGGCGTCCCTGCTGGCGGCGGGCGTGGCGAACGCCGTGCTCGCGCTCCTGGTCACGGTCGGCCTCTTCGGCCAGGGCGCCGCCGGGGCGCTGGCCTTCGGTCTCGGCCTCGCCGGGGTCGGCATGGTCTTCGCGACGATGGCGGCGATCGTCGCGCAGTTCACGGAGAGCGCGCGGCTGGCCCGGGGTCTGACGGCGGGCCTGCTCGGCGCGGCCTTCGTCCTGCGCGCGGCGGGCGACTCGGCATCGGACGACGGCTCATCGGCACTGACCTGGGCCTCACCGCTGGGCTGGCTGTCGAATGTCCGGTCCTTCGCGAACGAACGCTGGTGGGTCCTGCTCCTGTTCGTGGCGGCGACGGCGGCCCAGGCGGCGCTCGCCTACGCCCTCGCGGGCCGCCGGGACGTCGGCATGAGCTTCTTCCCGTCCCGCCCGGGCCCCGCCGAGGGCCGCCTCGCCACCACCACCGCCCTCGCCTGGCGGCTCCAACGGGGCGGCGTCCTCGGCTGGAGCATCGGCTTCTTCCTCGCCGGGGTCGTCTACGGCGGCCTGACGGACGGCGTGACGGACCTGGTCGGCGACAACGAGAACGCCCGCGAGATCTTCGAACGCATGGGCGGCCAGAGCGGCCTGACGGACGCGTTCCTCGCCTCGATGATCGGCATGCTGGGCCTGATCGCGTCCCTGTACGTGGTCTCCTCGGTCCTCCGGCTGCACGGCGAGGAGACCTCCATGCGGGCGGAGCCGCTCCTGGCGAACGCGGTGAGCCGCCTGCGCTGGGCCGCCGGCCACCTCCTGATCGCCTTCGCGGGCTCAACCTGGATCATGATCCTGGCCGGCCTGGGCTTCGCCGCGGGCTACGGCAAGCAGATCCCCGAGATCCTTGCCGCCTGCCTGATCCAACTCCCCGCGGTATGGCTGATCGGCGGCATCGCGGTCCTCCTGTACGGCGTCCTCCCCCGAGCCGCGATGGCGGCATGGGCGGTGGCCTCCGCGGTCCTCCTGATCGGCTGGGTGGGCCCGGCCCTGGACGCCCCCCAGGCGGTCCTGGACCTCTCCCCCTTCGCCCACCTCCCGAAGCTGCCGGGCGGGGAGATGGCATGGGGCCCGGTGCTGGCCCTGCTGGCGTCGGCCGCACTGCTCGTCGCCGGAGGACTGGCGGGGTTGCAGCGCCGGGACATGACGACGTAAGGCCGACGGCTCGGAACCTCCGGCGGCCCCGCATGCGTCCGTCCCGGGCATGGGAGAACGCATGCAGGCCGCTGGGGGTTGTCTGGTCGGTGCTCTCGGGGCAGGGGCCGGGCTCGCGCTGTGGGCCGTCGATGTCCGGGGGCGGTTCTGGCGGTTCGAGCAGGCGCCCGACTGGCGGGTGTTGTATGCCGAGCTGCCCTTGGCGGTGCTGGGGGGCACCGCCCTCGCCCTCGGGCTGTGGGCTCTGGTGCGGCGGCTCAGACCGCGACGGTGAGGCCCTCCAGCCCCCGGATCACGAAGTTCGGCTTGCGGTCCGGATCCGCCGCCAGGCTCAGGGCCGGGGCCCGTTCCAGCAGCGCCGTCATCGAGGCCGCCAACTCGATGCGGGCCAGTGGGGCGCCGATGCAGTAGTGGATTCCGGCGCTGAAGGAGATGTGGGGGTTCTCCTGGCGGGTGAGGTCCAGGCGGTCGGGGTTCGCGAACACCTCGGGGTCGTGGTTCGCCGAGCCGAAGAGCATCGCAATCTCGGCGCCGCGCGGGATCGTCGTGCCGTCGATCTCGATCTCGTCCAGGACCCAGCGCTCGAAGAGCTGGAGCGGGGTGTCGTAGCGCATCAGTTCCTCGATCGCGGCCGGGACCAGGGTGTGGTCCGCGCGCAGGGCCGCCAACTGGTCCGGGTTGCGGAACAGGGCGTACCAGCCGTTGACCGTGGAGTTCACCGTCGCCTCGTGCCCCGCGTTCAGCAGGAGCACGCACGTCGAGATCATCTCCTGTTCCGTGAGGCGGTCGCCCTCGTCGTGCGCCGCGATGAGGCCGGAGATCAGGTCCTCCCCCGGCTCCTTGCGGCGCTCGGCGATCAGCTCCCGCAGGTACTCCGAGAACTCGACCGAGGCCCGTACCGCCTTCCGGGCCGTCTCCTCGGGCGGATTCAGCTCGTACATCCCGCAGATGTCCGCCGACCAGGGCCGCAAGGGTGCCCGGTCCGCCTCCGGGATGCCCAGCATCTCGGCGATCACCGCGACCGGCAGCGGCTCGGCGACATCGGTGAGCAGGTCGCCGCCGCCCGCGTCGACCAAGCGGTCCACCAGTTCCCCGGCCAGCCGTGCGACGTACGGCTTGAGCTGCTCGACCGTCCTCGGGGTGAACGCCTTGGAGACCAGGCGCCGGATCCTGGTGTGGTCCGGCGGTTCCAGGTCCAGCATTCCGTGGTCGTTCAGGGTGTGGAACGGCTCGTGCTCCGCGGGAGGGGCCGTCCGCCCGAACTCCTCGTGCGTGAACCGGTGCTGATACGTCCGCCCGAGACGGCGGTCACGCAGCAACGCCGAGACGTCGGCGTGGTGCGGCACCAGCCACTGGTTCGTCGGCTCGAAATAGTGCACACGGCCCTTGGCACGCAGCTCGGCGTAGGCGGGGTAGGGGTCGGCGAGAAACGCCGGGTCCCATGGATCGAAGGCTCCCATGAACGGACGCTAGCCCGGCATCCCCCTGTCTGACCAGGGGTGTCAGATCTTCACCGAACCTCTACGATCACGCCATGTCGATCATGCCACCGTCCGTCCCCGTCCTGCGGGGCCGCAAGGACACCCAACTCCAGTTCGACGGCGCGGCGTTGATTTTGCGCCGCCGGGACGCGGAGCACCACATACCCCTGGCCGCCGTCGCCCAGGTCCGCAGCGCCGGACGAGTGGTGGAGGTCGAGCTGACGGCCCCGCCCGGCAGCCGGTGGGCCGTCCACCGGATCGAGGACGTCAGCGAGGACGCGGGGCGCGCCTTCACGGCCGCCGTCGCCACCGCGCTGACCGGCGTCTCCGAGCCCGCCGCCGACGGCTCCGCCCTGGTCACCGTCCGGACCCTCCACGACGAGAACCGGGAGTTCAGGCTGCGGCGGGCCATCCGGCTCGGCTGGCTCGTGGTCATCCTCGTGTTCATCGGGGAGACCGTCCTGCTCACGAACACCGGCGACCCCGAGCTGTCCGTCATGGTGTGGATGGGAGGGCTGACCGCGGCGGTGTCCGTCCACGTGGGAGTGCGGCTCAGCCCGTTCGGCCGGCCGGCGTGGCGGCTGCCCAAACACGGGGTCACGGTGATGGCGCAGTACGACGGCTACTTCGACGGAATGCACGTGTACGCGTTCACCGACCTCAACGGCAAGAAGTACGGGTACACGCCCAACGGTTACCGCGGCGACGAGGTCGAGGTCGTCTACGACCCCCGCGACCCCTTCACCGGCACCGAGCGGAGCCGGCTCATCGGCCGGGGGGTCCTGCTGCTGCCGCTGATCTTCTTCGGCGGCCTCGGCGGCCTGCTGCTCCTCATCGTCCTCCTGATGATCCCCGCGGCCCTGATCGCCTGATCAGCCCGGTGTCACCAGCCGCGCCTCGTACGCGAACACCGCCGCCTGGGTGCGGTCCCTGAGGCCCAGCTTCACCAGGATCCGGCTGACGTGGGTCTTGATCGTCGACTCGGCCACCACCAGACGCTCGGCGATCTCCGCGTTGGACAGCCCCTGCGCGATCAGCACCAGGACCTCCGTCTCGCGTTCGGTGAGGTCGCCGTAGGCCGCGTGGGCTCCCGTGAACGCCCTTGGGGCCTCGGACAGTTTGGAGAACTCCGTGATCAGGCGGCGGGTGACCGAGGGGGCGAGGAGGGCCTCGCCGGAGGCCACCACCCGTACGCCGTCCGCCAGTTGGCGCGCCGAGGCGTCCTTCAGCAGGAAGCCGGAGGCCCCGGCGCGCAGCGCCTGGTAGACGTACTCGTCGAGGTCGAAGGTGGTCAGCACCAGCACCCGTGCGGTGCCGTCCGCCGCCACGATCTCCCGGGTCGCCTCGATGCCGTTCAGTTCGGGCATGCGGATGTCCATCAGGACGACGTCGGGGGTGAGTTCGCGGACCTTCGTCACCGCCTCACGGCCGTTCACCGCCTCGCCGACGACCTCGATGTCCGGCATCGCGTTCAGCAGCACGGAGAAGCCCTCGCGGACCATCATCTGGTCGTCGGCGATCAGGACGCGGATGGTCATGCCTCGTCCCCCGCGAGGTCACCCAGGTGCTGCTGCACGGGGAGGAACACCGCCACTTCGTAACCGCCTTCGTCCGTCGGGCCGGCCGTCATCTCGCCGTTCAGCATGGTCACCCGCTCCCGCATACCGGTGATGCCGTGCCCCGCGCCGGGCGAGGGCTTGATCAACGCGGGCGCGGGCGGCGGGGTGTTGACGATCCGCAGGCCGAGACCGCCGAGCACATAGCCGATCTCCACCTTCGCCTCCGCGCCGGGCGCGTGCCGCAGGCTGTTGCTCAGGGCCTCCTGGACTATTCGGTACGCCGACAGCTCGACGCCCTGCGGCAGTTCGCGCACCGCGCCGGTTACCGTCTTCTCGACGCCGAGACCGGCGTCCCGCACATTGGCCAGCAGCCTGTCCAGATCGGCGAGCGTGGGCTGCGGGGCGTCCGGGGCCTCGTAGTCCTCGGCGCGTACGACGCCCAGGACCCGGCGCAGTTCGGTCAGCGCCGCCACCGCGTTCTCCCGGATGGTGGCGAAGGCCCGCTCCAGTTCCTCAGGCGGGTTCTCCACCCGGTAGGGCGCGGCCTCCGCCTGGATGGCGACGACCGACATGTGGTGGGCGACCACGTCGTGCAGCTCACGGGCGATCGTGGAGCGCTCCTCCAGCAGGGTGCGCTTGGAGCGCTCCTGCGCGGTCACCGTCGCCTGCGCGGTCACCTCCTGCTTGGCCTCGCGGCGGATGTGCCAGACGGAGACGAGCAGCAGCAGGAACGCGGAGACGACCAGCATGGGGCCGGTGTTGGAGCCGTAGTAGTAGCCGCGGTCGAAACCGGCCTCCGCCACCAGGCCGTACGCACCCGTCAGCAGCCACATCCACAGCGCCGTGCGCGGCCTGGTGCGGATGGCCACCACCAGCAGCACCGTCAGATGGCTGACGACGGCCCCGGCCATCCACGGCCACTCGCCCCAGCTGCCGCCCAGCACCCCGGCGACCGGAGTGACGGCCATGGACAGCCAGAACGCCCCGACGGGCCGCACCATGACCAGCAGGACGGGGATCGCGCAGAGCGGACCGGCCAGCGTGGGCGCGTTCACGCTGTCCTCGTTCGCGGCGATCACCGCGAACAGCGCGGCCACGGTGATCAGCGCGTGCGGGGTCCAGGCCGCGTACTCCCGCAGCCGGGCGGGCAGCAGCCGGACCAGCGGGCCGTCGGTGCGCAGCCGGGGCAGCGGCCGGTAGGCGAAGGCGTCGTGGAAGAGGTCCTGCCGCAGCCCGCGCAGGGCGTCCTGGGCCACCCGGAACTCCGGGCTGTGGGATTTGCTGGTCGTCTCGGTCACGTACAGCACGGTAGGCGCAGGCCCATGTCGCCGTCGTCACCTGCGAGAAGGGTCCTTCCGGGTCCGTCTCAAGTACTACGGCCGTCCCGAGCGCTCACCAGGCCAGCTGAGCGATCTCCTCCGCCACCACCGCGCACGCGTCCGCGGCCGGGTCGATCAGCGGGAAGTGGCCCACGTCCTCCAGCAAGGTCAGCCCGACCACCTCGCCCGCCTTCGCCGCCGCGTCCGCGTACGCCTCGGCGACCGGCTGCGGCACATCCACGTCGGTGCGGCCCTGCACGAGGGTGGTGGCGATGCCGGTGGGCAGCAGCAGCGCGGGATCGGCGTACGGCCGCCTCTCGGCGAAGTGCTCGTCACCGCCCAGGAGTTGACGGGCCGCGCCACCGCAGACGTCCAGTTTGTCGGCGACCGTGAAGTCGGCGATCGGGGCGAGCGCGACGACACCGCGCAGCGGGGCGGGGCCGTCGGTGCGCCAGCGCGCGTCGGCGGGCAGCACATGGCGGGCGGCGGCCCACAGCGCGAGCTGACCACCGGCGGAGTGCCCGGTGACGACGGTACGGCGGGGGTCGGCCTGCGGGAGGTTCCGCTTGGCGAGCGCGGGCAGGGCGTCCATCGCCGCGGCCACGTCGTCGAGGGTGTCCGGCCAGCGGCCCGCGATCTCCGCCGCGCCCTCCGCGCCCTTGCGGTACTCGACATTGGCCACGGCGAAGCCCCGACGGGCCAGGAAGTCGCAGAACGGGGTGATGTGACGGCGGTCGTACGGGGAGCGCCAGGCGCCGCCGTGCAGGACGACCACCAAAGGGGCGGGAGCGGTCTCGGTGCGCGGGGCGTAGAAGTCGATCACCTGGTCGGGGTGGTCGCCGTACGCGGCGCTCGCGTCGGGCTCGACGGGCGGGTGCGAGAAGGCCGACTGCTCTTCGGCGGCGGACCGGGCTGCGGCGGCGTCGTCCGGCATGCTCCAACCTCTCAGCGATGAAATCCCATTGGCGGACCAGGTGAATAAATGCGCCCGTTGGCGGGGACGGTACCAGCCCGATGACGTGCACGGACACGCGGATGTCACGCTGGGTGAGGGGTAAACGGTTCTGTATCGGGCGAGGGGTGGGCGCCGCCCGGGCGGCGCCCACCGAGGGGTCACCCGCCGAGCGTCTCCCCCAGCGTCCGCGCCGCCCTCTCCACGTCCGCGAATCCGACGTACAGCGGAGTGAAGCCGAAGCGCAGGACGTCCGGGGCCCGGAAGTCGCCCACCACTCCCCGCTCGATCAGCCGCTCCATCACCGCGGCCGCGTCGTCGCAGCGCAGCGCGACCTGGCTGCCCCGCTCCTCGTGGGCCACCGGGGTCAGCGACTCCACCCGGCCGCCGGGGACGTACTCCTCGACGCACTCCAGGAAGAAGTCCGTCAGCGCCAGGGACTTCGCCCGTACCGACTCGATCGGCACGTCGTCCCAGACCTCGAGCGCCGCCTCCAGCGCGAGCATGGAGAGGATGTCCGGGGTGCCGACGCGACCGCGCAGGGCCCCCGTGGCCGGTTCGTAGTCGCCGCGCATGCCGAAGGGGTCCACGTGGGAGTTCCAGCCCGGCAGCGGGGAGTCGAAGCGGCTCTGGAGATCCGCTCGTACGTAGAGGTACGCCGGTGAACCCGGGCCCCCGTTCAGGTACTTGTACGTGCAGCCGACCGCCAGATCGACCTCGTGCTCGTCCAGGCCGACCGGCAGCGCGCCCGCGCTGTGGCACAGGTCCCAGACCACCAGCGCCCCCGCCGCGTGCACCGCGGCCGTCAGGGACGGCAGGTCGTGCAGGCGGCCGGTGCGGTAGTCGACGTGGTTGAGCAGGACGGCGGCCGTCCGGTCACCCAGGACCGACGGGACCTCGGACGGGTCCACCGGCCGCAGCTCGCAGCCCGTCATCCGGGCCGCCGACTGCGCTATGTAGCCGTCGGTGGGGAAGGTCGTCGCGTCCACGACGATCTCGTCACGCCCCTCGCCCGCCATCCGCACCGCGGCCACAAGTGCCTTGAAAACATTGACACTTGTCGAGTCGCCGACCACGACTTGACCCGGCGCCGCCCCGACCAGCGGAGCGATCCGGTCGCCGATCCGCTCGGGGGCGGTCCACCAGCCGCTCTCCTCCCAGGACCGGATGCGCAGGGCGCCCCACTGGCGCCGGACCACGTCCGCGACCCGGTCCGGCACGTTCGCCGGGAGCGCGCCGAGCGAGTTGCCGTCGAGGTAGACGACCTCGTCGAGGACGAACCCGGCCCGCTTGGCGGCGAGTTCGTCCGCGGCGTCGAGCTTCTCCGCCCGGACCCTGAGCTCAGACATGGGACCTCGCCGTCCACAGCTCGGGGAAGACGTTCTTGCGGGCACGCTTCTCCAGCCAGGCCACCCCGGCGGAACCGCCCGTGCCCGCCTTCGAGCCCATCGCGCGGCGGGTGGCGACCAGGTGGTCGTTGCGCCAGCGCCACACCAGCTCCCCGACGTCCGTGAGCGCCTCGCCCAGCCGGGCGACCTCGTCCCCGGCGTCCCCGGAGTAGACGGCGGTCCAGGCGGCCTCGACCGCGTCGGAGGGCTCGTAGCGCTGGGAGACGTCACGGTGCAGCACGGAGGCGGGGATCGCGTGCCCGCGCCGGGACAGCAGCCGCAGCACCTCGTCGTACAGGCTCGGCTCGTGCAGCGCCTTCTCCAGTTCCGCGTGGACGCGGGGCGCGCCGCGGTGCGGGACGAGCATGGACGCGGACTTCTCGCCGAGCAGGAACTCCATCCGCCGGTACATCGCCGACTGGAAGCCGGAGCCCTCGCCGAGGGCGGAGCGGTAGGAGTTGAACTGGGCCGGGGTGAGCTGGCCGAGCGGCTTCCAGGAGGCGTTCAGCGCCTCCAGCTCCCGTACCGAACGCTTCAGCGCGTCGATCGCGACCGGCACCCGGTCCTCGCGCAGCGCGTGCGCGGCGGTCTCCCACTCATGGACGACGACGGTGAACCACAGCTCCATCACCTGGGTGGTGACCAGGAAGACCATCTCTCCGGGATCGTCGGAGAGGGTGTGCTGGAGGTGGGTGAGCACGTCCGCCTTGACGTAGTCCTCGTACGGCGTCGTGCCTGCGAAGTCGAGATGCGGGGTCTCGGGCTCCTGGGTTTCGTGAGCCTCGTGGGACATCGCTGTCTCCTGTTGTGTACTCCGGGTAGCGGTCCGCCCCTGCCGTTATCGACACGGGGGCCCCGGTCCCCACCCGAATACTCCGGGGTCCTCCCCGAAAAGTGCAAGGCCCGACTGGATCACAGCCGGACCCGCACTCAAGACACGGTCTAGCCGAGCGTCTGGGCCGCGGTCGGCGAGGAGTCCTTCAGGAACTGCGAGCAGCGCTCGTACTCCTCCTGCTCGCCGATCGAACCCGCGGCGCGGGCGAGGGCGTGCAGGGCGCGCAGGAAGCCGCGGTTCGGCTCGTGCTCCCAGGGCACCGGGCCGTGGCCCTTCCAGCCGTTGCGGCGCAGCGCGTCCAGGCCGCGGTGGTAGCCGGTACGGGCGTAGGCGTACGACTCCACGACGCTGCCCCGCTCGAACGCCTCGTCGGCCAGTTGTGCCCAGGCCAGGGAGGACGTCGGGTACTTCGCGGCGACATCGGCGGGCGCCGTACCGGACGCGAGCAGCTCACGCGGCTCCGGATCGTCGGGGAGGTGGGTCGGGGGCGGTCCCCCGAGGAGGTTCTCGTGAATCGTCATGGTTCCAGTCTGGTGTATCGGCTGTCCGATGCGCCGCTCGGCCCGTCCCCCTCCCGAGCCCTACGCGAGCCGCTTCTTTGTCGGCTCCCCTTCCAGCGGTGGCGTCGTGATCGCCCCGTACGTACGGCACTCGGGCCGCCGGCAGTCCGGCGGGAGGCTGCGTACGGTCGCGAAGGCCAGGACGGAGCCCGCGATCAGCACGCCCGCGCACCAGAGCATCGCCTCGCCGAAGGCGTCGTCGAAGGCGGCCGGGTCACGGTAGGCCTCCTCGCCCATCCCGGTCAGCAGCGGCAGCGCGGCCACCGCGACGAGGCCCGCCGCACGGGCCGCCGCGTTGTTGATGCCGCTGGCCAGGCCCGCCCGCGCGACGTTCACGGAGGCGAGGACGGTGGCCGTCAGCGGGGCGACCAGGGTGACCAGGCCGAACCCGAAGACGAGGACTGCGGGCAGGACGTCGGTGACGTAGGAGGCGTCCGGGCCGACGCGCAGCATCAGCAGCAGTCCGGCCGCGCTCACCAGCGGTCCGACGGTGAGCGGGATACGCGGGCCGATCCTGTCGGCCAGGGCGCCGGACCGGGCCGACAGCAGCAGCATCAGGACGGTCGTCGGCAGCAGTGCCGTACCGGCGGCCAGGGCCGAGTACCCGGAGACGACCTGGAGCTGGATCACGGCGAGGAAGAAGAACCCGCCGAGGGCCGCGTACACGCACAGGGTGACCAGATTGACGGCGGTGAACTGGCGGGACGCGAAGATGTCCAGCGGCATCATCGGGTCGGGCCGCCGCTTCTCGACGTACACGAAGGCCACCCCGAGGACCACGCCCAGGACCGCGGTGATCCAGTCCGCCTCGATCAGCGCGTACGTCACCAGGGCGAGCGACAGCGCTCCGAGCGCCGCGCCGAGGACGTCGAAGCGGCCGTGCTTGGTGCCGTCACCGGACTCGGGCACATGGCGCAGCGCGACGGGCACGCACACCAGCGCCAGCGGCACGTTCAGCAGGAACACCCACCGCCAGCCGGGCCCGTCCACCAGCCAGCCGCCGAGGAACGGCCCCACGGCCGCCCCGATGCCGCCGAACCCGGACCACAGGCCGACCGCGCGCGCCCGGTCGTCGGGATGGAAGGAGGCCTGGATCAACGCCAAGGACCCCGGCGTGAGCAGCGCGCCGCCCACCCCTTGCAGGGCACGCGCGGCGATCAGGACCCCCGCGTTCGGGGCGATCCCGCACAGCAGCGAGGCCACGGCGAACCACACCACACCGATGACGAAGATCTTGCGGCGGCCGTAGCGGTCGCCGAGGGAGCCGCCGAGGAGGATCAGTCCGGCCAGGGTGACCAGGTAGGCGTTGGACGTCCACTGGAGGGCGGAGAGGTTCGCGTCGAGATCGCGGCCGATGGCGGGCAGGGCGATGTTGACGACGGTGGAGTCCAGCAGGGCCATGCTGGAGCCGAGGATCGTGGTCAGCAGGATCCAGCGGCCCTGCGGGGAGGCGAGCCGTACGTCGGGCATGCCCCCAGGTATACAGCGAGCCCGGCGCCGTGGGCAGGCGCCGGGCTCAGGAGTGCACTACAGGACTACTTGATCTTGGTGCCCGTCGAGCGCAGGTTGCCGCACGCCTCCAGGACACGCGCGGCCATGCTCGCCTCGGCCAGCTTGCCCCAGGTGCGCGGGTCGTAGGTCTTCTTGTTGCCGACCTCGCCGTCGACCTTCAGGACGCCGTCGTAGTTCTGGAACATGTGCGCGGCGACCGGACGCGTGAAGGCGTACTGGGTGTCCGTGTCCAGGTTCATCTTCACGACGCCGTTCTCCAGCGCGGTGGCGATCTCCTCGGCGGTGGAGCCGGAGCCGCCGTGGAAGACGAAGTCGAACGGGCTCGACTTGCCGTACTTCTCGCCCACGCCCTGCTGGAGGTCCTTCAGCAGCTCGGGACGCAGGACGACGTTGCCCGGCTTGTAGACGCCGTGCACGTTGCCGAAGGAGGCGGCCAGCAGGTAGCGGCCCTTCTCGCCCAGGCCCAGGGCCTCGGCGGTACGGAGCGCGTCGTCGACGGTCGTGTACAGCTCGTCGTTGATCTCGTGGCTGACGCCGTCCTCCTCGCCGCCGGTCGGGGTGATCTCCACCTCAAGGATGATCTTGGCGGCGGCGGCGCGGGGCAGCAGTTCCTGGGCGATGGCCAGGTTGTCGGCGAGGGTCTCGGCCGAGCCGTCCCACATGTGCGACTGGAACAGCGGGTTGCGGCCGGCCTTCACGCGCTCCTCGGAGACGGCGATCAGCGGGCGTACGTAGCCGTCCAGCTTGTCCTTGGGGCAGTGGTCGGTGTGCAGCGCGATGTTGACGTCGTACTTGGCGGCGACGATGTGCGCGAACTCGGCCAGGGCGACGGCGCCGGTGACCATGTCCTTGCTGTGCTGGCCGCCGAGGAACTCCGCGCCACCGGTGGAGATCTGGACGATGCCGTCGCTCTCGGCCTCCGCGAAGCCGCGCAGCGCAGCGTGCAGGGTCTGGGAGGAGGTCACATTGATGGCCGGGTAGGCGAACTTGCCTGCCTTCGCCCGGTCGAGCATCTCGTTGTAGACCTCGGGGGTTGCGATGGGCATCTGTCCGCTCCTTGTGATGTGCGGGTTGCGTTCTGCGTACTACGGCCCTGACCTAGACCTGGGATGCGACGTCATCGTCGACGTCGGGGCCATCTTTCCAGACGAACCGGGATGCTCCGAGAGCTGTCTCAGAGCCAACCTGTCAGTCCAGGCCGAGCTCGTCCTTGGAGTACGCGAAGCGGTACGGCACCCCGGCCCCCGCCTCGATCTTCTCGGCGGCGCCGGTCGCCCGGTCGACGATGGTCGCCACGGCCACGACCTCGGCGCCCGCCTCGCGCACCGCCTCGACGGCGGCCAGCGGGGAGCCGCCGGTGGTGGAGGTGTCCTCGACGACCAGCACCCGGCGGCCGGCGATGTCCGGGCCCTCGACGCGGCGCTGGAGGCCGTGCGCCTTGGCGGCCTTGCGGACGACGAAGGCGTCGACCTTCCGGCCGCGGGCCGCGGCGGCGTGCAGCATGGCCGCGGCGACCGGGTCGGCACCCATGGTGAGGCCGCCGACCGCGTCGAACTCCAGGTCGGCGGTGAGGTCGAGCAGCACCTGGCCGACCAGCGGCGCGGCCTCCCCGTCGAGGGTGATACGCCGCAGGTCGACGTAGTAGTCCGCCTCCAGACCCGACGACAGGGTCACCTTGCCGTGCACCACGGCCTTGTCCTTGATCTGCTTCAGCAGCGCGCCACGTACGTCCGTCATGCCGAACAGCTTAGAGGCGGGTCCAGCTCCAGGTGGTCGTGGCCTCCAGCGGCTCCAGCGGGGTGACCAGGCGCGGGAGCGTGTTCAGGCCGTTGGGCGGGCCGGTCTGCGGCTCCACGCACACCGCGGCGTCCTGCTCGTCGTAGACCACGACCCACTTCTCGGGGCTGGTGACCTTGAGCGCGAGCTGTCCGGGCCAGGTGAGGGTGACGTCAACGCCGTCGGGCATGCCGAAGCAGTCGTCCCAGGGGCCCGGCTTGGGGTCGATGCGGTTGCCGGTGGGCAGGTGGTCGTCCCCGCGCTCCTCCTGCCAGGCGGGGGTGAAGTCGAGCTCGACGTCGGTGCCGCCGAGGGTGCGGTTGAACCACGGGTGCCAGCCGATCTGCGCCGGGAAGGAGTCCTGGTACGTCTCGATCGACATGGTGAGCGTCAGGGAGCTCTCGGTCAGGGCGACGACCTGGGTGACACGGGCGCTGTGCGGCCAGGGGTCCACCAGGTCGTACGTGATCACCGCCTCGTCGGGGGTGGTGCGGGCGGTGCGCCAGGCGCCGTCGCGAGCCGTGCCGTGGATGGCGTGCGGCGGGGAGTTCAGCGGCATCTGGCGGACGGTGGCGCCGTCGCGGAAGCGGCCGTCCCTGATCCGGCCGCACCAGGGGACCATGGGGAAGCAGCCGAAACGGTCTCGCTGGCGCAGGAGTTGGGCGCCTTTGATGCTTAGGCCGCCGATTCTTCCGCCGTTGCCCGGTTGCACGGTCACCTGCGCGTCGCCCGCGGTCAGCGTGATGTCATCGTTACTCACGGGATGACCCTACTGGGGTTCGGTGGTGCGGTCAGCGGCGTCTTCTCAGGACTCGGCTGACGACGATCGCGGAGGCTACGGCGAGGGCGGCGGCGGGGGCGGCCCAGCGGAGGGTGTTGACCGGTGGGGAGGGTTGGGGGGCGGGGACGGGGGCGTACCGCCCTCGGGGCGGGGCGTGATCGACTTCTTCGGCGGAGCGGCCGATCATCGTGCGTCTGGCGTGCGCCGCTTCTGGGGCTGCCTCGGCCTCGGCGGCTGCGGGCTGTTCCAACTCCGGCTGCTCCGGCTCCTCCGGCTGCTCCGCCGCGCTCTCCGGCTCTTCCGCCTTCTCCGGCTCCGCCTT
Organism: Streptomyces davaonensis JCM 4913; assembly: GCF_000349325.1. Classification (GTDB taxonomy): domain Bacteria; phylum Actinomycetota; class Actinomycetes; order Streptomycetales; family Streptomycetaceae; genus Streptomyces; species Streptomyces davaonensis. The sequence continues at coordinate 4,717,482 of NC_020504.1, forward strand.
CTCCGGCTCCGCCTTCGTTCCCAAGTTCTCTGCGAAGCGGGTCAGCAGCCTGGTGACTGCCGAGTGGACCTGCTCCTGGGGGAGTTGGGTGATGCGGCCGTCCGCTTTGGCCGTGGCGGTGATCGTGAGGGTCGAGCCGTCGTCCGTTTCGCTCGGCCGGAGGGTCAGGGACAGCTTCACCGAGCCCGTGCCCCTTGCCTCCGTCGCGTCGCCCTCCAGCTCGTAGGAGCCGTCTTCCTTGGAGGCGATGCTCAGTGAACCTCGGTAGGTGATCGTGTGGCCGCCCACCCGCACCTTCAGGCGGCCGGCCATCGGGGTCTCGGCGCCCGCGTCCCGTTGGAGCCCGGGGAGGGCTCGGGCTACCCGGGCGGGGTCGGACAGGGCCTCCCGCAAGCGGGCCGTGGCCACCGGGACGAACACCTCAAGCTCCATGTCAGCGGAGCCTACCCAGGACAGCCGCCGCCGCACCCCCCGTCGGCGCAATCAGTAGCGCGGATGCACCAGCGTGGACGCCTGGAGACCTCGCAGCCGGGACTCCTCGGCCGCCCTCTCGTCCTCCCTCAGCCGGGTGTCGGTGAGGGTGCGCAGGCGTGGGCCCTGCGGGGACAGGCTCAGGGTCGGTTCGGCGGGGCCCCTCGTCGCCAGGACGAAGCCCCAGTCGTTCGGGGCGTCCGCTCGGCCCGAGGAGCGGTCGGGGCCCGCCGCGAAACCGGGGTCCCGGCCCGCCACGCAGTACGGCGCCGTTTTCAGGCCAGCCGCCCGCAACGTCGACTCGACCGTCCAGAAGACCCGGGGCCGGGAGGTCACCGGGCCCGCGTGCACCACCAGGCGCCCGTCGGCCGTCAGCATCCGCCCGGCCAGGCCGTAGAACTCCTGGGAGTAGAGCTTGGTGCTCGCGGTGATCCCGGGGTCGGGGAGGTCGGAGACGACCACGTCGTAGCGGACCGAGGACGTGCGGCGGAGGTGGCGGAAGGCGTCCGCCGTGATCACGTGGACGCGTGGGTCGTCGTACACCTGGCCGTTGAGGCGCTTCAGAGCCGGGTCCTCGCGGGCCAGGCGGAGGACCTCCGCGTCGAGTTCGACGACGTCCACGCGGCGCACGCCCGGGTGGCGCAATACCTCGCGGGCGGCCAGGCCGTCGCCGCCGCCGAGGATCAGCACCCGGGCGTGCGGACCGTTCATCGCGGGGTGGACCAGGGCCTCGTGGTAGCGGTGCTCGTCGCGGCCGCTGACGCGGAGGCGGCCGTCGAGGAAGAGGTCGAGCGGGCGGCCGTCGGTGCCGCCGGTGAGGACGACCTCCTGGACGTCGGTCTGGAGCGCGACGCGGACGTCGGCGCCGTACACCGCGTGCCGGGCCGCCCGTTCGAAGTCGTCGACATGGACGGCGGCCGCGGCGAGCAGACCGAGGACGGTGCAGTTGACGCCGAGCAGCAGCCAGCGCCCGCGCCGGGTCAGATCGCAGCCGAACAGACCGAGCACCAGGGCGCCGCCCGCCAGCACATTGACCGCGCCGGTGAGCAGCGCTCCGGTCAACTGGCCGAGGAGCGGGAGGAGAAGGAAGGGGAAGGCCAGGCCGCCGACCAGCGCTCCGACGTAGTCCGCGGCGAACAGGTCGGCCACCGCGCCACCCGCGTCCTGGCGGCGGATGCGCTGGATCAGCTCCATCAGCAACGGGACTTCGGCGCCGATCAGCAGGCCGATGGCGAGCGAGAAGGCGACCAGCAGCACCCGGGGCCCCTGTCCCCACAGGCCGCCCCAGCCGCCGGTCCAGGCGAACACGCCGTACAGCGCCAGCGCACTGCATCCGCCGACCAGGGCGAGCACGGCCTCGATCGCGCCGAAGCCGGCGGCGGCGTGCCAGCGCAGCCGCTTGGCGACGAGGGAGCCGAGGCCCATCGCGAAGACCATGACGGACAGCACCACGGAGGCCTGGGTGACCGAGTCGCCGATCAAGTAGGAGGCGAGGGCGACCAGTTCGAGTTCGTACACGAGTCCGCAGGCCGCGCAGACGAAGACGCACGCAAGGACCAGGAACCGGCCCGTCCCCGGCCGGACGGGCAGCCGCGCCGGGGAGCCCCAGGGTGCCGGGGCTCCGGGCGAGGCCGGCGCGGGTGATTCAATCACTGTGCGACGGTACGTCACGCGCCCATTACGTCTCGTCACCCACACGCGTGGAACTCACGCCCTCAAACGCCCACCGGGCTGAGAGCACCCGCCGGAACCCGGACCCCGACCCGGGTCCGGGTCGCTACCAACTGGCCGTCCTCCGGGTAGGCGTGCCAGGTCCGCCAGTGCACCTGCCCCTCGTGCCGGTGCGCCAGCAACGCGGTGAAGGCGTGCGGGCTGCCGGGAAAGACTCCGGCCAGGCCGTGCGGGTGGTCGGCGACCAGCGCCAGCAACTCCTGGGCCCGACCCGCGAACTGGCCGGGCGTCAGTTCCTCGACCCGGGCGGCGAATTCGTACTCCCAGTCACCGATCCGCTTGGCGACGCCCAGCGGAAGGGGGGTGCTGCTGCCCCGGATGCAGGCCACCGTCTCCGAACACACGCCCCGCTCCTCCTCCAGGAGCACCTGGTGGGACGCGCCGAGCAGTCGCAACTGGAGCTTGGCACCGGACAGTTCGAGGTCGAGCGTGGCCAGTGCGGGGAGCGGTTCACGCCCCAGCGCCCACGCGAGGTCGGCCGCGCGCGTGTCGGTGTAGGAGGTGTTGAGGGTCGTGAGCATGGATCGGCTCCGCTTGCACGCAAAGAAAGGGAGGTTGGAGTCCGGCGCACCGGTCGACACCGGGAGATCGGCCCGGTCAGCCCAGTCGGCGAGGTCAGTGGGGGCTGACCGCGGGACGTCCGAGGGGCTGCGTTGATGATGAAGAGGGAATCACGAACAGCGGGGCCACCACAGCGTTTTTTACCCAACTTCGTAGGGTTTCCATCCCTCAGGGGGCTACTCAGCGCAACTGTTCAACCCGGCGCGCGCCGCGTCGGCCGGATCGCGCGCCGGGGCGTACGACCGTGCCACGAACGCCGAAGCGGGGCCCGCCCCCCGTGGGCGGGCCCCGCGTTCCGGATGCGGTTCCCCCGAGATTCCCCCGAATCGGAGCTCAGCTGCCCCGTGTCAGCTGCCTCCGCCGCCGCATCCACCCCCGCCGCCCCCGCACGACGAGGAGCTGCCGCCGCAGGAACTGCCGCCGCCGCAGGAGGAGCCACCGCTGTCGCCCCCGCCGCCGGCCCACCAGCTGCTGCTGGTGTCATTGCTGTCGCGGCGGCCGTAGTCGCGCCGCCGCCGGGTCCCCTGCGCCATCTGCCGACGACCGGACCCCACGATCGCCAGCGTGATCAGGCCGGCGAACAGAACCACCAGGATGATGCCGAGAGCCATGACGTCACCCTCCTTTCGTCCGCAGCTCCCCCGAAGCGGCCCCCCGTGGGCGCCTCGCCAGCTGCGTGAACCGAAAATGCCCTCCCCGATCCCGCCCCAAAGCAGAGTTGAGGAACTCCAGAGCTTCGGCGCAGGATGGCCGGCATGACCTCAAGCGCGCGTCCCCTTCTGAATCGCAGCCTCGCCGAGTTCGGAACGACGATCTTCGCCGAGATGTCGGCGCTGGCCCTGCGGACCGAGTCCATCAATCTGGGTCAGGGATTCCCGGACACGGACGGGCCCGAGGAGATCCGGGAGGCGGCGGTGCGCGCGCTGCGCGACGGGCGCGGCAACCAGTACCCGCCGGGTCCTGGCGTGCCCGAGCTGCGACTGGCCGTGGCCGCGCACCAGGAGCGGCTGTACGGGCTGGCGTACGACCCGGACACCGAGGTGCTGGTGACGGCGGGCGCGACGGAGGCCATCGCGGCGGCGCTGCTGGCACTGCTGGAGCCCGGCGACGAGGTGGTGGCGCTGGAGCCGTACTACGACTCCTACGCGGCCTGCATCGCGATGGCGGGCGCCCGCCGCGTCCCGGTCACCCTGCGCCCGTCCGAGGGACGCTTCCGCCTCGACCTCGACGAGCTGCGCGCCGCGGTCACCGACCGCACCCGCCTGCTCCTGATCAACACCCCGCACAACCCGACCGGCACGGTCCTCACCCGCGAGGAGCTGGCGGCGGTGGCGGAGCTGGCCGTGGAGCGGGACCTGCTGGTCGTCACGGACGAGGTGTACGAGCACCTGGTCTTCGACGGCGCCGAGCATCTGCCGCTGGCGACCTTCCCCGGGATGCGGGAGCGGACGGTCACCATCGGCTCGGCGGGCAAGACGTACTCCTTCACCGGCTGGAAGGTCGGCTGGGTGACCGCGCCGCCCGCACTGGTCAGCGCGGTGCGCTCGGCGAAGCAGTTCCTGACGTACGTCGCCTCCGGGCCGTTCCAGTACGCCGTCGCCGAGGCGCTCGCGCTGCCCGACACCTACTTCGCCGAGTTCCGCGCTGACATGCAGGCCAAGCGGGACCTGCTGGCGTCGGGACTGACGGAGGCGGGCTTCGAGGTGTTCACCTCGGCGGGCACCTACTTCATCACCACCGACATCCGGCCGCTGGGCGAGAAGGACGGCTTCGCGTTCTGCCGGAACCTGCCGGAGCGTGCCGGTGTGGTGGCCATCCCGAACGCGGTCTTCTACGACGACAAGGAGGCCGGGGCGCCGTACGTGCGGTTCGCCTTCTGCAAGAGGAACGAGGTCCTCCACCAGGCGGTCAGCCGCCTACAGCGCCTGGCGTCCTGAACGCGGCTTCCTCGCCGCACGGGGTGGCCGAGCGCCCACTCAGTGCTTCCTGGAGAACCGGACGTAGAGATACTCGTCCAGGATCTTCGACAGGGGGACCTCCGGGCGGCCCACCAGCCCGGGAAGGGCGGCCTCGGCCGCGCCGGTCTCCTTGAGGACGGCCCTCGCCCAGTCGCGGCCGAGGAGCAGGTGCCGGGTGAACGCGGCCGCGTCGCGGGTGCCGTGCAGCCGCTCGGCGATCGCCGCGTCCCATGCCATGACCGCTTCCGGCCGAAGGGCGTACAGGGTTTTGGCAGCGGCGGTCGGGCCGAGCGAGCGTGCCGTCCGCCCAGCCGAGACGGGCAGTCTCACGAGGTCGCCGTAAGCGCGGCCGAAGGCGGCCGCGGCCGTGTCGTCCAGGTCGGCGAGCGTGCCACCGGGCAGGGCGTCGGCCCAGGTGGTCCACCAGCCCGCGAGCCCGGTGTCGAAGGGGGCGGGTTCGCCCTCTCTGGGATAGCGGATGCGGCAGCCCCAGGAGTTGAGCCAGCGCAGCAGTGCCTCGCGGTGGTCGGCGCGGGCCAGGTCCAGGGCGGGGCGGGTGCGCTCGCGAAGGGTGAGCCAACTCCTGTCGATGTCGGCGTAGCCGTTGAACACGTCGGCAGCCGCCCGGAGGTCGGCGAAGGCGGGTGGGTCGATGATCGGCCTGGAGCTGTTTCCCAAGTGTTCGGACGCCACTTTCCTGGGGACGACCATCCGCCATGCCTCGGTGACGATCTCCCGCATCTCCTCCGCGTCGATCGCTGCCAGCCGGACCCGCACCCAGTTGAAACGCTCGTCCCGGGGAGCGGGCATCGCGAACTTCTCCGGCTCCGAAGCCACCAGTGCGGCGCGTTCCTCCTTGGGGTACGCGAAGCCCATCACCGTCTCGTCCTGGGAGAACGCCACATAGACGATCCTGCCGACTCGGAATTTGACCCGGTCCCGCACGAGCGCCTCGTGGGTGCGCGGCAAGGTGAGGGCATGGGCCCTCACCTCCTCGACCGTCACCGCCATGCCGGTTGCCTCACTTCTCCGGCACGGTGACGACATCGACCTCGGCGAGGGCCTCCTCGGTGCGCAGCCGTGCCTCCCGCTCCGTGTCGGCCACAGCGACGCAGACGCCGATCCGCTCCTTGGAGCTGCGCAGCATCCGTACCTGGTCCCCCGCCTTCACCACGACCTTGCAGGAGACCACGCCGGGCACTTCCCCGGCCTGTTCGAGCCCGCTGACCGCCTCGACATGTCCCGGCCGGGCATGCAGAAAGCGAACGGCCGCCGCCCGCCCGGCGCTGCTGGGCAGCGGACCCGGCAGCGGTTCGCCCTTCATGAGGGTCCAGAAGTGCCTGACGAGGTCCACCGGGTACGCGCGCTCGATCAGGTCGATGATTCCGTCACCGGCGAAGCGGCCCGCGCATTCCACGAGAAAAGCGGTGCCGTCGGAGACGATCCACTCGCAGTGGACCACGCCGCTGCCGAAGCCGACCGCCCTGAGCACCTGCCGCGTCTGCTCGAAGAGCAGGTCCCGCAACTCCTCCGGGATTCCTGCGGGAACCACGTGTCCCATCTCGACCGGATGGTCGCCGGGGAAGAGGATCTTCTCGGTCACGTTGGCGAACAGCGGGGTGCCTCGGTCGACGAGCATTTCCACGCTGTACTCGGCGCCGGCCACGTACTGCTCCACCAGCATGCGGACCTCGCGGGGCCGATCCGGCACGAAGATGCCCTCGTCGTGGTCGGTGCACTCGATCCAGGCGGCGCCCACCTCGTCCGCCGACGAGAGGATCCTGGTTCCCGTGGAGCCCTGCCGGTTCGCCGGCTTCAGCACCACCGGCCCCTCGTGCCGCTCCATGAACTTCCGCACGTCGGTTTCGTCCGAGACGGCCATCGACCGTGGGTTGGGGATGCCCGCGGCGGTCGTCACCTTGCGCGTCAGCTCCTTGTCCCGCAGGATCCGTGCGGCACCGAATCCCGCCCCCGGCAATCCGTACCGTTCGGCGAGTCTGGCCGCGAACGGCGTCGCGTACTCCTGGAGTGGAGCGATCGCGGCAGGCGCCAGGGCGGGATGCGCGTTGACGAACGCGTCAGCCGCACCAGGGAGTTGGTACTCCCAGCCGATCACCTCGCGCACGACCGGGGAGTCGGCCACCTGCGCGCGCACGTCACGCTTACGAATCACGTCCGGCTCGTCGATGACGATCACGGACCGGTCGGGCTGGAACTCGGCGAGCGAGGCCACTGCCACGGGGACGAATCCCACCATGATGACGGGGCGGTCAGTCACTGTTGATTCCCTTTCCGCTGTCCTGCTGCTAGGCAGCCGTCGCCTCGGCGACCTCGTTGACGTCCTGCTCCGGGTTTTCGCCCCGGGCTTCACTCAGCCCGTACACCGCGAGGAGCGCCGCCAGGGCTCCGGCCGCCCCGCACAGCAGCCAGACGCCGTTCCCGAACGCCCCCCAGGCAAGTACCCCCAGGGTCGTACCCGTCGCCGAGCCGAGGGAGAACGCGGCCTGCGACGAGCCGATGGCACGCCCCTTGACCGCCTCCGGCTTACTGGCGGGATGCGCCCACAGCGTGGGCCCGCTCACCATCATTCCGCTCACGAACACGGCCGTGCCCAGGAGGATCACGACAGGGGAACCGGAGATGGCGTAGGCCGTCAGACCGAGAGCCATGACGAAGGTCCCGGTCCCGGCGGCCAGCGGCGCCTTCCACTGCGAGACGTAGCTGGTGATCTTCAGCTCAAGGGTGATCAGAAGTCCCGACGACAGCGCGAGGGCGCTGCTGTACAGAGCTGTCGGGTTCCCGTCCGCCTGGACCTTGAGTGGGAGCACGGCCATGAACTGCATGTAGAACATGGCGCTCAGCGTCATCGAGGCCAGATAGAGGACGAACCTGGTGTCGCGCAGAAGTGCCGAATAGCCGGCCTTCTTGGTCGGCTGCGTCTCGGCTGCGTCAGCGGGCGCGCTGTCGGTCCGCGCGCCCGCCTTGGCGGGGAGGAACAGGAGGGAGAGCAGTGCGTACGCCAACGCGGTGGCACCGTCCACCCAGTACAGCAGGTCCCAGTTGGCCAGGGTGAGGGCCGCTGCCGCGAACGGGCCGATGACAGCGCCGAGGTTGAGGGCGGTGCGCATCATCGAGAAGGCCATCACCCGCAGCTCATCGGGCATCACCGCGTTCAGCAGGGCCGAGGCCCCCGGGCGGTATGCCGCCGTCGCCGCACCAGCCGCACCGATCAGCACCACGACGAAACCGAAGTTCGCCGGGTCCTTCAGCAGCGGAAGGCTCGCCACCAGCAGGGCCGAGCAACTCATGGCGGTGACGATGGTGTTGCGGGGGCCGAGCCGCTGGGTCAGCTCGCCGCCGATCAGGCCGCCGGTCAGAGCACCGAGGCTGTAGGCCCCGAGGCAGATACCGGCGCGCTTCATCGACCAGTCGTTGTGCACCAGGTACAGCACGAGGAAGGTCTGGACGAACGCGCCCATCTGGTTGACGAACACCCCGCCGAGGAGGAAACGGGCAGCATTCGGTGTCGCCTTCAAAGCGGCGAGGACACCTATCCGTTTGGTGTCGTCTGTCATGACTGGATCCCCTGATCAAACCCGAACACGTTCGCGGGATCGTACTTGCGCTTCACCTCGACGAGCCGCGGATAATTGGCCCCGTAGTAGGCCTGGCGCCAATTCACCAGTTCCGGGTCGACGAAGTTCTGGTACGAGGACTCGGACATGTGGGTGCCCATATCGGCGTGCAGGCCGTTCACCCAGTCCTGGACCGCCTCGACCTGCTCCGCGGAATCCTCACGACTCCAGGAGGCGTCCATGGAAGCGAGGAACATCGTGTCCCGGTGCACGAACGCAGTGTCCGCGGCGGGCACCTCGTTGATGGCGCCGCCCCAGGCGAACATGCCGAGCCCGCCGCCGTCCGGGTTCCGGCTCCCCGGCCACTTTTCCAGCCAGGACAGAATCGACTGAATTCCGTGCCCGGAAACAGGCTGCTTCACATACCTTGTGCGGGTCATGAAATGGTCGTCGACCGGCGAAGGGTGTGCCATGTTCCCCTTCGCCTCCCAATACGTCTGGTCCATGAAGTGCCGGCTCTTCGGAGTCGCCGCGGAACACAGCGGCGCCAGGATTTCGCGCAGCTCCTCGGAAGGGCCGAAGTAATAGCCCGAGACCGCGACGAACCGGTTCTCGACAGCCGAGGCCGGGTCGGCACCGGACGTGGCGACCCTGAGGTTGAGGGAGAACTCGTGCGGCGCCTGCGCCATGAGCCGCTGCACGGCGTCCACCACTCTCGCCGCGTCCGACCACGCCCAGGTCAGCCGGCCGACCGACACGTCACGCGCCGGGTGCGTGCGGAAGGTGAACGACACATTGATGCCGAAGTTCCCGCCACCGCCGCCCCGGCAGGCCCAGAACAGGTCCGGATTCTCCTTCTCGCTGCACACGAGCACCTCGCCGTCCGCGGTGACGACCGTGGTCTCGACGAGTGAGTCGCACGTGAGTCCCAGCGACCGGGAGGCGTATTCGCATCCACCGCCGAGAGTGAGCCCGGCTATCCCGACCAGTGGGCTGGTCCCGGTGGGGACGGTCGACTCGTAAGGACGCAAGCGGTCGTGAATCTGCCCGGTGCGCGCACCGCCTCCGGCGGTGACCAGGCCGGCCGACTCGTCGACGTCGACCAGCGAGCACCTGCTGAGATCCACGACCAGGCCGTCGCCCAGCGAGTAGCCCGCGAAGCTGTGTCCACCGGACCGCGCGACGACGGGAACACCCTGGTCACGGGCCCACAGAACGGACCTTCGCACATCCTCGGGATCGGCGGCCACGACAACCGCCTGAGGGCTACGGACACCCTCATGGCGCTTGTTGCGTACGTGCGTGGCCACCCGGTAGCCGGGTTCACCCGGCCGGAACAGTCGCCCGCGCAGCTCTCCCGCCAGCCCCGCCCAGTTCGGGTCGATCACGTGCTCCTCCTGCCTTGACTCGGGTTCCGCGCTCAGGCGAAGAGGCCGTTGAGATCGGCGTAGGTCAACGTGTCCGCGTTCTTGTGCTCGTCGCCTTCGGCGAGCAGTTCGCGCGCGGCGTCCCGCGCCGCCGTGTAGGCGAGCTCCGCCATCGCGGTACCCACGCTGATGCGCTGCACGCCGGCGGCCGCGAGTTCGGACACCCGCGGCCCGCCGGGCCCGGTCATCGCGTTGACCGGAAGCGGAGAGGTGCCGGCGAGCAGCTTCAGGACGGGCAGGTTGACCAGGCCCGGGACGAACAGGCAGTCGGCGCCTGCCTCGGCATAGGCACGAGCCCGGGTCACCACCTCGTCGAACCGCTCGGTCGGCTCGCCCACCTCGAAGAGGAAGACGTCCGTACGGGCGTTGATCAGGAGGTCCGGGACGCCGGCCCGGGCTGCCGCCTCACGTGCTGCGCCGATGCGCTCCGCCTGCTCCTCCACCCCGAACAGCGGGGCGTCCGCGGCGCCCGAGTCCTCCAGGTTGATCCCGACGACGCCCGCGGCGACAGCGGCGCCGACGGTCTCGGCCACGTCCTGTGCGGAGGGGCCGTAGCCGCCTTCGATGTCGGCGGTCACCGGCACGTCGACGACGGACGCGATGCGCTCCGCCATGGCGAGCATCTCGGTCCGCGACAGGCCCTGACCGTCCGGACGTCCCAGCGCCCAGGAGACCCCGCCGCTGGTGGTCGCGACGGCCCTGGCTCCGGCCGCCGCGATCAGCGCCGCACTCGCGGCGTCCCAGGCGTTGGGCAGCACGAGGGGGCTTCCTGAGTGGTACGAGTGCAGCAGTCGGGCCTTGTCGTTCAGGGAGGAGGGAGCAGTGGCCATGAGGATCACCTTTCTGATGACGGCCGGCACCGGGCCGTCGTTTTGTCGCGGGGTTCGTGCGGGACCGGGATCGACCCGGCTTCACCTCTGTGCCTGTGAACCCCCCGCATGACCTGTCGCGACACGGTCCAGGAGCCGGGCCGCGGCGGTCCGGCTCGCGGCGAGGACCGTCTTGGCGGCGCCGCCGCTCCCGCCGGTGAACGTGTAGACCGGCGAAGCGCGTTCCAGATCGCGCAACGCCAGCCCCGGCTCCCGGTGGTAGCAGTCCGCCGAACCGAACCCCTCGAGGCCGGAGGGGTTCAGGGTGAGGCCCAGCCGCTCCGCGACCACATCCAGCAGAGTGCCGATCAGGGACGGGTCGACGCCGACACCGTCCGGGTCGACGCCCCACCGCTGCGTGGGGACGCCGAGGAGGAAGCCGCCATCCGCCAGCGGGCGCCCGTAGAGTCCGCTGGTCTCGTCGGTGAACGCGCCCAGTCCTGGTGGAGCGACGGGACAGCGCACGTACTGGATCGCCTTGGTGCGGAATCCGTCGGCCGCCGGATCGCGATCGAGCAGCAGATGTGGCGTCCACGCTCCGGCCGCGACCACGACGGCCCGGAATCCCCCCGCGTGCACCCGGTCGACGCCTTGGAGCGTGCCATCGGGCCGCACTCCGGTCACGGGTTCCTGGGAGACCACGACTCGGGACCGGAGCAGTTCGCTCGTGATCGACGTACGCAGCCGGTGCGGGGAGAAATACCCTCCCTGCCGCTCGACGACCGCGACGGCACCCTGCGGCAGGCCTCGGAGCGGGCAGGGTTCGGAGAGGTCCTCCACCGCCGACCACGTCAACGAACCGGGCAGTCCCGCCTCCACGATGGAGGCCAGGGCAGCGACATCGACGTCCCCGGGTTCCAGGACATAGTGGGAGCCGACCTCGCGATAGTCCGCCCAGTCCCGCAGCACGGGGCTGGCGACCAACTCGGCCAGGCTCTCCGTGGCCGCGACACACGACTCGGCGTCGGTCTCGAAGCCCCGGACCATCCCTCCGGAGGCCCCGGTGGCGTCCCCTCGGACGCTGTGGTGGCCGACGAAGAGCGTGATGTCCGACGCGGGGTCCAGCAGGCGCAGCCGCCAGGCAAGCGCAGCACCGGCGATGCCGCCACCGATCACCGCGATACTCATGGCCTCATTCCCCGATCGGATCGAGCGTCAGGGTGAACGACGCCTCCGCCGCGTCCAGCGCCGCCGCGCAGGCGTCCGGGCCCTCTCCGCGGCAGATCGCGTAACCGAAGCGCGGCACGATGCCCCGAGGGGGCAGCAGCAACAGGGCGCCCGGCGTGGTCAGGACTGCCGCCTCCACGAGGCCCGGACCCGACCGGGGGGCCTCGACCTCCCGGACTCGGCCGTCCTGCGGCGGGTAGCCGAAGCGGATGCCGACGCAGTCCTTCACGGTCGCGGTCAGGGACGGCTCCTGGCCGGTGGCGACCTGGATCGCCACGAGCGCGGGGTCGATGCCGGTGGCGAGCTTCCCCACATACGGGATGAGGCCCCCACCGAGCCGCCCGTTCACCTCCACGATGGCCGGGCCGGCCGAGGTGAGCTTCACCTCGGTGTGCGTGATCCCGTCCCGGATGCCGAGTGCCCGGTGAGCCCGCGTCAGGACGTCGAGCAGCGGTCCGTCGCAGAGCAGGGGATCAGCGGCGTCGACCACATGCCCGGTCTCCTCGAAGTACGGCTCCAGGCCGACCTGCTTACGGGCCAGGACGAACGGCTTGTACTCCCCTGCCACGATGGCGCCGTCGACGCTGATCTCCGGGCCGACAAGCATCTCCTCGACCAGTACGCCGCCCTCGTACGCGGGATTGCCACCATGGCTCCCCCGTTCGGCGACCTCGTACGCGTGGCTGAGCGCGGCCTCGTCGTCCGCGCGCATCACACCGATGCTGGCGCCCATCCCCCGGGGCTTCAGCACCACGGGGAAGCCGAACTCCAGCGCCGCCGCACGCACCTCGTCGAGCGATGTCGCGTAGCGGAAGCGGGGTTGCGGCAGCTCTGCCTCGGTCAGCAGCCGACGGGTGCGCTCCTTGTTGCGGCAGTTCTCCGCTCCCGCCACGGACAGGCCGGGGAGTCCGAGCGTCTCGGCGATGTGCGCGGTGGCGACGACAAGGGTCTCGTCGTAGGTCCACACTCCGGCGATCGGGTGCTGCTCGGCCAGCGTGAGCGCGGCCTTGACCAGGGCTTCCTGATCGGGGATCAGACGGGTCCGGTCAATGAGCTCGACCACCGTCGCGCCGCGGACGAAGGGACGCTGCCAGGTCGGTTCGGTGGAGTCCAGGAGCCAGACGGGACGGTGCGCACGGGCGCCCGCAAGCAGATACTCGCGGTACGCCTGGCCGCCGCTGCCCACCACGAGGATCATGGCTTCGTTCGAGGCGGGCATGCTAGACCTCCCTCAACAGGGAGACTCCGGTGGCCGCGTGCGGCCCGTAGCGCTCCCACGTCTCGTGCAGGGTGACACGACCGTCGTCTCCGATCTCGGGGACGCTGTTGCACCGGCCCGCGATGACCTCACCGCTGATCATGACCATGGTGTAGCCGAACTCCAGGGACCCGTCCGGCAGTCGCCGTCCGGAGAGCGCCCCCTTGCGTACGTCGCCGCCTTCGAAGCTCGCCCACAGCAGATCGCCGTCCTGGCGGTACAGAGCGACCGGCGCCCGGTCCCCGTAGGCGGGGTTGCGGAAACGCTTCCCGTCGAGGTCAGTCACGGTCGCGGATCTCCAAGGTGCAGCACTTGACGCTTCCGCCGGCCTTCAGCAGCTCCGAGAGAGCCGCCCCGATCGGTGTGAAGCCGCGCTCCGCCAGCCGGGCCGCGAGGTGGGTCGCCGCCTCGGGCAGGATGACGTTGCGGCCGTCGGACAACGCGTTGAGGCCGAACGCCTGGGCATCCTGGTCGGTCGCGGTGATCGCGTCGGGGTACCGGTTGCGCAGGAACTGCCGGCTCTTCTCGGAGAACGCGGCCGGGTAGTACATGATCTCGCCGGGGGCCAGGACGGCCAGAGCCGTGTCCAGGTGGTAGTAACGCGGATCGACGAGCTCCAGCCCGACGACGGGAAGCCTCAGGTGCCGCTCGGCCTCGCGGTGGGCCTCCGGGTCGGTCCGGAATCCGGTGCCGGCGAGGATGACGTCGTCGTCGACGAGGAAGTCCCCCTCGCCTTCGTTGACGTGCGCGGGCTCATGGACGTCATAGCCGCGGGACCGGAACCAGTCGGCGTACGCGGGGCCTTCGGCCTCCCGCTCCTGGTAGCGGAACTTCGCGGCCAGGACGCGACCGTTCACCACCGTCGCACCGTTGGCGGCGAAGACCATGTCGGGCAGACCCGGCAGGGCCTCGATCTGCTCCACGGTGTGCCCGAGAGAGACGAACAGCGCGTGCAGCCGCTCCCACTGAAGAATCGCCAGGTCGGCGTCGACGGGCTTCCCAGGGTCCATCCACGGGTTGATGGAGTACTCGACGGCGAAGTGCGTCGGCCGGCACATGAGGTAGTGCCGCGGGCGGGCCATGCGCTCAGGGGTCATGAAAGAGACACCTCTATCTTGGTCGCCAGGTCGGTGGCGGTGTTCATCGCGTCGTCGAAGGAGGTGCCGGTGGCACCGAGGAATCCGAGAATGCTGTTGCCCTCCGGGGGCCGCTTGATCAGATCACCGGGCTTGGCGGTCACCTTGAAGAAGAAGAGCCGGTCGGACTCCTCGACCTCCTCGGGGACCGTGATCGCCTCGATGTGGCCAGGGCCGCAGATCAGACACATCGCCGCCGTGTGGGTACCGGTGGGCGTGTAGTGCGTCACCTCGGGCCACTGTCCCGCGGCCACGGCCGCCGTCGCACGGATGGGGCAGTATCCGGCACTCAGTCGTGCCATGTGGTCCAGGCCGCCACCGCCCGGACGGGCCGCGATCTCCAGGATGTACGGCTCATCGCCGTGGAACCGGACCTCGGCGTGCATCGTGGCCTGCTTGAGGCCCTGCGCGTGCGCCGCGGCCGTGACGGCCTGGTGCACCCGGGCCAGTTGGGACTCGGAGAGCGAGGTCGGCGCGTGATGCACGTCGTCGTCGAAGGTGGCGCCCTCGACAGTGACCCGGTCGACGACCGAGCCCAGATAGACCTCGCCGTCCCAGGCAACGGCCTCGATCAGATACTCGCTCCCGTCGAGGAAGGACTCGATCAGCAGGCCCGACGGGCCGACGTCCACGCCATCGGCTTCCATCTGGAACAGGGACGCTTCCACGATGCCCCGGTCGGCCGTCTCGAACCGTTCCCGGAGTTCCTCCGCGTCGTCGAGCCGGAAGACGAAGCTGCTCGCGGCGCCGAGCGTGGGCTTGAGGATCACGGGGTACCCGAAGTCCTCGGCGGCGGCCACCGCCTCGTCGACGGTCGAGACGTACCGGAACCGCGGATGCGGCGCCTTGTGCTCCTCGTGCGCCTGCCGCATCAGGAGCTTGTTCCGGCTGGTCCGCGCGGCCTCCACACCGATCGTGGGCAGGCCCAGCGCCTCGGCGACGTGCGCCACCGGGACGACGCTGAATTCGCTGAAGGTGAAGACTCCGTCGAAGTCCTCCTGCGCGTGCCATTCCCGCGCGGCCGCGATGATGTCGTCGATGTGCCTGCTGCCGACCACGCGGTACCGGTCCTCGGGCCAGAAGCCGTCCGTGCCCACGCCGTTCAGTACGTGGACATCGACACCCAGTTCCACCACCTGCTCGTAGCGGGACCGGTAGTACGTGCCGTACTGAATGGCCTCGATGGCGAGCAACTTCATGATGTGGTCCTCAGGGGGGTTGCGATCAGCGGCAGCCGGAACGGCGGGATCTCGTCGGCGGGTTCGCCGTGAAGGCCCAGAGCGACCCCGGCCTCACGGGCCTGCTCGGCCACGTCGATGAGGATGGGTGCGGCGCAGGACAGCAGCGTCCGGGTTTCGAGCAGAAGGTCGCCCGGTTCGGCGTCGGCCGCGTCGCGGCTCAGTCGCTGCACCTGGGAGATGATCAGGTCCGCGGCACGGGCAAGGCTGTACGAGGACAGCTCGTAGCACGTACGGAACCTTTCCTCCATCGCCGCGGCGCGGGCCCTTCCCTCGGCGGAGGTCGGCAGCGGTCCGGCGGGCCGGACATCGTCGAGGCGCTTGCCCAACCGCTCGGACAGCAGATTCCACGGGGTGACCAGGCGTTCGGACGTGATCTGCTCGAACGCCGCCCTGCTGAAGTTCGTGCGCTGGTTCTCGGGGCAGGTCAGCGAGAGGTAGAAGCGGATCAGGTCTCGAGGCACCTCGTTGACGAGATCCTCGGCCCACACCACATGACCCTTGCTGGTCGAGAACTTCTCGTGCTCGAGCTCGTAGAACTCGTTGCAGACGATGGTGTCGGGCAGGATGTACTTGCCGTTGTGCGCCATCAGCAGCGCGAGGTGCGTGCCGCCCCAGAAGTAGCCGTTGTCAAAGCCGAGGAAGTACACGAGCTTGGCGGAGTGCTCGGCCCGCCATGCCTCGTCCGTCGCCGCCGCCCGGTCACCGGCGGCCCACCAGGTGCAGTACATCGACGCGGCCATGCCCTCGGCCCATGCGTTGAGCACCTGCCCGGGCGTCTCGGGGAACGGAGCCGGGATGCCCCATCCCGTCGGGAAGGTGATGGGGAAGTCCGGCAGGGGCCGGGACAGCACTTCCTTGAACAGCTGCACGAGATTTGGCCGCCAGCCCGCGCCCTGGTTCTCGTGGTAGGCGGCGAGCTGATCGCGGTACTCCTCCATGGGAAGTACCAGGATCTCCGCCTCGCGGAAGGCCACGGGCTCGGTGGGGTCGATGGTGGAGCGGGGGTTGATCAGCTCCGCGAAGTTGTTCGGGTGACCGCACGACTCGCAGAGACCGCCCCGGCTCTCGGCCAGGCAGACCGGGCAGTCGCCGGCGACAAGGCCCTCCATCAGGAATTCACCGGTGCGTTCCAGATACGGGAACGTGCCGGTGCGCAGGCGCAGTCGACCGGCGGCATGCAGTTCGGTCAGGAAGTCCAGGGCCGTCTGCCGATAGCCGTCGTCGAACGGGGCGAATCCATCGATGGAGATGCCCATCACGCCGAGCGTGTGCTCGATCTGCTTGGCGGACAGCGCGCAGAGGTCCTGTGGGGTGGTGCCGAGTTTCGCGGCGCTCGCGACCACGTACGTCTGACTGTCGTCCGTACCGGTGGTGAAGATCACCGGCCGACCGTCGGCGCGCAGGTAACGGGCGTGCACGTCACCGGCCAGATAGGGACCCGCGATGTGTCCGACGTGCAGGTTTCCGTTGGGTGTGGGAGGCGGCGCGATGATGACCGTGGTGGCGCTCACTCGCCCTCCTCGTGGTTCAAGATGAACACGTCCGCCATCGGGCGGTCCCACCAGATGCTGTACATCTCGAAGTCGACGGCGCTCTCGTTGACGATCGAGTGCCGCTCCCCAGGGGTGAAGTGCACGATGTCGCCGGCGACGAAGGGGGTGCGTCCACCGTCGTGGTCGAGGACGGCCGTGCCCTTCATGGCGACAAAGATCTCGTACTCGTGGTGAGCGTGCGGGGTCGAGGCGGTGCCGGGCCTGATGACGCACCAGGATCCCTCGAAGGGCGCGTTCAACGCGGGCCAGGGAAGAAGTCGTTGAGCGTCGAGCCCGTTCTCGTGGACAAGCTCGTCGCGGTTGAGATGACGAATCTCCATCAGCTTTTCCTCAGTTCACGCTGCGTGAGACGGCGCCCGGCCGTTCTCGTAGTGCTGGATGATGTCTGCCGCGATCTCCCCGGAGCGGCTTGCCAGCACGCTGAGGAGCGAGTCGGCGATGCCGTGCGTGGCCTCGTTGACGCCCTGGAGATAGCAGCCGGCGGCGGTCCGGCCGGGCACCACCATGCGGTAGTTGCGGGTGACCTCGACGTCGGCGAGGCCCAGCGAGGCCGCGAGGTCGCGGACGTGCCGGGGCATGGAACGGACGAACCCCGTACCGAGCAGCACGGTGTCGCAGCGCACGGTCTCGCTCGTCCCGCTCCTGCGATCCGCGACGGTGAGCACGATGTCGTCGCCGTCCGTCCGGGCCGACGTCACGTCGGACATGCTGACCATCTCGATGCGCTCGGTCCCGGTGAGCCGGTCCTGGTACATCTGGTGGTAGAGGCTGTTCAGCAGATCGGGGGCGAGTCCGCCGTAGTTCGTGCGGTACATCTCCTCAAGCATCTGACGGCGTGCTTCGGGACGCGAGGAGTGGAACTCGTCCACGAACGACGGGTAGAACAGTTCGTTGGTGAACTTGCTCCCCTCGTAGGCCACCAGGCCGATCGACCTCATCAGCAAGGTCAGCTGAGCGTGCGGGAACTCCTGGTAGCACGACCAGAGCATCTCCGCCGCGCTCTGCGCCGCGCCGACCACGGCGAAGCGATGCGCCCCGAACTTGTCCAGCTTGCTGATGCTTTCCGAGAACTCCGTGCTGTGGATGACGCGTTCGGCCGGCAGCGACCGGAAGGCTTCCGGCACGTGCGGGTCACGACCGCCGCCGATGACGAGGTTCCGGCAGGAGATGACGGAGCCGTCGGAGAACGTGACCTGCCATCCCTCGACGTCCCCGGAGTCCGCTCCGATCGGCCGGATGCCGACGGCCTTCATGTTGAACTCGACCGGAACGGGCACCTCCTGCGCCACCCAGCGGAGATATGCGGAGATCTCCATGCGATGCGGAGTGAACGTGCCCGTGTTGATGAAGTCATCGAGACGGTCGACCGAGTGGAGGTAATTGAGAAAGGAATAGCGACTCGTCGGGTTTCGAAGTGTCACCAGGTCCTTCAGAAAGGACACCTGGCTGCGCGCCCACGGCATCATCATTCCGCGCTGCCACGTGACGTCCTCGGCCTGTTCGACGATGAGCGAGCTCTCGATCAGCCACGACGGCGCCGATTCACTGAGTGCTACAGCCAGCGCGAGGTTTGCCGGTCCGGCTCCGATCGCTAGCAACTCCACGTGCCGTTCCGACACTTGACTCCCCCATTTGCAAAAGGTTGTGAACGAACAAGCGGCGAGCATTCCCGGACGCGGTCCCGCTCCCGCACTCCTGACCCCGCGAAATCAGCGTCATCCCCAGCCGAGATCGTTGCCGCCCGGCGCCGCGACGACCTCGCGGCTCGACGGGCCGTCGGAGCCAGGGGAGAAGGCGTCGGCCTGGACGAGAGCCAGGGCGCCAAGGGCAAGCGTCACAACCACAGCTCGCCGAACCCGATCGAAAAGGGCGTTCATCATGTGTTACCCCTCTGTCAACTTGCGCCGCTCGGTTTGTGACCTGCGGCAAATCCACTATCGCCAGGCGCAGGCCACGGATCCAGCGGGCTAAGGGATCATGTTGCCGCTGACGAAAATGCGACCCCTGAACGTAAGGCGTCTTCGTGACGGAAACGAATAGATCGGACATCGTGGAGTCCGGTACGGCGGGACCCGCGCAGGTCTACGCGTACCTCCTCACCCGGGAGCGGGCGACGCTTGAGGAGATTCAGGCCGCCATCCGTTGCCCTGGCGCCGATGCCGAGCAGTTCACGCAGGCACTGGTCAACTGGGGCCTGCTCCAGGGGCCTTCCGAGGAAGGTCACTTTCACGCCGTCTCTCCGGAGACCGCGCGCGAGGTCGCGCTGAGCCCGCTCCACAGGCAGATCCAGGATCTCCAGCACGCGATCGCCACGACCAGCGCGGCGTTCGACGCCCTCACCCCCGTGTACGAGACGCACACCAGGTCGCGAGGCGTGCCCGACCTGGAGGAGGTTCACTCCCTGTCGGCTGTTCGCGACCTCATCACCGGCCTGTCGGCCGATGCCCAGGAGGAGGTGCTGACCTCGCAACCCGGAGGTCCGCGGCCGGAGGAGCTGATCCATGAGTCGCTGGCGAAGACCGAGGGTCTCCTGCGCCGACACGTGCGCATGCGCACGCTCTACCAGCACTCCGCCCAGTTCGATCAAGGCACCATCGCCTACGTGGAACACGTGGCCAGACTCGGTGCGGTGGTCCGCACCACAGCCGCGGGGTTTCCTCGTGTCCTGATCTTCGACCGCAGGGTTGCCGTACTTTCCATGCGAGGTAACAGGAAGGGCGCACTCATCGCCCGGAACCCGAGCCTGGTCGACATGGTGGTGCAGGCGTTTGAACACGCCTGGGCGGTGGCCACGGATTTCCCTGTGAGCTACGGCCGGAAGGCCACCCAGATCACCACGAGCGCGATCCGCTCATCCATTGAGCAACAGTTGATCGAGGGAATCAGCGACAAGCGGATCGCTGAAGGTCTGGGGCTGTCCCTGCGTGCGGTTCAACGACACATCGCGGAGATCATCAAGGAGCTCGGCGCGCTCAACCGCCTGCACGCCGGTTACCTGCTCTGTGAGAAACGGCTCCACAAAGGATCGGCCGCCTCCCAGTAGGCGGACCGAGTCCCTGAACCGTCCGCGTACGGCAAGAGCCCGCCCCGGGCACCTGGTCGTGGTGACCGGTGCCCTGGCCGGGCTCTCGCGCGAGTGCGCCGTGTGCGGTGCCGACT
The DNA here is from genome assembly GCF_000349325.1 of Streptomyces davaonensis JCM 4913. Lineage (GTDB taxonomy): Bacteria > Actinomycetota > Actinomycetes > Streptomycetales > Streptomycetaceae > Streptomyces > Streptomyces davaonensis. Next base: position 4,737,588 of record NC_020504.1, read on the forward strand.
ACTCCTCGTCGCCCTCGGGCTTCTCGGCGTCGTTGATCTCCTGCTCCAGACCGAGCTGCTCGACGAGCCACTTGTCGAACTCGATCGCGGCCCGCACCCAGCTGACGGTCGAGGAGACGAAGTGCTCCAGGCTGACGCCGGTGCCGATCAGCATCTGTGCCTCGCCGATCAGGCGGACGGTGCCGTCGTCGTGGGTGTGGGTGTAGAGCTTGGGCCACAGGGTGCGGCGGTTCCAGTCGTCGATGGACTCCAGCAGCTGCGGCTTCTCGTCGATCTTGTGCGGGCGGTCGTAGAAGGTCCGCACCGAGAAGACCTGCTGGTCACCCTCGCCACGGAACATGAAGTACGTGCGGAACTGCTCCCACGGCGCCGCGAGGTCTCCCTCGTCGTCGACGACGTACTTGAGCTCCATCTGGTCGAGGAGCTGCTTCACGAGGTCCTGATCCGGGACGACGGGGCCCGCCGGTCCTTGGGGCTGCGGCTCGGGCTGGCCCCCGAAGTTCGGAATCGAGGACGGGTCGATGCTCACCGTGTTTTTCCCTTCGTACGGATTCCGCCATCCTCCCCCATGCGGGGAGGGGGGTGGCAAGCCCCGCCGGGGCCTGTCAGCCTTCGGCTGACATGATCTGGCCGTTAGTAGGGGGCATGGCGATGACGCAGGGCACAGCTCGCGGACGGACCAGGTGGTGGATCGTGGCCGCCATCCTGCTGCTGCCGGGGCTGGCCCTGGCCGGGTTCGTCGCCATGATCGCGATCTGGGTGCTGTCGGATGACGACCTGTTCGAGTCAGGACCGAAACCGGTGCCCTGCGTGGACGTCCTGCACTTCGGCGGGGCCGAGCTGCCGGACGGCGCCGAGATGGTCGGGGAGTGCGAGGAGCAGGGCTTCCAGGACCTCTACTACAGCGCCCGCTTCCGGATGCCCCGGGCGGACGTGGAGGAGTGGCTCGCCCTGACGTATCCGTTCGCCCCGTTGCCCGAGACGGACGGCTGCGGCGTCCATGACGCGGATCTCTGCCTGACCGCGGAGGATCCGGCGGGGCATCCCGATGCGGGTGCGCAGGTGGTGCGGGTGAGCGTGGAGTACGAGGACGCCGCGACCGCGCTGGTGCGGTTCTCCGCGCACACGCTGTGACTCAGTGACGCCGCAGCGCTGTGACTCCGTGACGACGACGGCCCGCCCCGGCGGTGCGAGGGGCGGGCCGTCGTGCCATGGGTGACGTCAGAGCGTCTTGCCCGTCGCCGGGCCCACGATCAGGCCGTCACCGAAGGCGTCGACACGGACCGTGTCGCCGTCCTTCACCTCGCCGGAGAGGATCTCCTTGGCGAGCCGGTCGCCGATGGCCGTCTGGACCAGCCGGCGCAGCGGCCGGGCGCCGTAGGCCGGATCGTTGCCCTCGTCGGCGAGCCAGGCCAGGGCCTCGTCGGTGATCTCCAGGGTGAGACGGCGTTCCGCGAGGCGCTTGGCCAGCCGGTCGATCTGGAGCCGGGCGATCCGGCCCAGCTCGTCCTTGGACAGCGCCGAGAAGACGACCAGGTCGTCGAGCCGGTTGAGGAACTCCGGCTTGAAGGCGCTCCGCACCACCTCCAGCACCTGCTCCTTCTTCTCCTGCTCGCCGGTGAGCGGGTCCACCAGGAACTGACTGCCCAGGTTGGAGGTCAGCACCAGGATCGTGTTGCGGAAGTCGACGGTACGGCCCTGGCCGTCCGTCAGCCTGCCGTCGTCCAGCACCTGGAGCAGGATGTCGAAGACCTCCGGGTGCGCCTTCTCGACCTCGTCGAGCAGCACGACGCTGTACGGCCGCCTGCGCACCGCCTCGGTCAGCTGGCCGCCCTCCTCGTAGCCGACGTAGCCGGGAGGGGCGCCCACCAGCCGGGCCACGCTGTGCTTCTCGCCGTACTCCGACATGTCGATGCGGACCATGGCCCGCTCGTCGTCGAAGAGGAAGTCGGCGAGGGCCTTGGCGAGTTCGGTCTTGCCGACGCCGGTCGGGCCGAGGAAGAGGAAGGAGCCGGTGGGCCGGTCGGGGTCGGCGATGCCCGCGCGGGTCCGCCGTACCGCGTCCGAAACAGCCTGCACGGCCTCCGCCTGACCGATCAGACGGCGCCCCAACTCCTCCTCCATACGCAGCAGTTTCTGGGTCTCGCCCTCCATCAGGCGCCCGGCCGGGATGCCGGTCCAGGCGGCCACGGTGTCGGCGATGTCGTCGGCGCCGACCTCCTCCTTGACCATGGTGTCCTTGGCGGCCTCCTCCTCGGCCTGGGACGCTTCCGCCAAGTCCCGCTCCATACCCGGGATCTCGCCGTAGAGCAGCTTGCTCGCGGTGTCGAAGTCGCCGTCGCGCTGAGCCCGTTCGGCCTGCCCGCGCAGTTCGTCGAGCCGCTCCTTCAGCTCGCCGACCCGGTTCAGGGACTGCTTCTCCTTCTCCCAGCGGGCGGTCAGGCCCCGCAGCTCCTCCTCCTTGTCGGCGAGGTCACGGCGCAGCCGCTCCAGGCGCTCCCGGGAGGCCGGGTCGGTCTCCTTGCTCAGCGCCAGCTCCTCCATCTTCAACCGGTCGACGGAGCGCTGGAGTTCGTCGATCTCGACCGGGGAGGAGTCGATCTCCATCCGGAGCCTGGAGGCGGCCTCGTCGACCAGGTCGATGGCCTTGTCGGGGAGGAAGCGGGAGGTGATGTACCGGTCGGAGAGGGTGGCGGCGGCGACCAGCGCGCTGTCGGCGATCTGCACCTTGTGGTGGGCCTCGTAGCGGCCCTTCAGACCGCGCAGGATCGCGATGGTGTCCTCGACCGTCGGCTCGGCCACCAGCACCTGCTGGAAGCGCCGCTCCAGGGCGGGGTCCTTCTCGATCCGCTCGCGGTACTCGTCCAGGGTGGTGGCACCGACCATGCGCAGTTCACCGCGGGCGAGCATCGGCTTGAGCATGTTGCCCGCGTCCATGGCGGAGTCCCCGCCCGCCCCGGCCCCGACGACGGTGTGCAGCTCGTCGATGAAGGTGATGATCTGCCCGTCGGAGTCCTTGATCTCCGCGAGGACGGTCTTCAGCCGCTCCTCGAACTCGCCCCGGTACTTGGCCCCGGCGACCATCGCGCCCAGATCCAGCGCGACGAGCCGCTTGTCCTTGAGCGACTCGGGCACGTCACCCTTCACGATCCGCTGGGCGAGCCCCTCGACGACGGCGGTCTTGCCGACGCCGGGCTCACCGATCAGGACCGGGTTGTTCTTGGTACGGCGGGACAGCACCTGGACGACCCGGCGGATCTCCTGGTCCCGGCCGATGACCGGGTCGAGCTTGCCCTCGCGTGCGGCGGCCGTGAAGTCGGTGCCGAACTTCTCCAGCGCCTTGTACTGCCCCTCCGGGTCGGCTGTGGTCACCCGGCGTCCTCCCCTTGCCTTCTGGAACGCCTCCAGCAGCTTCTTCGCGGTGGCGCCGTGCTGGGAGAGTACGTCGCCGGCCTGGCCGCCCTTCGCGGCGATCCCGATCAGCAGGTGCTCGGTGGAGAGGTACTCGTCGCCGAGCTCCTTGGCCTTGGCGCCCGCCTCGGCGATGACGGCGAGCAGCTCCCGGTTCGGCTGCGGCGGCGCCACGGTGGACCCGGTCACGCTCGGCAGCGCGGCCAGCACCTTCTCGGCACCGGCGCGCACGGCGGCCTGATCCGCCTCCACGGCGGCCAGCAGGTCGACGATGTTCTCGTTGTCCTGCCCCTGGAGCAGAGCCAGGAGCAGGTGGGCGGGCGTGAGGTCCGGGTTGCCCTCCGTCACGGCCCGGCTGCCGGCCGCGTTGATGGCGTCCCGGCTCCGGTTGGTCAGCTCTGCGTCCACGTTCGCCTTCTCCTCCTGTCGACAACCGGGCGAGCAGCCCTCATCCACACTGACTCATCCAACGTACACAAAGTTGAGTCTATTCCACTCAAGTATGTGCCGGGAGACTCCGGCGGCTAAGTTCCGACGGCATGAGCCACTCCGTGGATCCCGCCGCCCCCGACGCCGCGTATCTCAGCTTCTGGCGGGAACGGCACCTGTGCACCCTGACCACCCCGCGCCCGGACGGCAGCCCACATGTGGTGCCGGTCGGGGTGACCTACGACCCCGAGGCGGGGCTGGCCCGCGTGATCGCGAACAAAGCAAGCACGAAGGTCGCCAATGTGCTGGCCGCCGGCCCGGACGGAGCACGGGTCGCGGTGTGCCAGGTGGCCGGGCGGCGATGGGCGACGCTGGAGGGGCGGGCGCATGTCCGCACCGAGCCGGAGCGGATCGCGGAGGCCGAGCGGCGGTACGCCGAGCGCTATGAGCGCACTCCCTCGCCGAACCCGGCGCGCGTGGTGATCGAGATCGAACTGGAGCGGGCGATGGGGCGCGGCTGACCGATGCTTTTCGGCCAGTGCGCGACTCGGCGGATACGTCGAAATTTCCCGTAAAACTGCAGCGGCGTCACCGTGTTCAGGTCACGGTGACGCCGCTGCGGGGGGAAGCACCTGAGCGATCTGTTACGACGGGGGAATCGCGTCAGGCACTGCGGGGGGTGGCTGAGATTGTCCGGGGTACCGGGACCTCCGGGTCCACCAGCTGCTGGTGGTCCCGCTGGTCCAGGTTCACAAAAATCATTCCGTATCGGATGGCGCACCGCACGGGCTGTGGCGCCCCCCGGGGCCGCCGCAGGCACCGATAGGCGCGCACGTCCTCGTCCTCGTCCCGGGTGACGACCACCGGCTCTCCGAAGACCGTCACCATGAGCGAGTCACCAGCGTGGGGGATGGCGGTGACCAGATCGATGAAGTGCCAGCCGGATCGGTAGGCGGTGGCCATTTCACGTCGGAAGGTTCGGTCGTCCGGTGGGGTGGTCATGACTCGGCGACCCAAGTGCTGTCGTCCGTCGACCCACCGCCCGCCGGGTCGGATGCCGCCACCACCCACGTACTGTCGCCGGGGACAGCTGCCACGGCGTTCGTGCGCCAAGTACTGTCCGCCCGGGCGTCACCCTTCGCCTCCGTCATGCCACTCAGCACCCCGAAAGCCACAACGGCGGAGAAGGCGGCGGCAAGCGCCGAGCGAAGCATCTTCTTATGCATAGTCGGCTTCGTCCTCATCTGAAGGTCACCTCTCCCCCGTCGATTAAGACGATGGCCCATTCCGGCACGTCATGGCCACACGATCGGTGCATCATGTTCCTGCACGTTCAGGACCCTGGGGGGTGGAGAATTGGCCACGAATGAGACTAAGGGGACACATTCGCACGCGCTGACCGAGCTGTGCGACGAGGGTCACCGTCTTTATGGGATCGCACTCCGGACGGGACGTATCGCTCGAACGGACGTGGAGACCGCCCCTTGCCTCATGGAGTTCGCCCTGCTTCACCCCGACCCGGATGACGCGAGCTGGCTGCGCCCGGTCGCCCCGTCGGTCGCGTTGGCTCAGCGCCTCAGCCCGATCGAGCACGAGATCACCCAACGGCGGCGGTTGTCGATCGAACTCGCCGAAGCATTCGAGCCGTTCATGACGCTCAGCGCGCAGGCACCGGCCACCACCCACTCGATCACCGTGCTGGAAGGCATCGACCGGATCAACGCGGCACTCGATCTGGCCACGGCCCAGTGCACGACCGAGATGCTCACGGTCCAGCCGATGCGCCGGCGGCCCGAACACACCCTCGCTCAGGGGCTGGAACGCGACCGGCCACTGATCGAACGCGGCTGCCGCATCCGGACCCTCTACCAGCACACGGCTCGCTACAGCCCCGAGACACTGGCCTACGTCGCCCAGTTCGCCAGCGGCAAAGTGGAGTACCGCACCATCGACGAACTCGTCGAGCGGCTGATCATCTGCGACGAGACCGTCGCCTTCATCCCCACCCGGGACGACGGCACGGTCGCCCTCGAACTCCGCCACCCCGGCATGGTCCGCTACCTGATCAAGGTCTTCGAGTTCATGTGGGGCCGTGCGGTGCCACTGAGCACAGGCGCCCCGTACGAGACCGACACGGACGGCATCACGGAGATCCAGCACTCCATAGCCAAGCTCCTCGTCGAAGGACACGTCGACGAGGCCATCGCCCGCCGCCTGGGTATGAACGTACGCACCTGCCGAGCCCACATAGCCAAGCTCGCGACCGCACTCGGCAGCGGAAGCCGCGCCCAACTCGGCTTCCTCATCGCCCAGTCGGGGATCCTCAAGCCCGACCACCCGATGTCGAGAGGTGAGGGCCACCCGTGACCGAGGCTCACAGGCACGGAGCGGAGGAACTGTGCGAGGCGGGCCTGGGCCTGTACGCCCGCGCTCTTCGCGAAGGGCGGATTCACGCCGAGGAGGCGGACGCGGCGCCGTGCCTGGTCGACCTCGGGCTACTGCAACCGGACCTCGCGGACCTGCGCCGGTTGCGGCCCGTCATGCCGGCCTTCGCGTTCCACCGACTGCTGCGCGACGTCGAGGACCGCATCGCGGACGAACGGCGGCGCGAGGCCCGGTTGGCAGATATGTTCGAATCTCTGATGGGCATCGCCGGACGGTACACGGCCGTGGCGGACACTCCGTCGGTCAGCGTTCTGAACGGTGTCGTCCGGATCAACCAGGCCATCGAGGCGGCCCTTGCGAAAGCCTCGGGTGAACTGCTCACCATCCAGCCGTTCACCGGCCAGGACGTCGGTGCCCGCCTTGCCGCGTCGCTGGGCCGCGACCAGGCTCACCTGGACCGCGGCGGCCGCATCCGCACTCTCTACCAGCACACGGTCCGCCACTCCCCCGCCGTGATCGCCCGCTACGAACAGCTCAGGGGCGACGCCGAGGCCCGCACGCTGGACGAGGTCACCGACCGTCTCATCGTCGTCGACGGCGTGGTCGCCTTCATCCCGGCCAGCAAGGACCGCACCCTCGCGCTCGAAGTCCGCCACCCCGCCCTGGTCACCTTCTACGTGACCGTGTTCGACCGCTTCTGGCGCCTGGCCACCCCCATGTACCCCGAGACGGTCCGGCAACCGGTCCGCAACGGCATCACGCCCCGCCAGCGCGCCATAGCCACCCTGCTCGTCGAGGGCCACACCGACACAGTCATCGCCGACCGTCTCGGCCTGAACGTCCGTACCGCCCGCGTCCACATCGCCAAACTCGCCGCCGCCCTCGGCAGCGAGAGCCGCGCCCAACTCGGCTACCTCATCGCGGCTTCAGGCATCCTCGATCAGGGGGAGTGAACGAATGATCCCGGCGCCGCACCCGGAGCACGGCACGGAAGACCTGTGCGCGGCAGCGACCGAGCTGTACGAACGGGCCCTGCGCGAAGGGCATGTGAGCGTCACCGACGCAGCGGCCGCCCCCTGCCTGGCCGACCTCGGCCTGCTGCATCCCGGCGTGACGGCCCCCGACCGGCTCGAGCCGCTGTCCCCGGTCGTGGCGCTCCACCAGATGCTGCGCGCGGCGGAGGAGCGCATCGCGGACGAACGCCGCCGGGAGGAGCGGCTGGCGGCGATGTTCGAGCCGCTGATGCGGATCGACGGCCCCCAGGGCGGCTCGTCGGGCATCCCGTCGGTCACCGTCCTCAGCGGCCTCGACCGCATCGGCCGGACCATCGCCGAGGCCATGGCCGGATCCTCCGAACTGCTCGCCGTACAGCCACACGTCACGCACACTCTGGCGCCGCCCAACGTGCACGTCGAGGCCCTGGCCCGCGACCAGGCCCTGCTGGACCGCGGCGGCCGTATCCGCACCCTCTACCAGCACACCCTCCGGCACGCGCCCACCGTCATCGCCCGCTACGAGCGGCTGCGCGGGGACGCGGAGGCCCGCACCCTGGACGAGGTGACGGAACGTCTCATCGTCATCGACCGCGCGGTCGCCTTCATCCCGGCGAACGCCGACCGCACGCTGGCCCTGAAGGTCCGCCACCCGGCGATCGTCGGCTTCCTCGCCACCGCCTTCGACCGCCTCTGGCGCCTGGCCACCCCCATGTATCCGCAAGCCGTCCAGCAACCCGTCCGCGACGGCGTCACCCCCCGCCAACGCGCCATAGCCGCCCTTCTCATCGAAGGACACACGGACGCGGTCATCGCCGACCGCCTCGGCATGAACGTCCGCACCGCACGCGTCCACATCGCCAAGCTGGCGGCGACGCTGGGCAGCGACAGCCGGGCCCAGCTCGGCTATCTCATCGGACGGTCCGGGATCCTGGATCAGGCAGGCGCATAGCGGGCGACGGCGAGACGTCCGCGCCCCGCGCGGGCCCGATCAGGCCGACCTGCGCGATCCGCACCCCGAGTTGGGTGCGGCTCGCCGCGCCCAGGGTCTCCGAGAGGCGGGCGATGTGGGCCCGGCAGGTGCGTACGCTGATGCCGAGCCGCTCGGCGATGACCGCGTCCTGGTGGCCCTCGGCGAGCAGGGCGGCGATGGAGCGTTCGCGGTAGGAGATGCCCTCGATGCCGGTCTCGGGCAGGGGCGCGGTGAGGGGGATCGCCAGGCGCCACAGGCGTTCGAAGACGGTGACCAGGTACTGCACCAGCGCGGGGTGGCGCAGTTCGAGGGCGAGGGTGCGATCGGCGTTCGCCGGGATGAAGGCGACGGTGCGGTCGAAGAGGATGAGGCGGTCGATGACCTCCTCCAGGGTCCGCGCCTCCACCGCGTCGCCCATCAGCTCCAGGTAGGTGAGCAGCCCCTGTCCGTGCCGGGCCACATGCGTGTACAGGTCGCGCATCCGGACGCCGCGACCGCGCAGCGCCATCGCCCGGTGCAGGCCCTCCGTCAGCTCGTGCTCGGGGCGGATACCGCCCGGCTGGACGGTGAGCACCTCGGTGGTGCAGGCGTCGGTGGCCGTGTCCATCGCGGCCTGGATCCGGGAGAGGCCGTCCAGGACCCGGATCGCGCTGCCCTCTCCGACCGCGTTCTGCGGCAGCGGGCCGAGCCCGGCGTACCACTCGAACGCGGCCACCGCCGAGCCCATCCGCCGCTGGCTCGCGCTGACCTCGTCGTACACCCCGCGCAGCAGCCGGGTCATGACCTCCTGCGGGGAGGTCGGCACCAGCCAGGCCATGTCGTCGGGGTCCGGGTGCAGCAGGGCCAGCTCCAGCAGACAGGGCACCGCATCCGCCTCGACCCTGGGCACACGGCCGCGCCGTACGGCCCGGGAATACACCCGATCCCCGGCCTCGCACAGTCGGTCAGCACCGTGTGGATGCCCATCCGTCCCGTGCCCGGCCATCGCCCATCCCACCCCCGGTTTCCGCGTCTTCCGCAGCGCAACTATGCGCGGACGGGACGTGGTCCGCAACACGCCTCAGGGGTCTCAGCCGCCCGACTGGACCTGATTTGTTCGCTTATGGAACCCAACCACCCGAACACGGTTTCCGGACATGCCCCGGAGCAGCGGAAGGGCCCGGTCCGCACGGAACCGAGCCCTCCGGCACTACGCCTGGCCGTGACTACTTGAGGCCGATCTCGTCGCACGCCGCCTTGTACTTGCTGGTGCAGATCTCGGCGATCTTGTAGATGCCGTCGTTGACGACGGTGTCGCTGATGTTCTCCGTCGTCAGCGCGACCACCGGGACCAGCTGGGCGGGGATGTCCTTGGTGGTGGGGCTGTCGACCCGGTCGGCGGTCAGGGAGTCGAACTTGATGTCCTTGCCCTGGACCTTGGCCACCGCCATCTCGGCGGCCGCCTCGGCCTCCTCGGGGTAGGACTTGTAGACGCTCATGTACTGCTCGCCGGCGACGATCCGCTGCACGGCGTCGAGTTCGGCGTCCTGGCCGGTGATCGGCGGCAGCTCGGTGACGCCCGCGGCCTCCAGAGCCTTGATGACACCGCCGGCCATGCCGTCGTTGGCGGAGTACACCGCGGCGATGTTGTTGACACCGATGTCTTCGATCGCCTCGGTCATGTTGGCCTCGGCGTTCTCCGGCTTCCAGTCCTTGGTGTCGAAGGTCTTCGCGATCGTCACCTGGCCGTTGAGCTCGGAGAGCGCGCCCGCCTTGAACTGCTTGGCGTTCGGGTCGGTGGGCGAGCCGTTCATCATGACGATCTTCGTCGAGGTGTCGACGTCACCGCCGAGCGCGGCCATCAGGGAGCGGCCCTGCACCTCGCCCACGAGCTCGTTGTCGAAGGAGATGTACGCCTCGATCGGGCCCTCGGCGAGACGGTCGTAGGCGATGACCGGGATACCGGCCTCCTTGGCCTTCTCCACCTGGGCCGCGATGGACTTGGAGTCCACGGCGTCCAGCAGGATGACGTCGACGCCGTCGTCGATCATCTTCTCCATCTGGGTGCCCTGCGTAGCGGCGCTCGCGTCGGCGTTGGCGTAGACGACCTCGCCCTTGTTGTCGGTGAGCTCGGCCACCTTCGCCCGGATGATCGGGTGGTCGAACTTGTCGTACCGGGTGTTGGCCGTCTCCGGCAGCAACAGCCCCACCGTGATGTCGTTCCCCTTGGTCGGACTCGCGTCGGCACTGTCTCCCGTCACTCCGAGGGCGCCACAGGCGGACAGCGAAAGGGTCATCGAGGACGCGGCCACGCATATGGCGATACGACGCATTGGGGAGCTCACTTCTGGTGCCTTCCGGACGCGGGCGCAGCATTGCGACCCAGGTGACTGAAAAGCCAACGCGGCACCGCCCCCCAGCGTCAAGCGGAATCACTTAACGAGTCCGCAACACCACGCTCCGCTTGGCCTGTGAAGGTATGGCGGAATCCCCTCCAAACACCCGTTACGACCCCTCCGTACAACCAACCCCACCCCTCGCGAGTCGTGATCACGACAGCTTCCGACGGCTGTTCCGCACATCTCAGAGGACCGAATGAACCCAGCCAGAAGCACGGCCGCCGCGACCGTGCTCGCCACCGCGGCCGGCCTGCTCGCCGCCGTAGCGACTCCCGCCTCCGCCGCGGTCACCTGCACCTCCCCGGTGTTCAAGCGGACGTTCTACGCGAACACCACCTTCTCCGGCACCCCGCAGAAGACCGACTGCGACAGCGCGATCGACCAGGACTGGGGCACGGGCGCCCCGGCCTCGGGCCTGCCGAGCAACAACTTCGGCGTGCGCTGGACGGTGACCCGGGACTTCGGGTCCGGCGGACCCTTCACGCTCAGCGCGTCCGGCCTCGACGGCATCCGGGTCTATCTGGACCCCGGCACGGCGGACGCCCGCAAGATCAGCCTGTGGACGAACACCTCCACCACGGTCTCCAAGACCGTCAACGTGACCGTCCCGGCCGGCAAGCACACCCTGCGCGTCGACTACGTCAACTGGACCGGCTCCGCCAAGGTCAAGTTCGGCTACGCGCCCCGCACTTCGGCCTCCGTCGACACGGTCGCCCCGCTGCGCCCGACCGGAGCGGCGGTCGCTTACGACCAGGCCACCGGCAAGGCCAAGCTGACCTGGGCGAAGAACAAGGAGATGGACCTCGCGGGGTACCGCGTCTACCGGCGGGAGAAGGGCGGCACGTTCCCCGCCACGCCCCTCGCCACGACGACGTCGACGTCGTACACGGACGCCACCCTTCCCGTGACCGGCGCCGCGTTCGAGTACTCCGTCCGCGCCTACGACAAGGCCGGCAACGTCTCCTCGTGGGCGGCGGCGCTCGCCGTCACCACGGCGGACCGGACGGCGCCCGGCGTGCCGAGCGGGGTCGGCACGGCTTCCGAGCCGGACGGGCTGTGGGTCGGCTGGGGCGCCGTCGAGGGGGCCGCGTCGTACCGGGTGTACCGGGCGGCCACGGCGGACGGCACGTACACGCCGGTCGGCAGCACCGCGGAGGACTCCTACGTGGACACCTCGGCCGTGGAAGGCGCCACCTACTACTACCGGGTGACCTCGCTCGACGCGGCGGGCAACGAGTCCGCGCGGTCCACCGCCGTCAGCGGCAAGCGCAAGGACCTCACCCCGCCGTCCGCGGTGACGGGGGTCGAGGTCACGCCCACCGAGTACGGCTTCTACGTGACCTGGGACGCCAATCCGACACCCGACCTGGAGAGTTACGTGGTGCGCCGGGGCGAGTTGTGGGGCGACGAGGAGCAGCAGGTGTGCTCCCTCTACCCGGGCTACTACGTGAGCGCCGGGACCACCTCGTACGAGTATCAGACCGTCCCGGACGGCGAGCAGTCCTGCTTCATCGTCGACGCCATCGACGACGACGGGAACTCCTCCTTCCAGTGGACCGGCGAGGCGCAGATCGTCGTCGCGACCGAGCTGGACCTGACGACGCCATGAGAAAAAGCCGGGCCCACTGGCGTGGGCCCGGCGGTGCTTCACCAGAGCGAGATGTACGGCGACATCGCCGGATACCAGGCCAGCGCGAGGCACGGCAGCAGGCACAGCCGTACCGCCGTCAGCGACCAGCCGACCCGCCGGGGCCACAGCTGCTCCCGCGAGACCAGGGCCAGGGTCAGCAGGAGCGAGACCGCGAGTCCGACGCTGGACCACTCCATGTACGGGACGTCCGCGAGGAAGACATACGGGTCGTCACGCCAGGTCCACAGCGTCCGAGCCACGATCAGGGTCAGCACCGCCTCCGCGGCGACGACCCACACACCGAGCCCCCGGCGCATCAGTACCACTCCGGCTTGGGCCGGTAGATCCAGATCTTCATCCTCGGCTCCGCGCTCTTCTGGGCGGCCAGGCTGCGGTACTTGTAGTTCTTGTTGTGCTGGGTCACGTAGATCTTCCCGTTGCTGATCTTGCTGATGATCGAGGCGTGGTCGACCTTCCCGTCGTTCTTCCAGTCGTAGAGGACGATGTCACCGGTGAAGGCGTTGCTCGTGTTCCGCTTGGAGTGCAGCATGTGCCGCTCCATGAAGGTCTTGAGGTAGGCCGCGTTGATCCACGTCCAGGTCTCCTCATGGATCCAGTTGCTCGGCTTGCGCCACCAGTGGTCCTTGCTCTTGTGGCTCTCGTCCCCGGAGCCCTTCATCCTGATGTCGCCGCCCAGGTGCATCGCCCGGGAGACGAAGTTCGTGCAGTCCTGGCTGTACATGGCCGGCGCGTCCCAGTTGGACACGGCCCAGGTGGCCGCTCCCGTGCGCAGGTAGGTGCCGGCCTGAGCGGCGTCGAAGGAGACCGTCGTGGCGGTGGTCTCGCTGCCGTCGTCCGTGGAGTCACCGTCGAACGCCGAGGGTTCGAGACCGTCCGCCAGGACGTCTCCCTCGATGGCGTTGGCGAAGTCGTCCAGCGCGGCGCCGGTCGGCCGGACCACCACCTCCTTGGCGGCGGCGGTGACTGCGGCCAGCAGGACCGGCTCCGTACCGGCGGAGAAGGTGTAGCGCATCTCGGTCTCGCCGGTCTGGTCGGTCGGGTCGGCGGTGGCGGTGCTGACGTCGGTCACGATGATGTCCGCGGTGTGCACCGTCGCGCGCAGGGTGACCGTCGTGCCGTCGGCCGACGGGATGGCCAGGACGTCGGTGAAGGTGGCCTCGGGCGAGACGTTGTCCGAGTCGTCCTCGGAGCCCGCCACCCGCTCCCGCAGCAGCGCCTCCTGGTCCTTGGCGAGACGGCCGACGAACTGGGCGCCGTACGCGCTGTTGGCGGCGGCGTCGTTCGCGTCGACGTAGCTGCCCTGGACGAGGCCGCCCCGGGCGAAGTGGTACGCCTGCATGGCCGTCGAGTACCCGTCCGTACCGCCCGGCACGGCCGCCGGGACAATGCCGCCCGACGTGGCGGTCGCGCCGGTGCCGTAGGCGTTCTTGCCGGTCACCTTGAAGGTGTAGGTGACGTCCCCGGCGTCCGCGTCGAGGTTGTCGAAGACCGCGGACAGGCCCGTGGTGGTCTTGGTGCCCACCGTCGTCCCGTCGGAGGCCACCGCGGTGACCGTGTAGGTGACCACGTCGGTCGCCTCGCCGACGAACTCCGCCGCGGACCAGGTCACCAGGGCGCCGTGCTCACCGGGCACGGCCTTGAGGTCGGTCACCGCCGCGGGCACGGTGCCGGTGGTGCCGGAGGGCGCGGGCTCCTCGGTCACGTCCACCGTGAACGTCTGGAGCGCGGTGTACGCGGAACACACGCCCTCCGCGCAGGCGCGCATCTTCCAGCGGTAGGTCGAGCCGTCGGTCAGCAGCGCGTCCGGAACCTTGGCGACGGCCCGGTCGCCGTCCTGGACGGAGGCGGTGAGGGGCTCGCCCAAGGTGGCGCCGGAGGCGTCGTACAGCAGGTACTCGGCCGACACGGCGCCCCGGCCCGCGGCCTTGACGACGCCGGTGAGCAGCGGGGTCGTCGTCTGTGTGGCGCCCGTCGCGAGGTCGCTGGGCACCTCGGGCGCGGGGGCCTTGGAGGTGTCGACCGTGAAGGTCCTCCAGGCGCTCCAGGCCGTGGAGTAGTCGGTGCCGTCGTAGGCCCGGGCCCGTACCCGCAGGTGCTTGCCGTCGGGCAGCGGGTTCTCCACCGGTACGGCGAGGGCGGCGACCTCCATGGTGTCGACGTACGGCGTGTCCGTGGTGAGCGTGTACGTCGTGTCGTTGTACGCCGGGTCCGGCTCGATGACGTACTGGGCGCGCGCCCGCTGCGGATCGCCGTCGTTCACCAGCGTCGACAGCACCGGAGTGGTCGAGGTGACCACGTCGGTACCCGCGACCGGCGCCAGGGCCGGCGCGGCCGGCGCCTCGGGGTAGGTGTTGTACGTGATCGTCAGGTGCGGTTCCGTAGAGCCGTCACCGGAGACGTGGTTGGCGGAGTGGAAGCGCCGCCAGGTCGAGGAGTCGGTCTCGTCGACACCGCGGACCAGCAGACCGTGGTTGGCGGTGCCGCTCGTCCAGGCCTTGACGATCGTGTCGATGTCGAAGTTCAGCGTGCCGGCCGGGCAGTCCGCCGAGTAGCCCTTGGCGGCGGTGTTGATCACCTGTCCGGTGGTGGTGGAGGCGGGCGGGTCGGCCCAGGTGACCGCGGACGACGACCAGGCCTCGGTGACCCGGCGCACGGCCGTGCCGGTGCCCACCGTGCAGGAGGAGGACCAGTACGAGTACAGGGCCAGGTTGGTGTCGATGACGTGGACGCCCTCGTAGCCCGCGAGATCGAACTTCAGGAACGAACGCGCCACCGTCGTACCGCCGTTGTACGTTCCCGACTTCAACTCCGTCGAGGAGACCTGCGAGTCCGGGTAATTGGTGGCGACCCAGGTGTCGGTGGTGACCGCCAGCGTGCTGGTCGGGTCGACGGTGACCGGGTAGGTCAGGTTCTGCCTGAAGTAGTCGGCGTCCGGGCGCAGTACGAGCGTCTGGGTGCCGTCGGCCGCGGTCTCGATCTCGGTGTCCAAGGCCGCGAGATGCTTGGACTCGCCGGACCTCTTGTCCACCGATGAGTCCCACATCATCGGCGCCGGGGCCTCGGCGACCAGCTTGCCCGCGCCGTTCTTCAGCAGCAGATGCCCGGAGTCCGCCTCGGAGAGGGTGAGGCCCTTGAGGATGACCGGGATGCGGTAGGTGAGGTCTGCGGTGGGCGCCTCGTCGAGGAGGACGTTCTGGGAGAAGCCCTGCTTCAGGGCGGTGACCGTCAGGGTCTGCCCGTCGCCCAGGTCGTAGGAGGCGGTGTCGTCCTTCACCGTCGGCGTGGGAAGAGTGTGCTCCCAGCCCAGCGCCATGGAGGCGCCGCCCTTGGCGACGGAGGCCAGCTTCTTGTCGCCGCCGTCGGAGACGGCGATGTCGGCGGCCGCCGTCTCCGGTTCCAGGGCCGCGCCCTCGTCGGTGAGCCCGGTGTCGATGTGGCTCCAGGACCCGTCGGCCTGCTTGACCCGGACGGGGCCCGCGTAGGTCTCGGCGGTCAGCGTGCCGTCCGGGTTCACGTACACCGAGGAGGACTCGGTGCGCTGGGAGAGCAGCTCGATGCGCCGGTTCTGGATCTTGGCGTTGCGCCGGGCGGCCTCCTCCTCGCTCAGCCCGAGCAGCTTGGCTATGTCGGGCTTGTCGTCGCCGAGCGTGACGGCCTTGGCGGGGCTGTTCACGATCTGGTCGGCGGCAGGCGCCGGGAGGGACGCGAGGGAAGGGTCACCGGTGAGGAAACCCGCGAGCGTCAGCGCCGCGGTGGCCTGGATCCACCGTCTTCGGTTGGTGCGTTGCACTCCGACTCCTTTTCAGGGCCCCCGTGGTCATGGGGGGCCGGAGTGCGAGATATATCGGTGATCTTGGCCGAATGGAGATTGTGTGACCGAAAGGTGATCATGACCGGGAGGTTCCGCGCGGGAACGACGAAGGGGCCGTGGGTCTTCGAAACCCACGGCCCCTTCCGCGTCCTGAGAACGCGTCAGTCGTTCTGCTGCCGCTTGGGCCGCCACACGACCAACGCGCTGGTCTGCTGGACCTCCTGATACGGCACCAGGTCGCGGCGGTACGAGGCGTGTACCGCTGCCTCGCGCTGCTGCATCGCCGCCGCGGCCCCTTCGACGGCCGCCTGAAGCTCGGCCACTCGGGACTGGAGCGCGGCGACCTGGTTCTCCAGTTCGATGATGCGCTTGATGCCGGCCAGGTTGATGCCCTCGTCCTGCGACAACTGCTGGACGGTGCGCAGCAGTTCGATGTCGCGGGCCGAGTAGCGGCGGCCCCGTCCGGCGGTGCGGTCCGGAGACACCAGGCCCAGTCGGTCGTACTGGCGCAGCGTCTGCGGGTGCAGGCCGGAGAGCTGGGCCGCCACCGAGATGACGTAGACCGGGGTCTCCTCGGTCAGTTCATACGGCCCTCGGAAATTGTCACTGCGTCGACGACCGTCCATCTCCGTCATGCTCCCTTCGCGGCCTGGAACAGCTCCGCCCGCGGGTCCTCGCCCGCGGTCGCCTCGCGATACGCCTCCAGCGCGTCACGAGCCTTCCCCGTCAGGTCCTTCGGAACACTCACCTCGACGGTGACCAACAGGTCCCCGCGGGTGCCGTCCTTGCGGAACGCGCCCTTCCCACGGGCGCGCATGGTGCGGCCGTTGGGCGTGCCCGGGGGCAGCTTCAGCGTGACCGGCGGTCCGCCCAGGGTCGGGACCCTGACCTCACCGCCGAGCGCCGCCTCCGGATACGTCACCGGAACCGTCACCGTCAGGTTGTCGCCCTTGCGGCCGAAGACCGGGTGGGCGTCCACATGCACCGTGACGTACAGATCCCCGGAGGGGCCGCCCCGCTCTCCGGGCGCTCCCTTCCCACGCAGCCGGATCCGCTGGCCGTCGCTGACCCCGGCCGGGATGCGCACCTGCATGGTCCGCGAGGACTTTGCCCGGCCACTGCCCTTGCAGATCTCGCAGGGCTCCTCCGCGATCAGTCCGCGGCCCTTGCAGTCCGGGCAGGGGTCGGTCAGCGAGAAGCCGCCGCCGGAGCCCCGGGCCACCTGTCCGGTGCCGACGCAGGTCGGGCAGACCCGCGGGTTGCCGTTCTTGTCGCCGGTGCCGGAACAGGCCTTGCACGGGGCCTGCGAGGACATCCGCAGGGGCACGGTCGCGCCCTCGATCGCCTCGGTGAAGGTGAGCGTGACCTCGGTGTCGATGTCCTGGCCGCGCCTGGGCTGCACCCGGGTGGTACCCGAGCTGCCCCGGTTGAACAGTCCCCCGAAGACGTCACCGATCCCGCCGCCGAAGCCGCCGGAGCCCCCGCCGCCCTGGGCGCCGCCTCCGAAAAGGTCGCCCAGGTCGAAGTTGAAGTTGCCGCCGCCCGCGCCCGGCCCCGGGCGGAACCCGCCGTTGCCGAAGAGGGCGCGCGCCTCGTCGTACTCCTTGCGCTTCTTGGGGTCGCCGAGGACGTCGTTCGCCTCGGAGATCTCCTTGAAGCGCTCCTCGGCCTTGGCGTTGCCCTTGTTGGCGTCCGGGTGGAACTCGCGGGCGAGCTTCCGGTACGCCTTCTTGATCTCGGCCTCGGTGGCGTCCTTGGGGACGCCGAGGACCTTGTAGAAGTCCTTCTCGATGAAGTCCTTGGTGCTCATCCCCGACGTCCCTCCTTCCTTCGATCAGGCCCCTTCAGGGCCGTTGTCCTTCTCCTCGCCGGCCTCGGCGGCGTCCTCGCCCTTGACCGTCTGCGCGCCCGGCTGCGGCTCGGCGACGGCCACCCGCGCGGGGCGGATGGTGCGCTCGCCGATGCGATACCCCGGCTGGAGGATCGCGACGCAGGTCGTCTCGGTGACGTCCGGTGCGTAGGAGTGCATCAGGGCCTCGTGGATCGTCGGGTCGAAGGGCTCGCCCTCCTTGCCGAACTGCTGAAGACCCATCTTCGCCGCGACGGTCTCCAGCGACTCCGCGACGGACTTGAATCCGCCGACGAGTTCGCCGTGTTCCCGGGCGCGGCCGATGTCGTCGAGCACGGGAAGGAGCTCGGTCAGGAGGTTCGCGATGGCGATCTCCCGCACCGTGATCCGGTCCCGCTCCACGCGGCGGCGGTAGTTCTGGTACTCGGCCTGGAGCCGCTGGAGGTCCGCGGTGCGCTCACCGAGCGCGGTGCGTACCTGGTCCAGCTGGGCGATCAGACCGGCGTCTGCGGTTACGTCCCCGGCCGGGGCCGCACCCTCGCCGTTCGGCTGGGGTGCGGCCTTCGCCTCGGCGTCGTCGGGGGTGGCGCCGGAGGGGACGTCGGGCTTCTCCTCGAAGCCCGGGGTCTCCTCCGTCACGCGGCACCGTCCTTGCGCTCGTCGTCGACGATCTCGGCGTCGACGACATCGTCGTCGGCCTTGGGCTGCTCGCCCGCGGCACCGGCGTCACCGGCGGCCTGCGCGCCCTGGGCGTCGGCGTACATCGCCTGGCCGAGCTTCTGGGAGACCGCGGCGACCTTCTCGGTGGCGGTGCGGATCTCGCTGATGTCCTCGCCCTTGAGCGCGGCCTTCAGCTCCTCGACGGACGCCTCGACCTCGGTCTTGATCTCGCCCGGGACCTTGTCCTCGTTGTCCTTGAGGAACTTCTCGGTCTGGTAGACGAGCTGCTCGCCCTGGTTGCGGGTCTCGGCGGCCTCGCGGCGCTTGTGGTCCTCCTCCGCGTACTGCTCGGCCTCCTGGCGCATGCGGTCGACCTCGTCCTTCGGCAGCGAGGAGCCGCCGGTGACGGTCATCTTCTGCTCCTTGCCCGTGCCGAGGTCCTTCGCGGTCACGTGCATGATGCCGTTGGCGTCGATGTCGAAGGCGACCTCGATCTGCGGGACACCGCGCGGGGCCGGCGGCAGACCGGTCAGCTCGAACATCCCGAGCTTCTTGTTGTACGCCGCGATCTCGCGCTCGCCCTGGTAGACCTGGATCTGCACGGAGGGCTGGTTGTCCTCGGCGGTGGTGAAGATCTCGGACCGCTTGGTCGGGATCGTCGTGTTCCGCTCGATGAGCTTGGTCATGATGCCGCCCTTGGTCTCGATGCCAAGAGACAGCGGGGTCACGTCGAGGAGCAGGACGTCCTTGACCTCACCCTTGAGGACACCGGCCTGGAGGGCGGCGCCGATGGCGACGACCTCGTCCGGGTTCACGCCCTTGTTGGCCTCGTTGCCGCCGGTCAGCTCCTTGACGAGCTCGGCGACGGCCGGCATACGGGTCGAGCCACCGACGAGAACGACGTGGTCGATCTCGGACAGGGCGATCCCGGCGTCCTTGATGACGTTGTGGAACGGCGTCTTGCAGCGCTCCAGCAGGTCCGCGGTCAGCTGCTGGAACTGGGCGCGGGTGAGCTTCTCGTCGAGGTGCAGGGGGCCCTCGGCGGAGGCGGTGATGTAGGGCAGGTTGATCGAGGTCTCGGTGGACGAGGACAGCTCGATCTTGGCCTTCTCGGCAGCCTCACGCAGACGCTGGAGGGCCATCTTGTCCTTGGACAGGTCCACGCCGTGACCGGACATGAACTGCTTGACCAGGAAGTCGACGACGCGCTGGTCCCAGTCGTCACCACCGAGGTGGTTGTCGCCGTTGGTGGCCTTCACCTCGACGACGCCGTCACCGATCTCCAGGAGGGACACGTCGAAGGTGCCGCCACCGAGGTCGAAGACGAGGATCGTCTGGTCGTCCTTGTCGAGGCCGTAGGCGAGCGCGGCCGCGGTGGGCTCGTTGACGATGCGAAGGACGTTGAGACCGGCGATCTCACCGGCTTCCTTCGTCGCCTGGCGCTCGGAGTCGTTGAAGTACGCCGGGACGGTGATGACCGCGTCGGTCACCTTCTCGCCCAGGTAGGACTCGGCGTCGCGCTTCAGCTTCTGAAGGATGAACGCGGAGATCTGCTGCGGGTTGAAGGGCTTCCCGTCGAGCTCGATCTTCCAGTCCGTGCCCATGTGGCGCTTCACGGAGCGGATGGTCCGGTCCACGTTGGTGACCGCCTGGCGCTTGGCGACCTCGCCGACGAGCACCTCACCGTTCTTCGCGAAGGCGACGACGGACGGCGTGGTCCTGGCACCCTCGGCGTTGGTGATGACGGTGGGCTCGCCGCCCTCCAGAACGCTGACGACGGAGTTAGTCGTGCCCAGGTCGATGCCGACCGCACGTGCCATGGTTGATTCCTCCAGCTGACTTGAGTGGAACGGACTCAAGTGTGCACGAGACCCCCCGCCCGGTCAACAGACCTGAGTCTGTGAGGCTCAACTCTTATCCGTTCCTTACACGCAATTGGGCTCTGACCTGCACAGAAGCAGTCCGCCGAGGCCGCGGCCGCTTCGCCTTGAGGAGGAGGAGTACGGCCGCCAGGGCCCCCGCACCGACCCACAGCACCCCCGTCGCGGCGATCCACCCGAGGTGCACCAGCACCCCGACGAGGACCCCTCCGAAGGCCCCCGCACCGAGGACGACGGTCGCGCCCTGCGGGGTGAGCCCGAGCCGCCGCAGCCGGTGGGCGAGATGGTCGGGCCCGCCCCTCAGCAGTGGCCGTCCGCCGAGCCGCCGGGCCAGGACGACCAGGACGACATCGGCGCTCGCGACCGCAGTGAGCGCGAACAGCACACCTGCGCTGGCGCCCCCTTCGTACCCCGTCCGGGTCAGTACGGCCGCCGAGGCGAGGGTGAACCCGGCGAACAGCGAGCCGCAGGCGCCGAGCCCCACGCGCGCGGGATGCCAGTTGTGCATCAGGAACCCGGTGAGCGCGGCGGCCAGCACGCTCAGCAGCACCGCGAGCCCGTCCATCACCTCCGCCGCCGCGCAGGCGCCGATCCCGAAGGCGGTGACCACCGCGACGGTCCCGGCGAGGGCGTCGGCGTGGTCCAGCGCCCGAAAGCCGAGGGTCACGGCCACGATCCAGCAGACGGCGGCGAGCCCGCCCAGCGGCCCGGTCTCCCCGTACGGCACCGCCGAGGCCGCCGCCACGGCCGTACCGCCCAGCAGGAAGCGAGCCTTGACCCTGCGTACGTCGGCGACCAGGCCGAGGGCCGCGACGGCCGCTCCCGCGACGAGCAGTCGGGGGACGCCCGTACCGAGGGGGGCGAGGCCGGTCCAGTCGCCGGCCGCCGCGACCAGACCGGTGACCAGCACGACGGCCGCTCCGCCACCCAGCGGCAGCGGTCGCTGCCGCCGTCGGTCGAGCAGCCCGAGGCGCAGCGCGGGCGCCCTGACCAGGGCGGTGAGGACGGCGGAGAGGAACAGGGCGGCGGTGGCGGCGGCGATCCCGTAGAGCACGGATCTAAATTAGTGCCGTATGTACTAATTTGGCGTGAATAACACGATCGGTTCTTAAGGCAACCCTCAGCGACACAGATCACCGAGGCGCTGACTACAGTGCGACGGACGATGGAGGTAGTCTCAGACGGACTGCATAAGTTACCGCTTAGTAATACCGCTGAGCACCCTTCCCCCGAAGAACCTCGCAGGCCCGAGGAGCCCCGAAATGCAACTCGCCGCGATCATCGTGTCGATGGTCACCATGGCGGTCGGCGTCGCCCTGTTCGGCCGAGCCATCGCGCAGATCGTCCGCTTCATGATGCTCGGCCAGCCGATCCCGGCCGGGGCCCGGACCAATGACCCCGTCCTGCGGACCATCACCCTGGCCAAGGAGTTCCTCGGCCACACCCGGATGAACCGCTGGGGCGTCGTCGGCATCGCGCACTGGTTCGTGGCGATCGGCTTCTACACGCTGCTGCTGACCATCGTGAACGCCATCGGCCAGCTCTTCCAGGCCGACTGGCTGCTGCCGATCATCGGCGAGTGGGCGCCGTACAACGTCTTCGTCGAGTTCATCGGCACCATGACCGTGGTCGGCATCCTGGTGCTGATCGCCATCCGGCAGCTGTCGCGGCCGGGCGGGGCGGGCCGCAAGTCCCGGTTCGCGGGCTCCAACACGGGCCAGGCGTACTTCGTCGAGACCGTCATCCTGACCGTCGGCGTCTGCATCTTCATGCTGCACGCGCTGGAGGGCGCCCAGCACCACGTCGACAGCTACGAGGCCTCGTTCTTCATCTCGTACCCGGTCGTCTCGGCGCTGGAGGGCCTGGACCTCTCCACGCTCCAGAACCTCACCTACTTCTTCGCCGGCCTGAAGATCGCGACCTCCTTCACCTGGATGATCGTCGTCGCGCTGAAGACCGACATGGGCGTGGCCTGGCACCGCTTCCTCGGCTTCCCGAACATCTGGTTCAAGCGCAACGCCAACGGCGAGACCTCGCTGGGCGCGCTGCTGCCGATGACCTCCGGCGGCAAGCCGATCGACTTCACCGACCCCGGCGAGGACGACGTCTTCGGTGTCTCCCAGGTCGAGCAGTTCTCCTGGAAGGGCCTGCTGGACTTCTCCACCTGCACCGAGTGCGGCCGCTGCCAGTCGCAGTGCCCCGCCTGGAACACGGGCAAGCCGCTCTCCCCGAAGCTCCTCATCATGTCGCTGCGCGACAACGCCCACGCCAAGGCGCCGTACCTGCTCGCGGGCGGCGGCAAGACGATGGAGGGCGAGGAGAAGGCGTCTGCCGAGGCTCTCCAGGACGTCCCCGCCGCCGCCCTCGCGGAGGCCGAGCGCCCGCTGATCGGCACCGCCGAGGAGAACGGCGTCATCGACCCGGACGTCCTGTGGTCCTGCACCACCTGCGGCGCCTGTGTCGAGCAGTGCCCGGTCGACATCGAGCACATCGACCACATCGTCGACATGCGCCGCTACCAGGTGATGATCGAGTCCGCGTTCCCGTCCGAGGCGGGCACGATGCTCAAGAACCTGGAGAAGAAGGGCAACCCCTGGGGCCTGGCCAAGAAGCAGCGCCTGGAGTGGCTCAAGGAGGTCGACTTCGAGGTCCCGGTCGTCGGCAAGGACATCGAGGACCTCACCGAGGTCGAGTACCTGTACTGGGTCGGCTGCGCCGGCGCCCTCGAGGACCGCGCCAAGAAGACGACGAAGGCCTTCGCGGAGCTCCTCCACATGGCGGGCGTCAAGTTCGCGATCATGGGCGGCGACGAGAAGTGCACCGGTGACTCCGCCCGCCGCCTCGGCAACGAGCCCCTGTTCCAGGAGCTCGGCATGGAGAACGTGGCCGCGCTGAACATGGCGTTCGGCGAGGAGATGGACGAGGACGGCAAGGTCACGCCGGAGTCGGCGAAGCCGAAGTCCGCGAAGAAGATCGTCGCGACCTGCCCGCACTGCCTCAACACCATCGGCAACGAGTACCCGCAGCTCGGCGGCGACTACGAGGTCATCCACCACACCCAGCTGCTCCAGCACCTGGTGGACGAGGGCAAGCTGGTCCCGGTGACCCCGGTCGAGGGCATCATCACCTACCACGACCCCTGCTACCTGGGCCGGCACAACAAGATCTACACGCCGCCGCGCGAGATCATCGCCAGCGTCCCGGGCGTCCGCAACGAGGAGATGCACCGCCACAAGGAGCGCGGCTTCTGCTGCGGCGCCGGTGGTGCGCGGATGTGGATGGAGGAGCGGATCGGCAAGCGCATCAACAACGAGCGCGTCGACGAGGCTCTCTCCCTGAACCCCGACATCGTGTCCACGGCCTGCCCGTTCTGCCTGGTCATGCTCACGGACTCCGTGAACGGCAAGAAGAACGAGGGCAAGGCCAAGGAGTCCATCCAGGTCGTCGACGTCGCCCAGCTCCTCCTGGAGTCCGTGAAGACCCCGGTCGACCCGGAGGACGCCGCGGAGACGGAGAGCGAGCCGGAGCCGGAGCCGGTGAAGTAGTCCGCGTACGGCAGATCCTCGTACGGCAGAACGGATGCCCCCCGCCCCACCCGGGCGGGGGGCATCCGTCATCCCTGACACTGTGAGGAACGGAACCGACCGGGAGGCGGCGCGAGATGATCATCTTTGGCACCAAGGGGTACCTGTACCAGCTGGCGATCCTCACCCTGGTCTGCGGCCAGTGCGGCAACCCCGCCGCGCACACCCTGCGCAAGCGGGTCACCAAGTTCACGCTGTTCTTCGTGCCGTTGTTCCCGGTGTCGACGAAGTACGCGACGCAGTGCACCTTCTGCGGCACCGAGCACAGGGTGCCGAAGGAGCAGGCGGAACAGCTCCAGGCGCAGGCCACCGGGGCCGCCCCGGCGTACGGGCAGCCGCAGCAGCAGCCGTATCAGTGAGCCGTGGGACGCGTCCGCGGGGTGCGCAGCCCGCGGACCAGCATGCCCAGCACCGTGGCGTTGACCAGTCCCGCCGCGGCCGCACCGGCGGCGAAGAGCAGCGTGCCCAGCCAGTCGGGCCACAGCCCGGGAGCCGCCAGCAGCAGCGCCGCCATGCCGAGCGGAGCCGTGGCGAAGACGGGCCAGATCGCGGCGAAACCCGGGTCCGGGGAGAGGTGGACGGCGTACAGGAAGAAGCCGATCGACGCCGCGACCACCGCGAGATAGCCGCGTGAGAGCCAGTTGTCGGTCGCGGGTGCGAGCAGCGCCCTCAGGTTGCGGCGGGGGCGGGCTGAACGCTCCATGTCTGTTCCTTTTCCTCGGCGGGTTGTCGGCGGGTTGTCGGTGGGTTCACGCGTGCCGCGCGGCGCGGCTGTCGCGGATGTGGTGGGTGAGGGCACCGAACGCGGCGGCGTTCACCAGCGCGCACAGCAGCAGCCATACGGCCCAGCCGGACAGGGCGAGCGCCTGGACCGCCGTGTCGGCGTCGGCGCCGGGGTCGATCGGAACGAGGATCGCCAGGCCGGCCCAGGGCGCCGTGAGCAGCAGATGGACCGAGGCCAGGAGGCTGTCCGGGGCGACGAAGGCGGCGCCCACGGAGGCGGCGAAGAGCGCCCAGTAGCCCCGGGCGGGCCAGGTGTCCGTGGCCAGGGCGAGCAGTCGGCGCAGTCCTGAGTCCTTCGGCATTGCTGGTCCCCCTGGAGGTCGGAAATCGGTCCGTGGCTCGGTGGGTCCCACGATGGACCGGGGGGCGCGCCCGGACATGAGTACGCGTACTCAACGGCGGGACAGGTATCCGGACACAACGCCGGTCACATCGCCGGCCACAGCGCCCCCACCAGGTATCCGGAACGGCATCCCCCTGTTGCCCGGTCTCGAACACATGCATCATGTCGAGGTCGTTGCCCGGTGATGCTGACGGAGTGAGTGGTGCGCGTGCGAAGCGGTAGGACCTGCTGGGCGGCCGCCCTCGGCTGCACCGCCCTGCTCCTGCTCGCCGCCTGCGGTCCCGGCCAGGACGCCGCGGCCCCCGCCCCCTCGTCCTCGCCGTCACCCTCGGTGCGGGTGGCCCAGGGCCCGGCCCTGCTCCCCGTACCGCGCGGCGACGGCAGCAGGACCCCCGACGACTTCAACGGCGACGGCCACCGCGACCTCGTCCTCGACGACCTGGTCAAGGCGCAGGCCCACGCCGACGACCCGGGCATCGGCATCGTCTACGGCGGCCCCCGCGGCCTCGTCCCCGGCACCCGCCAACTCCTCGCCCCCGAGGAGAACGCGGCGCCCACCGACGGCCAACTCCCCGCCCTGTTCGAGGCGGAGGCGTCCTGCGATCTCGACGGCGACGGCTTCACCGACCTGCTCGTCTCCACGGATCCGCCCTACGACGGCCAGGGGCAGCCCCCGGTCCCGCTCCAGGTCCTCTTCGGCTCGCCCAAGGGCCTGACCGGCAAGGCCGTGCACCTCACCGTCCCCGGCCGGGCCCGCGTCGGCAACGACTGGCCCGATCAGCCGGTGTGCGGCGACTTCGACGGCGACGGCGCGAAGGACCTGGTCCTGCACGCCTCGGGCGGCCAACTGAGCTTCTTGCACGGCCCGTTCAGTCGTAAGGGCGCCCCCCGGGCCGCCGCGGCGCCGGTCGCCTCCCCGGGCAACGTGCCCACGGGCCCCGCCGCCGACGTCGACCGGGACGGCTACGACGACCTGCTCGTGCGGACCGCGGAAGGCACCGGCGCCTCCGCCGTCGTCCTCGGCGGACCCGAGGGACCGACCCGCACCGGGGCCCTGCTGCCCGCCGGGATCGACGTCGTGTTCGGCGCTTTCGGCCGGGGCGAGGCGCTGGACGCCGCCGTAGGAGCCATGGGCGAAACGTCCCTGCGCTATGACCTGCCGACCGCCGCCCGCGCCACCCTCGCCCCCCCCGGCTCGATGCTCGACGCCGCCGACTTCGACGGGGACGGACTGAGCGAACTCCTCTCCAGCGGCGCCCGGCTGCGCCTGTTCCCCGGCCGTGCGGCGGGCCTGTCGGCCACGGCTCCGGTGACCGTCGAACCGCCCGGGACCGGGACCACCCGGGTGGTGTCCGTGGCCGATCTCGACGGCGACGGGCGGGCCGACCTGACGGTGCGGACGTACCGCGGCGAGACGCGGGATCTGGTGGCCGTGTACCCGGGGACGAAGCGGGGTCTGGTCGCTCGCGTACCGGCCCTCACCTTCTCCACGGCCGCGTTCCTGAGCCACTGACGCCCCACCGCACCGCCCGGTCACAGGTGGTTCAAAAATTTACCGAACGCACGTACAACCCTTGGGCACCAGTGCGGGTCTCCTGATCGCCGACCGAGACGTGAAGCCAGGGACAACTCCCGGCGAACACGACCGGACGCACCCCCATTGACTGCGGATGCCCCGCCAGGCATCCCGCATGCAGCAGGAGAAACCGCATGCATCAGACGCTGCGACTCACCCTCGCGACGGCCACCGCCGCCGCTCTGACGGGCGGGCTGCTCACCTTCACGGCCACCACGGCGACGGCCGCGGACTCCACCGTCGTGGCCAAGGCCGACTTCAACGGCGACGGCCGCGGTGACGTCGCCTTCTCGGCGGACAGCGCCTATGTCGGCGGCAAGAAGGAGGCCGGTCAGCTGGTCGTCCTGTACGGCTCCGCCTCCGGCGTGACCTCGACCAACCGCATCACCGTCAGCCAGAACACCACCGGCACCCCGGGCACCGCCGAGACCGGCGACCGTTTCGGCATCGACACCGCCTTCGCCGACTTCAACGGCGACGGCTACGACGACATCGCCGTCGGCTCCCCGGGCGAGGACGTCGGCGGCGACACCGACGGCGGTGGCCTCGCGATCCTGTGGGGCTCGGCCTCCGGCATCACCGGCAAGGGCGTCACCGTCGCCGACCCCGCCCCCTCCGCGCACGACTACTGGGGCCAGAACCTCGCGGCCGGCGACTTCGACGGCGACGGCAAGGCCGATCTGGCCGTCGGCACCAACATCGCCACCGTCCACGTCTTCAAGGGCGGCTTCTCCGCCACCGGCACCGCGGGCGGCCACTACACCATCAAGCCCCCGATCATGGGCTCGGACGCGGGCGGCCCGCTGAACCTGACCGCCGGTGACGTCAACGGCGACAGCCGCACCGACCTGGTCGTCGACGGCTACGAGTACCAGACCGACTACGGCTGGAACACCAACTACTACATCCCCGGCTCCTCCAGCGGCCTGGCCATGGCCAACATCCGGCAGCTCAAGCCCGGCGTCATCACCGCCATCGGCGACATCGACCAGGACGGCTTCGGCGACATCGTCAGCGGCGCCTACTGGAACGCCACCACCGGCGACGGCACCGCCATCCCCGACTCCGCCAACGGCGGCAAGGTCTGGGTGACGTACGGCACCGTCGACGGCCCCGGCACCGCCACCGGCATCACCCAGAACACCGGCAACGTCCCCGGCACCGCCGAGGGCAACGACTACTTCGGCCACGAGCTCGACCTCGGTGACATCGACGGCGACGGCTACCTCGACCTCGTCATCGGCGTCGCGGGCGAGAACATCGGCACCGCCGCCAACACCGGCACGGTCACCGTCCTCTACGGCACCGCGAGCGGCCTGGACACCGTCTCCGGCGCCCAGTCGTTCGCCCAGTCCAGCCCGGGCGTGCCCGGCAGCGACGAGGACAACGACTACTTCGGCATGGACGTCAAGCTCGACGACCTCACCGGCGACGGCAAGGCCGACCTGGTCGTCGGCTCCGCCGAGAACGCCGGCAACGGCGCGGTGACCTACCTCCCGTCCAACGGCACGAAGATCACCACGTCCGGCTCCCGCACCATCTCGCCGAGCACCGCGGGCGTCTCGACGACGGGCTCGCCGTACTTCGGCGCGAACTTCGCCGACTGATCGACCGTAGAACCACCCCTTGGGCCCGCACCCTCCACGGGTGCGGGCCCGGACTTACCGGAGCACCGTCTTGAAGCGCACTCTCGTGATCGCCGCCGCCCTCGCGACCGGCGTGCTCACCGCCCTGCCCACCACCCCCGCCGTCGCCGCGCCCTCGGGCCTGGCGAGCGACTTCAACGGTGACGGCTACCGCGACCTCGCCATCGGCGCGATGGGCGCCGACGTCGGCTCCGCGCACGGCGCCGGTGCCGTGGTCGTGCTGTACGGCTCGGCCTCGGGCGTACCCGGCACCAAGAAGGCCGTGATCACCCAGAACTCCACCGGCGTCCCCGGCACCGCCGAGTCCGACGACCGCTTCGGCGCGAGCCTGGCCGCCGGCGACCTGAACGCCGACGGCTACGCCGACCTGGTCGTCGGCTCCGAGTTCGAGTCCATCGGCACCCGCCAGGGCGTCGGCAGCGTCACCGTCCTGTGGGGCGGCTCGGCGGGCCTGAGCGGCGGCTCGGGGCTGCCGCAGCCCTCCGCCGAGGACACGGCCGAGTGGGGCGGCTACGGCCGGGGCGTCGCCACCGGCGACTTCGACGGCGACGGCAAGACGGACGTCACAGTCACCGGACAGACCTACACCGCCCTCTTCCGCGGCCCCTTCACCCGTACCGGCACCCCGCTGAACCACACCCGCGTGGGCGAGGTGGGCACGACGTACGAGGTCATCGCGGGCGACCTGACCGGCGACGCGAAGGCCGAGCGCGTGTACCCGCTCGCGCACGACGGCGACCCGGGCGGGGACATCCAGTACTTCCGCCACGACCCCGGCGGCTGGGACAACCACCCCGAGTCCGACTACGCCATGGTCGGCCTCCCGAACGCCGACGGCGCCCTCGGCGCCACCGGCGACATCAACGGCGACGGCTACGGCGACCTCGTCCTCGGCGACTACGCGGGCCCCGCAAGCCCCAAGGGCGGCCAGATCACCGTCTGGTACGGCGGCCCGAACGGCCCCGACCCGCAGCAGACGCCGACCGTCGTCCACCAGGACACCGCGGGCGTGCCCGGCGCCGACGAGGAGGCCGACCTGTTCGGCTCCGCCGTCGACGTCGGCGACATCAACGGCGACCAGTACGCCGACGTCGTCGTCGGCGCCTGGGGCGAGGACATCGGCTCGGCGCGCGACGCCGGCTCGGTGACGGTGCTGTTCGGCTCGGCCACCGGCCTGAGGACCACCGGCGCCAAGTCGTACTCCCAGAACACCACGGGCGTCCCCGGCACCGCCGAGAGCCACGACGCCTTCGGCATGTCGGTCCGCCTCCTCGACCTCGACAAGACCGGCAAGGCCGACCTGGTCATCGGCGCGGGCTACGAGAACCAGAACGGTTCCGTCACCTACCTGCGCGGCACGGCCTCCGGCCTGACCACCACCGGCGCCACGTCCCTGACGGCCGCGGGCGCGGGCCTGAAGGGCAACGCGACGTTCGGCTGGGACTTCGCCAAGTGACGCATACGGACAGGAGCTCTTCGTGATTCCTCGCCGCACCGCCGCCGCACTCGCCGCCACCCTCCTGGCGACCGGCGTCACCCCACTGTTCCTCGGCTCCCCCGCCTCGGCCGCGGTCGCCAAGCACTACGACGACTTCAACGGCGACGGCCACCGCGATGTGGCGTACGGCGGCTACAACGACGACGGCCGGGTGGGCGGGACCGTCACGGTCGTCTACGGCACGGCGAGCGGGCCCGGCACGCCCATCCAGCGCATCCACCAGGACACCGCCGGCATCCCGGGCTCCGGCGAGGAGGACGACCGGTTCGGTGAGTCCCTCGCGAGCGCCGACCTCAACAAGGACGGGTACGCGGACCTGGTGGTCGGCAACCCGACCGAGCATGTGGGCAGCGAGCAGTACCGGGGCTCGGTGACGATCGTCTGGGGCTCGGCGTCCGGCCTGTCCGGCGGCACCGAGGTGACCCCGAAGTCGGGCGCGCAGGGCCACTTCGGCAGCGATGTCGCCACCGGCGACTTCAACGGGGACGGCTCGCCGGACCTCGCGGTGGTCGGTGGCTACGAGACGTGGCTGTACCGCGGATCGTTCGGCCGGTCCGGCAGCACGGGCAGCGTCAGCAAGATCGACAAGGTGGACGCGGGCTGGTACTCGTACGGGCTGGCCGCCGGAAGGATCAACGGCGACTCGAAGACCGACCTCGTCATCCTCGGTGAGCAGTTCGTCGACGGGCAGACGGTCGAGCGCGCCTGGTACCTCAAGGGCTCGGCGAGCGGCCTGACCTCCGGCCCGTCCAAGACGGTCGCCGCCACGACCGCCGCGATCGGCGACTTCGACAAGAACGGCTACGGCGACATCGCCTTCGGCAGGCCCTACTCCCACGACGGGAAGGGCTCGCTCCTGGTCTGGCGCGGCACGTCCTCGGGCCCGAGCGGCTCGGCGATGTACAACCAGGCAAGTTCCGGGGTCTCGGGCAGCCCGGAGGCGGACGACAACTTCGGTTACGCGCTCTCGGCCGGGGACGTCGACGGCGACGGCTATGCGGACCTCGCGGTCGGCGTCCCGCACGAGGACGTCAACGGCAGCGAGGACCAGGGCGGGGTACACCTGTTCCGGGGCGGCGCGGGTGGCTTGTCCGGCCTGCGCACGACGTGGATCCCCCAGACGGTGACGGGCCCCGCCGCGGAGTACGCCGCCTTCGGCTACACCGTCCGCCTGCGTGATGTGACGCACGACGGAAGGGCGGACATGGGCGTGGGGGCGGCGGGAACGTCGCTGATCCTGCGCGGGACGACAGGGACGCCGAGTGGGACGGGGGCGTTCGTGCTGCCGGAGTTCGGCGGCGAGTTCGCGGACTGAGTGGATGACCACTGCCGGGGTTTCCCCTTAGGGGATGTCACAACTCGACAGCAAAGCCGGGCCCGAACCACCGGGCCCGGCACGCCACTCTTCAGGACCAGGTACGTTCGAAGACGTGGCTGGATTCAGGATGGGACGCGGCGGCCGGGACAACCGGGCCCCGCAAGGGCAACCGCAACAACCTCCGTACGGGCAACAGGGACCGTCGTACGGCTACCCCCCGCAGGGAGGTGGCTACGGCGGCCAAGGCAGCGGTGGTTACGGCGGCCATGGCGAGCCGGAGTACTTCGGCGACGGCGGACACCACCCGCACGCCCATGACCCGTACGCGGCGAACAACCCGGGCCACACCCAGGCCTTCTCCGTCCACGACGACCCGTACAACCAGGGCCAGACGTACCAGGCGGGCGCGGCCCCGGCGGGCCCGATCGGCCCCCGTCTGCACTGGAAGCCCCTGCTGAGCGGGATCCTCTTCTCCCCCGCCCGGACCTTCCTCCAGATGCGGGACTACGCGATGTGGGGCCCCGCCCTGATCGTGACGTTCCTCTACGGCCTGCTCGCAGTGTTCGGCTTCGACACGGCCCGCGAGGACGCGATCAACGCGACCCTCGCCAACGCGGTCCCGATCGTCCTGACCACGGCCGTGGCAATGGTCCTGTCCTCCTTCGTCCTGGGCGTGGTGACCCACACCCTGGCCCGCCAGCTGGGCGGCAACGGCGCGTGGCAGCCGACGGTCGGCCTGTCGATGCTGATCATGTCCCTGACGGACGCCCCCCGCCTGGTGGCGGCCATGTTCTTCGGCGGCGACGAGACCTTCGTCCAGCTCCTCGGCTGGGCCACCTGGGTGGCAGCCGGCGCCCTCCTCACCATGATGGTCAGCCGCTCCCACGACCTCCCGTGGCCAAAGGCCCTGGGCGCATCGGCGATCCAGCTGGTGGCACTGCTGTCGATCGTGAAGCTCGGCACGTTCTGAGCCACACCCGAGAAGGGGCTCCCCGCACTGTCCGTGCCGGGAGCCCCTTCCGGCCGTTCGGGGGACACGCGGGCGGCCTCGGAGACGTATCCCACCCCACGGGGGCATCCCTTGCTGGGACGAAAGGGAAACGTGATGCCGCTCTATCTGTCGAGGTTCAGCTACACGCCGGAGACCTGGGCGAGGCTCATCAGCCACCCCGAGGACCGCGCGAAGGCCGCTCGGTCGTACATCGAGTCCGTCGGCGGAAAGCTGCACGGCTTCTGGTACGCGTTCGGCACCCGTGACGGGCTACAACCTGTGGGAGGCCCCCGACAACGTCTCCATGGCGTCGGTCGCCCTGGCGATCAGCGGCGGCGGCGCACTCAGCTCGTTCGAGACGACGGTTCTCCTGACCGTCGACGAAACCATGGAGGCCCTGCGCAAGGCAGGGCAGATCCAGTACCGGGCGCCCGGAGCGTAGGCGTAGCGGTCAGAGCGCTTCCTTGTTCTCCTTGGACGCCTCGCCCGACTTACTGACCGGCGGCAGGACACTCCAGGGGAAGTTGATCCACTCATCGGTGCGCTTCCACACGTACTCGCACTTCACCAGCGAGTGGGACTTCTCGTAGATCACGGCGGAGCGGACCTCGGCGACGTGGTCCAGGCAGAAGTCGTGGACCAGCTTGAGCGTCTTGCCGGTGTCGGCGACGTCGTCGGTGATCAGGATCTTCTTGTCGGAGAAGTCGATGGCGTTGGGGACGGGCGCGAGCATGACGGGCATCTCAAGGGTCGTCCCCACACCCGTATAGAACTCGACGTTCACCAGGTGGATGTTCTTGCAGTCGAGGGCATAGGCGAGCCCACCCGCGACGAACACACCACCACGAGCGATGGACAGCACGATGTCGGGCTCGTACCCGTCGTCGGCGATGGTCTGCGCGAGCTCACGGATGGCGGTGCCGAAACGCTCGTAGGTGAGGTTCTCCCGTACGGCGCTCATACCTGGGTCCTGTGGAAGTTGAGGAAGGAACGGGAGGCGGTGGGGCCGCGCTGCCCCTGGTACCGGGACCCGTACCGCTCACTGCCGTACGGGGACTCGGCCGGCGAGGTGAGCCGGAACATGCACAGCTGGCCGATCTTCATGCCCGGCCACAGCTTGATGGGAAGCGTGGCGAGGTTGCTGAGCTCCAGGGTGACATGCCCGGAGAACCCGGGGTCGATGAAGCCGGCGGTGGAGTGGGTGACGAGCCCGAGCCGCCCGAGGGAGCTCTTCCCCTCAAGTCTCGACGCAAGATCATCAGGCAGGGAGATGACCTCGTACGTAGAAGCAAGGACGAACTCACCGGGGTGCAGGATGAACGGCTCATCCCCCTCCGGCTCCACGAGCCGCGTCAGATCCGCCTGCTCGATGGAGGGGTCGATGTGGGGGTACCGGTGGTTCTCGAACACCCGGAAGAAGCGGTCCAGCCGTACGTCGATGCTCGACGGCTGCACCATGGATTCGTCGTAGGGATCGATCCGTACCCGCCCGGCATCGATCTCGGCCCGGATGTCCTTGTCTGAGAGAAGCACGCCCCGAGGATACGCAAGGCGCGCGGACCGACCACAATCGGACGGCACCGCGCGCCTGCGTCCACTCCTACTGCTGTCTCTACTGCTGCTTCTCCAAGGCCACCGGCACGACGCTGCGAAGCCGGGCACACCGTGGACACCGGACCAGTCGTCCGGGACCGAGCCGCTCGGCCTGCTGCATCGGGAACGAAGCGGTGCTGAACACGTGCCCATCGGCACATCGGACGACGGTGCGCTCCATCAAGTCCTTTGAGTCCCTTCCCCAAGAGCCGCACCCGGCTACTGCCCGCCGGGCGACGAAAGGCCACATTACGGGATGAAAGGGACGGCTCTCCAGGCGGCACTCCGGTCCCGCCCGAACCCTCTCCCGGGCCCCCACGGTACGCCCCAACTCCGGCCGCCCGCAGCCGCATCCCACCCCTGAAACAGCGTCAGACCCCGCGGTCCGAGCACCGGGGGTCTGCCATGAGGTACAGTGAGCGAGCATTCGACACCGACCGCGGTCGGCGTCTTACGCGGGTGTAGTTTAATGGTAGAACATCAGCTTCCCAAGCTGAGAGCGCGAGTTCGATTCTCGTCACCCGCTCCACTATGAACCCCCAGGTCTTGGACCCGGGGGTTGTTTGTTGTCTAGACCGGTGGGCGGCGCACGCACCACAACCGCACCATTAGCCCTCGGCGACCTCCTCACTGTGGTGCGCGGGGTCGCCCTTGTGGTGCTTCGCACGCTCGGCGCGCACCAGGTCGTCGAGCCCTGCGGCCACCTCCCGCTGCCGCTCCTGGTCGGAGTGCTGATAGATCAGCGCGGCTTTCTCGGAGGACTGGCCCGCGCGGACCATCGTGTCCTTGAGCGTGGCGCCCGAGCGAGTCGAGAGCGTGTGTCCGGTGTGACGAAGGTCGTAGAAGCGGAAGCCGTCAGGGAGACCGGCGGCCGTACGGGCACGTCGCCACTTCCGTCCGAAGGAGGTCCGGCGGAAGGGAGCTCCCTTCTCCCCGACGAACACGAGGCCGTCGGGCCCCTTCGCGGCGAACCAGGCGAGGTGCTGTTTCACCTCCTTGTGGAGAAACGCCGGGAGGACAACAACTCGCACGCCTGCCTCGGACTTGGTCTCACCAGGAGCACGCTTGCCGTTGGTCCGCTCCGGCTCGGCGACGCGTACGCGGATCACGAGGTTGTCGACGTCGATGTCCCGGCGGCGAAGGCCGGCCAGCTCTTCGGGCCGCATTGGACCGTACGCGCCGAGATAGACCATGAGGCGCCAGCGAATACCGATCGCGTCGGCGAGGGCGTCGACCTGGGCGACGGAAGCGATACGACGTTCCGCAGCGGACTCTTTCCCCGCTCCCTTGATCCGGCACGGGTTGCGGCTGATCAGGTCATCGTCGACAGCTGTCTCAAGGATGCCTTTGAGGAGGCGGTATGCCTTGGCGACGGTCGTCTTGGCCTCGGTTGTACGAAGTCGCTCGGCTCGCCATTCACGGACCCGGGGAGCGGTGATCTCATCCAGGTCGAGCGTGCCGAACGCAGGGAGGACGTGCAGTCGTAGGAGGTGCTTGTACAGGTCCTCGGTGCGCACGGCCAGCTCCCTCTCCTCGACCCACTTCTCCGCATAGACACGGAAGTTGACCGCTCCCGCGTCCGGCGCGCGCCAATCTCCCCGGGTGAGGTCCGCCTCGACCTGTGACAGCCAGACTTCGGCGTCCTTCTTGGTCTCGAACGTCTCGTCCGCGCGGATGCGCTCACCCTCGGGACCGAGGTAGGACGCCGTCCAGCGGCCGGAACGGTACTGCCGCACGGCACCGAAGCGGCGGCGCCTCCCCTTCTTGTTGGCCATCAGGCGACCCTCCGAAGTGCGCCGCGACGGACTCTGATCGGCTCGACGGTGCGGGCCTGAACGAACTCCTCGATAGCGCTCTCCGGGATACGCACATGCCGACCGACCTTCACGTACCGGATGCGTCGTTCTTCGATCAGCCGCCGGGGGAATCGGGCGGTGGTGCCGAGAAGCTCGGCGACCTGGTCGACGGACAGGTAACGGTCGGTCATGTGGTGGGTTCTCCTTCCGTTCCGGGGGCGGGTTCGAGTGAGGCGGCGAGCCAGGTTTCGGCGGTGCTGAGGCCTGTTCCGGCGAACGCCCAGTGCGCAAGAACGAGCGTGGTGTCGCCGTCCTGCGGGACGGGCGCGGAGCTCTGGGCGCGGCGCCACTCGGCGCGGGCCTCACGGAGGGCGCCGAGGGTGGTGGAGTAGCGGCGGGACTTGGTGGAGAAGTGGCCGCGGAAGCCGAGCATGTGGGCCCAGGCCCGGAGACGGAGGTCTGCCAGGTCGGGGCGTGCGCCGAGGGTCCAGGCTGTGCGGATCATTCGCCTGGCGTGGTCGGTGATCTGGGCTTGGGCCAGCTCGGCGAGGAATCGGATCGGCCGGTCCAGGGTGCCCGTCGCCGTCTCCGCGCCCTTGGTCGCGTACTTGGCGATGTACGCCGCTACGGCCCGGTCCGTCAGCTCCTGGCCGTGGTCGAAGTCGGCGGAGCGGATCGGGCGGACGTCGAGCTGACGGCCGAAGGCGAAGTGGTGCGTACGGCCGTCGATCTCCGGTCCGTCGACGCGCGCGGCGGTGGCGGCGGCTCTGATTGCGTCGGAGAGCAGTTCGGCGGACGCCCACGGCGGGGGCGTGGTGTCTCCTCCCTCGGGGCCGTCGAGACGGATGACCGCGTGGAAGTGGACGGCACCCCGCTTCTGATACTCGGCCACCTTCGCGAAGGAGAGCCGGGCGTGGTGCCGGAACGCCCGCTGCGTGAGGCCGGCGCGCTTGGCGACCTCCCGGCGCAGGTAGATCGAGAAGCGCCGCCACAGGGCACCGGCGTGGGCGTTCCAGAGGACGGCCGCTTCGTAGTCGTAGGTGTCGGGGTCGAGCGGAGTGCCGAGGGCGTTGTCGTCGGGGTCATGGTGGGTGCCGCAGCGGCAGTTCCGGCCGTCGGTGGGGCGGTTGTGGACCGGGCCGAACCCGGGGGCGGTGAACGTGGCGAAGACGCGCGGGTGGGTCGCGACCCCTTCCGACGTGCCCTTTCCGCCGCGTAGTCCGGCGGTGATCAGGTGGTAGGTGTCGCGGCGGTAGGTCTCGGCGCAGGCGGCGCAGCGGGTCGCTCGACGGTTGTTGCAGCGGACGAGGAGCTGTCCGGCGGGAAGCGTGGCGGAGTCCAGGTGCCTCAGGACGTTGCCGATTTCGCCGGTTGCCGTGTTGACCGCGTACTCCGTGCGGTGGCCGTCGAGGCGCACAGGGTGCGTGCAGCCGCCCAGGCCGGAGAGTTGGCGGGCCAGCTCGGGCATGGTGCCGAGGGAGGCCAGCATGGAGAGTTCCGTCAGTGGGGGCGGAGTCTGCCGGGTGATGATGGGAGTTCCTTTCGGCTGTTTCGACGGTTGGGAGGGACGGCCCCGGGGCGGCGGGATGCTTGGCGGCTTGTTGCCGCCCCGGCGGCCGGTCAGCGCCTGGTCGTGTTGCTGACGAGGGAGCGCAGGACTACGGCGGCGATGGCCACGGATACGGCCGCTATGGCGACGGCCGCCAAGAGTGCGGTGAGCACGACGCCGACGACGACCACAGCCGCGACCGCGCCGACGCCGAGACCCACGTATGGAGCGACCGGGCGAGCGGCAACGGGAGCGGAGACGTGGTCCTGCGGAACGTGCGTGGTGATGCTCGGGACGTGCGGGGTGTCAGGCAGCTTCGGGCGGAACATCACTGAACTCCTTCTCACTTGTTGGTGCCGTTGACGACGTCGACCCCGGAGCGTGTGCCGGACTCGATGGCAGGAGCGAGGACGGTGTCGGAGAGCCAGAAGCCGAACAGGGCGATCACTACGGCGACCCAGAGCCGGACGCCGAGGAACTTGATTGCGGCCCAGGCGATGACGCCCAGGACGAAGACGAGCGGGAGCGAGACAGTCACGGAAGCTCCTCAGCGGACGGGGCAGCGGTGGGTGCGGGCGGCCAGTTCGGCGGCGGGACGGCTGTCGTAGTCCGTGGAGAAGCCGCAGCGCGGGGCGGTGCAGGCCGCGGTGTGCTTCTCGCGGCCCCGGCCGTCGTAGTACGTGCCGACCTGGACCGGGCCGATACGGACGACGTTGCGGAAACGGCGATTGGTGGGCATCAGGCGATCTCCTTCTTCGTCTCGCCCGTGAAGTCGGTGACGTGGTCGGCGAGCCAGCGCAAGATCTCGTCGCCCTCGTGGCGGTCGGCGGCGAGGATGACCGGTTCGGCGATCAGTACGGCTTCGGTGAGTCGGTGCTGGCGGGTCAGCTCGGCTGCGCGTTTCAGCGCGCGGAGCGTGGTGGGGCGCATGCGGGGAAAGTCCTCCGGGATCAGGTGAGTTGCGCGGCAATGGCTTCGGCGAGCGGCATCGGGACGCCGAGCCGGGCGCGAAGCGTCGAGGTGTCGATGGCAGTTCCGGTCCGGGCGCGGTGTTCGTCGGCGACCTTGCGAGCGAGGGCGACGAGCGCCGGCGGGACAGAGACCGTGGCTGGTGGAGCCGATTCCGGCGCCCGGATGGGCAGTTCAGGGGCCGGGAGAGGCGGGACCGCGCCTTCCTTCACTGCCGGGTCCCTTTGCGGCGTTGCCGGTCCGTGAGCGAGCAGCGTTCCGCCTAGGAAGGCGACGGCAGGCCATCCGGCGACGAGGATGCGCAGCCAGGCCGGTACGACGTTCAGGTCGAGCAGTCCGGCGGTGGCGACGTTGGCACCCAGTGATGCCGTCAACGCGACAAGGAACCAACACCACCCGGCCGCTTTCGCCCCGCCGGAACGCAGTCGCCGCCAAGCCGCCACCATGAGCAGGTCGACAGAGACCGGGTAGGCCCACGCCTTCCAGCCGTGCTGACCCGCAGCTGAGGCCAGGTCGTGCAGGTGAGCGAAGGACAGCGCGGCGGCGATCAGGGCTTGGACGAGAACGGCGTCGATTCGGACGGGCAGCCTCATTGCTGGTCCTCGTCCGGCTCCTGCTCACCGTCGGACAAGGCGGTGGCATAGGCTTCCAGCGCCTTGACGTAGTCGGCGCAGGCGGCGGCCAGTTCTCGGGCGAAGGACAAGTGATCGGCGATCGGGACGTGGTGGAACGCCGAGACGGTCAGGGTGTGGTCCTCACCGTTCAGGGCGAGGATCGGAGCGTGGTGCGTGCCGTACTCGCTGAGGCGAACGGTGGTGTGGGTGTCCGCGTAGAAGGACATCGAGGCAGTCACGAGGTTTCCTCTCCGGTTTCCGGCAAGGCGGAGGTAGGGACTTGGCGCGGAGCGGCCGCGTCGGCCGTTGGAATTGGCGGGGTTACTCGGTGATCGGGCGCGGAGTCGTCGGCGGCCCGGGGTGCTTCACAGTCACGGGCGGACCTAGGGCCGGAAGGACGTGAGCGCCGGTACTTCCGGGGCGAGGTGAGCCGTATCGCGGCAGGTGGCCGCCGCGTCGGCGAGGGAGAGATAGGGGGTGCGGATGCGGGACCACCCGCCGGAGGTGTCACCGACGACGGCCAACCCGGGCAATTCGGCGGCGATGGCGCAGGCGGCGTAGACCGCCTCGGGTGCGATGTCGCCGAGTGCCATCTTCGCGGAGGCTTCGTCGTTGACGCGGTGGCAGACACGGCCGGTCAGCTGCGCGCGGAGCATGGTCGCCCCCTTGCCCAGTTCGGCCCCGAAGCGCTGCCCGCACACCTCCAGGTAGATCCCGGCCGCGCGGCCGAGTTGGGCGAGGCGGAT
This sequence comes from Streptomyces davaonensis JCM 4913, assembly GCF_000349325.1. GTDB lineage: Bacteria > Actinomycetota > Actinomycetes > Streptomycetales > Streptomycetaceae > Streptomyces > Streptomyces davaonensis. Next base: position 4,777,013 of record NC_020504.1, read on the forward strand.
GAGCTGAGTGACCATCTCGTCCCGCCGCTCCTCCTCCTTCCTGGTGGCGACGAGGAAGAGCTCGGCCACTTCGTCGATGAACAGGACAACGGGAGCCGGGCGTTCAGTCTCGGGGAGCCCCCAGACGTCCGAGGTGATCAGCTCATGAGGAGTGCCGGGCGCGATGCCCTGCCGAGCCTTGATCAGGTCGTAGCGGTCCTCCATCTCCTTCACGAGCACCGGCAGCAGATCGGCCGCCTGTCCCGGGTCCGTGGCCAGCGCGGAGAGGCGAGGCGCAAACGGCGCCAGCTCGACTCCCCGCTTGCAGTCGATTCCGACCAGGACCACGGGCTGAGTGGCAAGGCCGGTAAGCAGGTTCCGCAGGTACATGGACTTGCCGGACAGCGTGGCGCCGAGGACGAGTTCATGCGGTACGGCCTGGTAGTCGCGTACGACCGCGGTCGCGTCCTCCCGAAGAGCCACGGGCACCCGGAGATGTTCGCTGCCGGTCTGGCGCGGCATCCGCACCTTTCGCAGGACATCGAAGCCGACGAGCCGAAGTTCAACGACGCCGGGCTTGATGTCCCGGACGTACACGGCATGTACGCCCCAGGCGTGCCGAAGGCGTTCGGCAGATGCCGCAACGTCCGCCGGTTCCTGGCCCGGAGCCAGCCGAAGCCGGATCCGGAGGCCGGTCGAGGTGGGGCGGATGATGCCCCGGCGGGGCGGGACAGGTCGTATGTCACGGCGAGTCGTCACTTTGAGAGCCAGCGCCCGCCAGCGGGGCGGCTCGACTGTCAGGCCGCACGCATCCATCGTCGAGGAGTACGAGGCCATGAGCCGGACCACCGAGACCGGAAGCCCGACCGTGGACCAGTACGCCGCGGGGTGGGCGTGCCGGGCATAGGCCGCGCCGCCTAACGCAGCAAGGCCCCCGCCCAGCTCGGCCACCGTCACCAGGTCGGTCATGTCGATCAGCCCGCCTGGGCCATAGGAAAGGCGCCCGGAGCAATGGCCGTAGCCCGATAGGCGATGCCGTGCCGCTGCTGACCGTTGAACACGCTCTCCCACGGACGGGCAACGAGCCCCGGCAGCGAGATCGGCGCCCCGACGGTCAGCCCGTCCGTCACACCGCTCTCGGGGATGGTGACCTGGATCAGCGACGACTCGCCCTCGTCGATGTAGACGACGCCGACGGTCATCAGAGCCTCGCCACTCACAGCGTCCTTGGCGATCTCGCCGGTCTGCCGGTCGCGCACCTTCGGCGCCGGCGCTTCGGTGAGCAGGATCGTGGCGGTCGAGGCGTCAATGCGGATCACACGCACAGGGATTTCTCCTTCTGAGTTCGATCAACCCATCACCTGACAGGTTGACTTAGCAAGTTCGAAGCTAGGGATGCCAGGTTGACTTGTCAAGTGGAGATTGGGGGAGAACTGGCCCTGAAACAGGCTCAGTTCAGGCGGTAGGTGTCTTCCAGCTCCTGCCGATCGGCAGGAAGGAGCACGTCAGAGACTTGGAGCGCTTGGCCTGAGGCGTCATACGCGATCACGAGAACGCTGAGCACCGGAACGCCGGCCGGAAGGTCGAGCAGTTCAGCTTCGGCAGGCTCAGGCAGGCGAGCCGAGACGCGCTCCGTCACGTGGTCGAAGCGGACCTTCTTCCGAGCTTCCAGGTGGGTACGGGTGCTGCCACTCAGGGGACCGGACTCGGCTAGCTCGGTACCCTCGACGAGACCGGCGGGGAAGTACGACGAGACCAGCTCGACCGGTTCACCGTCCTCCTCGACGAGGAACCGGCGCATGAGGACCTGGGCTCGCTTCGGCAGCCCGAGCACCGAGGCGACGCGCACCGGAACAGGGGTGTCCTCGACGGCAACCAGCCGCCCTGAGGCTTGAGACTCATCACGCGTAAGCGCTTCGGTCCCCCGGCGATCCTTCTGCTCGACAACGGCCGGACGGCCCCGCACGATCGTGCCGTACCCCTGCCGGGACTCCAGCCAGCCATCACGCTTCAGGAGCTCCAGCGCTCGGACGACGGTCGGGCGAGACATACCGAAAGCCTGGACCAGCTGGTTCTCACTGGGGACTCGGCTGCCAGGCGCGTACGTTCCGTCCTCGATGCGACCCTGAATGGTCTGAGCGAGGCGAACGTACTTAGGTGCCTCCACTTCATACGCCATGAGCGCCGCCGCCTGTCGAGATTGGCCAAGTCAACTGGTCAACCAGACTAGCGGCACTGCATATAGAAGAGAACCCGGACGCTCCTTCACGCCGACCAGGCATCGTCCACCACAAACGAGACCACCGTGCCACCGAAGGGGCTGGGCCCGGAGCGCCACGAGTCGGCGATGGCGTCGATCAGCAGCAGCCCGCGGCCGTGGGCCTCATTGGCGCTGGGGTGCCGCATCCGGATGGCGGCGGGGAATCCCGGGTTGTGCACGTCGACCCGAAGGGAGTTCTTCTCTCGGAACCACTCAACCCGTACGACCCAGTCGCCCTCGGATCTCCCGTAGAGGATGGCGTTGGTGACTAACTCCGAGATCATCAGCTCGCAGTCATCGAGGGCGCAGGCAGGGTGGTACGGGGTGATGAACTTTCGGAACCAGCGACGGGCCCGGGGTACAGACTCGGCGACCGGATGCAAGGTCATCGCACCCAGTCGCGACGGCTCCTCAGGGGGGTAGCGGTCGATCGTGTAGGCCATCCGCGCTCACTCCTTGCCGCTGCCCTCACAGTCGAGGCAGCGCCGCTTCGATGTGGCACGGGCACGGTCGGCGGCAGCGGCGAGAGCCAGGGTCGTACGCGAACCGACGCGCTTCCAGCCGCGTCCCCGGCACCCCCGGCAGGGTAAGCACGTGCCCTGATCCGGTCGCTGACTCGTCACGCCGTGCCCCCTTCCGATCAAGTGGCCTTAGCCACTTACTGGATAGTGGCATTAGCCACTTCGACGCGCAAGCAGTTCGCCGCAACTGGCACCCTGTCAGGTGAGGGGGTAGCCCTGCTCGAACGCCCAACGATGCGGCGGGTAAGTGGCTTCGGCGAACTCCAACGGCCGGTCCTGAAGGTCGTAGACGACGTGATGCACAACCAGGACAGCGGATCCAGGCTCAAGCCGGAGATCAACTGTCTCCTCATCCGTCGCCGCGCGGGCGCACATCCGGTCCTCGGCGTAACTCCCCTGCCGTCCAGTCATGTTCTCGACGTACATGAGGGTGCCTTCCTGGATCCGCCCCGGATCCAGGAGCTTGGGCGCCCGCTGGCCAACGTCCGGCGCGAACCACGACGTGGACAAAGTGATGGGCCCGTCCTGGTTGTTGGTCACTCGCCGACGGTGCACGGCTCGACGGTCCTTCGCCAGGCCCAGCGCCTCAGCCACGTGATCCGGCGCATCGAGCCAGCCAGCCGAGGTGATGACGGCGTACTCACCAGTCGTGTAGATCTTCCCCGTCTGCCGGGCGCGACCGTACAACTCACGTGCGCGCCGGTTGACTTCGAGACTCCGCACGTACGTGCCGGACCCCTGCCGCTTCTCGACGAGCCCCTGATGGCTCAGCGCTTCCAGCGCTCGCGCCGCCGTTGGCCTGGACACCTTCCAGTCCGACGCCAGTTGCCGCTCCGAGGGAACCTCGTCCCCCGCCCGCAAGTCGCCCCGAAGGATCTGATCGCGGATGAAGTGCGCGATCTGGAGATACTTCGGCTGAGCCTCCTCGATCTGGGGCATCTGCCCTCCTCGTCCTGGTGCCGCCCGCAATGGGCAAGTGGCTAAGGCCTCTGGCCACTATAGGGTGAGTGGTCAAGTCCGTACCCCGTACGCTTGGGCCCATGACGCGGTTGATCGTCGCAGCAGGAGGAGGGGGCGACGCAGTCGCCGCCGCAATGCTTCACGCCGCCCTCTACGGCGACGAGGACCAGGCGGTGATCCTCACGTACGCGTGGGACCGCCTACTGATCGACCCGGTACCGGGCCCCCGAGGACCGAACAACTTCACTGGCCTCCAACGCCTCACCCCAGCAGTCTGGGCAGTGCCGGCCGAGGCCCGCCCGATCGCTCCAGCAGGCTCCACACTCCCCCGACTCGCAACAGAGCTCCCGCACACCTTTGCGCTGATCGACCCGCGCCACGGAGTCGAGGGCATCACTCGCCAGCTCGAAGAGCTAGTGAGCCACCTGTCGCCGGAGTCGATCGATCTCCTGGACGTTGGCGGAGACATCCTCGCCCGAGGTGATGAGCCGACACTGAAGAGCCCGCTCGCCGACGCCGTCACGCTCGCCGCGTGCTGTCAGGTGAACGCACCGATCCGCCTCCTAGTGGCAGGCCCCGGTCTGGACGGCGAACTGCCTCCCGATGAACTACGCGGGATCCTCGGCCCGCTCGTCCACACCTTCACGACCAAGGACGTTGAGCCGATCAGCTCGGTCCTGGAGTGGCACCCCTCCGAGGCAACCGGGATGCTCGCGGCGACAGCCCGAGGCGTACGCGGCACGTGCGAGATGCGAGACGCCGGCCTTCCCGTCCCTCTCACCGACGAAGGCCCGACCGCCTATGAAGTCGACCTGGACGAAGCACTGAGCCGGAACCAGTTGGCCCGCGCCATCACGACGACCGCCACCCTGGACGAGGTAGAAGCACACAGCCGGGAGATCTGCGGCTACTCCGAGATCGACTATGAGCGCAACAAGGCCGCATGGCTCAAAGACCAGCCACCCGTGAAACTCGACTCTGACGCCGTACTGTCCCAACTCGACCAGTTCGAAGCCGGAGCCCGGCATCGTGGAGTCACCCACACGACGTTCCGCCGAATCACCGAGGCATTGAGCCTCAACGGCTCCCTGCGCGAGGACCTGCGACAACTCCTGATCGGCGCCCGCCCCGAACGATATGCGGCACCACTCTGGAAAGTTAATTAGCTTACCAATTCCGCACCCCTCGCTGTTCGACATACTCACAGGCCCTGAGGAGCACGCCCTCCACAGTGCCCGATCCCATGAGCATATCGATGAAGCTACCTACGAGATGGACACTGTAGAACCAGATTTGAACCTCATCTTCCGTGATGGGAAGTTTCAGAGCGTTTCGCCATTCTGCGGGATCCATGTCCGCCTGCATGGCCCAGAAAGATCCAGCAACGACTGGAACTGCCGTACGAGCCGAACCCAGGTGCCTGCCTTCCAAAATCTTGCAGAAAACCAGATCAGCTAGCGAGAACTGGTCGTGAGCGTCCCTCCCATCTTCCGTTAGCAACCTGATTCGCCCGCCCTCGCCCTGTGCGTAGTACGGCAGATACAGAGCAGTCAGGAGCGTGATTAGACCGCCGACGACCTCACCTAGATCCTCGTCTGCGAGCCCCGCTGCAACCGACTCCAAGCGCACCTCTCCGCGCTCCAACGCCAGGATTCGATTAGTTGCCTCCCTCACAGCTCCAGGATTCGAAACACATTCCGAATCATCCTTTATCCATCGCTCCGCCTCACGGAAGCCGATCAACGCCGCAACGCGGCGGCGGCCATTTGTCAGGTACACAATTTCGGCACCGTGTTCGACTCTGCTGGCCAGCTTCCCAATCTGGCCTCTGGCGTCAGTGATACCAACGTCAGACCATGGCACTTCCCGATATGCCCCCATGCCGAGACATGTTAGCGGCCAGTGAGCCCCACGGGGAGTCGGCTCCTGTACATCCCCTGTACAGGGATGTACAGGGGCTTGCTTGGCATCTTCCGAGGAAGGCTTCAACCTCTTTTCCAGCAGGATCATGCCGCCGAAAGGATTAAGGGGGTTCCATGCCTAGCCTCGCAAGAAGCAAGATCGTGATGCGGAAGTGGAGGGAGAAGGCTCGAGGTGACGTGTCATTAGCACTGGTGATCGTCATTACCCAGGGAGCTGTGACATGGGTAAGTCCCACTGTCAGCAACACCGCAGTCGCCGCTGCAACAGTGGTACTAGCCGTCACAGAGTTCCGGAACCGTAGAAACAATTCGACCTCAAGCGCCGACCACCGCGGTTCAGGCTGCCACGAGCCAGCAAGCAATGTGGCTCTTCAACATCGCAGGCGGCAGCAGCGGCGACACATCTCTTCTCCGCGGCCCATGCCGGCCCTAACAGAGCATCACTGCTGTCACAACTGCCGTCACAGCTGCGAGTAACAACCTTCTCTACGGGTTCAAGGCCCGCGCACGGCGCGGGCGCGCGCCGCCGGGCGCGGCCTGCCTCCTGTCTTCGCCCCGGCTGGCCGCGCCCGGCGGCGCGCTGGCGAGCTGCGGGCATGAAGTGGGAGACACCCTCTGTGGCTGGGGCGGTCGGCTCCACGACTTTAGCCAGCCACTTTGGCGCGAGCCTCGAAGATCATGGCCCCAACGTCGTGCTTTAGCGGGCAGGTCCACAGACTGCCCGACGCGCCGGAAGCTTACGGGGCCATGATCACTCGCGCCAAAGCAGCTCCCGGCCAAAGTCGTTACGCCGACCTCGTGGACACCGCAGCGTGGCAGCTGATCCCGCTTCTCGAATCATGAGAACTCTGGCTTGTGCGGAATTTCATGCAGTACGATCACTTCGTGTGTGCCTTGAGACGCGACGTGCCTCCAACTGCCAGCCCGGAGCCACATGAATATCGAAAAGCACTACCTAAGATGCGGCTTTTCCTGAGCGATATTTCCGATGTTAAGAGATTGCTGGAACGTGACGCCGAGGCCGTGACAATCCAGGCCGGAGACGCGACAGCAGAAAGCGTTGATGACCTCAGAGATGCCAGCAAACGAGAGCTTCGAACAGTACGGCTAATCACCGTCAGACCCGAAGTTGTCGTGGCCCTAGGAGAGTCGCCAGCCGTACGCACTACGGAGCAAAGCCAGGCGGCCCTGAGCCTAGTGGATGCTGTGGAAGAAATGCTAAGACCTCGAATGTCTTTTGGCGTTCGACACCGTCGCCTAGTGCAGGCCGCCACAGCTCTAATGACGCTGGCCGGGCTAGTCGCCACTATTGCCCTGATCAACGCTTACAAAAGCTTGGCATTTGGCATCCTTCCGTATCTCATCCTTTTGGGCGCTATCGCCCTGATGAACAGGTTGATCGACGGGCGTGCCGAAGTGGTCCCCCTCCTCCCACGCGAGCAACGAGAAGAGCGACTAAAGCAGCAGAATTTGATTATTGCCGGAGTGCTCAGTTTTTTGGGCGGCGCAGCTGTGGCGGCATTGACCTTTTATATGGGCTGGAAGCGGTAGCACGGTCAAAATAAGCAACCTTACCCATGCACCGCGGCCACGAGTTGCACCCTCATCTTATCCGTCCAGATGGATCGACAAGCCGAAAGGTCCAGCATTCTCGCATGGCCAGCACGCCAAATCAGCAGACAGACGTTCGCAAAGTTTATTACCAGTGCCGCCTTGGCCAAAGTGAACTAGAGCGCATGTTCGGCGTCGCTTGCGAAGGGATATCTTCACCAGAAGTTCAAATCTCGACGGTAGTCGGGAGTACTCGGTTTTGGAATTCGAACCTAGCTGACCTTATTGCAACGCTTCAAGCTAACGCCCCGGAACCCAGTGGCAAGTGGACGAACATCTCCATGGAGGCAAAAAACGCCTCGATGGAGCGCTCGGTCTCCATTTCCATCGACACCGAGCGGACCGAGTTCAACTTTTCTGGCTCCGACTCTACCTGGGTATACGGTCAATCCGCCCGCCTGGAATCTTTCCTTGGGGCGCATGGAGCAGTCCGAAATTCCCCCAAATACGAAGCAAAAATTTCAGTTGTTTTTGCAGTGTTCTTCATCGGCGTGGGGGCACTTTGGGCATTCGGCGACCTCGGAAAGGAGACAGTTGAAGAATGCATACAAAGGGCGGCGGAGTCGAAGGAAAATCAGCTCGCATTCAACATCATCATGGGAGCTCTTCTTTCATTCGGAGTCCTCTTCATTCTATTTCAGTTCTTGAAGAGGCGGTCTCTCAGGGCACAACTCCGCATCAATTCCGCCGTAGCCGATGGGACATGGTGGTCCAGGCTGTCCGTTGGGGAAAAGATCGCCGCTATCGGAATACCAATTGCTTCGCTGGCCACGGTCGGGACGCTGATTTCTGCGGCCAGTGACGCAATAGGGAAATGAAACCGGGGGCCTCGCGAGGCCCCCGGCCTTGGCATATCGACTAACTCCGTTCTCTGGCAATCATGAGAATGATTGCCATAAGAAGCAGAGAAATCGGTTCCATTGCGGACTCCCTCACAAGGTCGTGCCCACTCGGGGCGGCGGATGCAGGGAGCCGGCGCTGTTGCCAAGTAGGGCCATTCTGCCTCAGGTTGAAGCCCGTGTGCGCCGCTTCGGGAAGTTCGCTGGACCAAGTCTTCACTCTGAAGCGTGTGCCCGCGCACTCCCGCACAAGCCGGTTCACGCCTTCACCGTTGGGGGGAACCACGCCACCGTGCCTAGAGCTGTGGCGGACCGAGCAGGGGCTAGGGGGAGACGGCATGGCGAAGTGTGGCGCACGCACCCTGACAGGCGGTCGGTGTCAGAGGCAGGTTGTGTCGGGCACCTCCCGCTGCCCAGTGCATCAGGGTCCGTGGTCGGCATACGGTGTGGCTCAGCGCAAGGAGAAGGAGGCCCAGGCGAAGAAGCGCAAGAAGCGCTAGCCCAAGCTGACATCAACGCCGCCGGACGACAGCACACTTGCATGCGCCACCGTGGACTACCCAGCCGCAGGGCTCTGGGGCAGGACGGAGCACTGATCGAACTCCTAAAGCGGATGTCACGGCTCCAAGTTCGGCAGGGCACCGCCCCCACGGGTCCCGCACCTCTCAGGGTTCTGGGGCCCGGGGCATCCTGTGCTTCCCATGGCAAGGCCTCATGACGCTTCAAGGCTTCTGCCCGATGGAGCTAGGTTGAGGGTGTGGACGAGGAAGCGATCACCATCAGGCTCACGCGCGATCAAGCGTTCGTGCTGTCGGACTGGCTCTACCAAGTCATGTTCCAGTCCGACGACCTTGAAGGAATCGTGCACGACCGAGCCGTCTGGTCGCCGATCTACGCGATCTCCGGAACGCTGGACAAGACGCTGCGCGAGATCTTCATGCCCGACCACGGCCCGCGGCTTGAAGCGGCCAAGGAGCATCTCCGTGCAGATCTCTACGGCGGAGCCGACGAGACGACGGCACCAGGACAGGACGTGACCGACGCACCACAAGCGCACCAGATAGAGCGGGGAACACCGGGGAACCACGGTGAAAGCGACCAAGGGCGATGAGACCCGGTGCCAGGCGAACGCCCAGTCCGCAGCCTCACCAGCCCCAAGTGATCGCAGCTTCCCAAGCTGAGAGCGCGAGTTCGATTCTCGTCACCCGCTCCATGATGAGACCCCAGGTCAGTGGCCTGGGGTTTTGTTGCGTGGGCGGGTTGTTGCTGCGCTCTGCGGGAGCTTCTGGACCCAAAGATTGGGCACGCAGAGGGCACGAGCGCCTTGAGGCCGCAGTCCGCACGCGCCCCGGCCCCGTTTTGACCTGTGCCTTGACCCGGGCAAGCGGCAGGTTCGCACGGTGCGAGCCCTCAGCCCGCCGTTCCCGGAGACGCCGGACACCCAACGCCTGCCCCGAGCAGGCACAAGTCCCATGCCGCAGTCGGCACTTGACTCCGGAGAGTCTCGTTTCAGAACGGTCCGTCGAGGAGCAGCCGGAACGCTTTGTGGCGGCCCTGCCGGCGTACAGTCCGAAGGCTCGTCGGGCGAGGGCGAGGGCGAGGGCGAGGATCGCGTTGGTGTCGTAGTCGGCAGACTGGGCCACATTCACCGCGTCGGCGGGTTCGAGGTCCAGTGCGGGACGGCGGATACGGGCAGGCTGAGTGGCGCCCAGGTGGTCCTCCGTGATCTCCAGCGTGATCACGGAGCGCCGGCTCGTCCACCGCTGCAAGTCGACCGAGCTGAGGGTGGCCTCCCTACCGATTCGCGCGTGGCGACGTGATCCGGCTCTGTCGTCAGGAGCGGAGACATGGCCAGGAGAACGAGGGCGACGCTGCCGGGGCCAACGGCCGGGACTTGCATGCATGGAATTGCGGCCAGAGCCTTGGAAATCAGGTCCTCGGCACCGCTCTTTGCTCCAGCTTGTTCCGGGCTCAACCACTCCCCCGGGCATTCGGGTCCACCATCCGGCGTCGATCGTCACCGACCCTGCTCAGCCGGGGTGAATGTTCTTGTTGTGGCGGAAGGTGTTGTCCGGGTCGTACTTGGCCTTGATCTCGGCCAGTCGTCGATAGATGCGCTCGCCGTACGCCTCTCGGACACGGCTGTTGCCGTCGTCGGAATCAAGGAAATTGACGTAGACGCTGTTGGCGCGGTGCGGTTGGAGGGCGTGGAGGAACCGCCGCGCCCAGGCGGTCTCGGCTGCGGCGTGCTCGCCCGACTCACCGGGCAGCCATACGGCGTCGATGTTGATGTTGTGGGCCACGTCGCGGCCGGCGTAGGCGGTGGCGGTGTGGGTGACTCGGTTGACGGCGCCGCCCATGTGGAACATCACTGCGTACGACCGGGGCGAGCCGGCGCGGTAGGCGTGGTCGGCGATGACGGAGATGGTGTCGTCGGACAGATCGGCGAGGTCCGTGGACTTCCAGTAGTAGTGCCAGCCGTGGGGCGTGGTGTCGTCGGTTGCGCTCTGGTGGGCGCAGTACGACTTGGGCGCGAGCAGATCCACCAGCGGCGTCCCCAGCCGGCGAAGGGCCTCCACCGTGCGCTCGCCGTCGGCGATCGGGCCCGCGTAACAGCAGACGACGGCGATGGCGGGCCGCCAGTGCAGTTCCTCGGGGATGACGGGCAGCGGGGGAACGGTCCCGAGCCTGACCACAGTGCCGAGTTCGTCGAGTGCGTCGGCGGCGAAGTCCCGGTAGAAGCGCAGCACGTCGGTGGTGTCGTCGGCCGCCCAGAAGACGGGTCCGGCCAGGACCGTCGGGCCGATGGCGTGCAGCGCGAACCGGAACAGGGTGACAACGCCGAAGTTGCCGCCGCCGCCTCGCAGCGCCCAGAACAGGTCGGGGTGGTCGTCAGCGGACGCATGGAGGATGCTGCCGTCGGCGGTGACCACCTCGGCGGTCAGCAGGTTGTCGACGGCGAGCCCGTGCTTGCGCATGAGGAAGCCGATGCCGCCGCCGAGGGTCAGCCCTGCGACGCCGGTATGGCTCACGATGCCCCCGGTGGTGGCCAGCCCGTGAGCCTGCGTCTCGTGGTCGACGTCGGCCCAGAGGGCACCGCCCTGGACCCAGGCGGTGCGGTCGGCAGGGTCGACGGACACGGCCCGCATCGCCGAGAGGTCGATGATGATCCCGTCGTCGCACACTGCGGTACCGGCCACGTTGTGGCCGCCACCCCGCACGGCGATCTCCAGGTCGTGATCGCGGGCGAAACGCACGGCCGCGGCCACGTCGGCAGTGCCTCCGCATCGGGCGATCAGCCTGGGGCGCCGGTCCACGGCGCCGTTCCACACGGCTCGGGCGGTGTGGTAGTCGGCGTCGTCACGGGTGATCAGCCGGCCTCGGAACCCGTCGATCTTCATGGCGGTCGCCTCCTCACTCGGGTGGCCGACGTGCTCGGAGGTCCTTCTCTCATCTCCTCGCGCATCAATCTCATCGCACCTCTTCAGGCCACGGCTGTGAAGTCAGGATTCTGGACTTCAGGTCCCGGGGCAGGGGTGCGACACTGATGGCGTGCGGAGCTACGGCCAGTACTGCCCGATTGCCCGCGGCGCCGAGATCTTCGCCGAGCGCTGGACGCCATTGATCATCCGCAACCTGTACCTGGGCTGTGGAAGCTTTGGCGAAATCCTGGAGGGCGCCCCCGGGCTTTCCCGCACCCTGCTCTCGCAGAGGCTCAAGCAACTGGAACGGTTGGGCATCGTCAGGGCAGAACCCAAGCCCGACGCCCGCGGAAACCACTACGAGCTCACGCCCGCGGGGCACGACCTGTTCAAGGTCTGCGTGTCGCTCGGCGAGTGGGGTGCTGCCTGGCTCGAGATCGCCCCCGAGCACCTCGATCCCTTTGTGGCGCTGTGGTCGATGTGCAACATGCTCCGCCGAGACCGGCTCCCGGACCGGCGCGTCGTCATCCGCTTCGACTTCACCGGCCGCCCGCGCCCCGAGCGGTACTGGCTGCTGATCGAACATGGAGAGACCGAGATCTGCAAGACGTACCCCGGCCTCGACGAGGACCTCTACATCACGGCGGAGGCCGAGGCCTTCGTCAAATGGCACGCCGGCCAGCAGACCTGGGCCGACGCCGTCCTCGACCGGCGCATCCAACTCCATGGCCCCTCCTGGCTCGTGCGAGCGTTTCCCACGTGGAACGCCCGCAGCGCCTTCGCCCACGTCAAACCGGTCACCCGAAGCACGGCGAGTTCGGCAGCCTGACATCTTCGACGCGCGCCGGCGCGACCAGGCCATCGGCTGTCGGCACCCGATGGTCGGCAGGTACGGCGTCGCTGCGCGCTGCACGTACGAGTCATCGGCGCCGGTCCCCACACGCCGCCGCAGACTCCCGACCGTGGTGATCGGTGCCCGCCTGCCGGACTGGCAGATGGGCAGGTCTGCCGATGCGCGGTCGACGGTCGTGGAGTGAGCCTGGTGCTGTCCTCCGAGGAGAGGAGCGGCAGCGATGGCACGCATCAATGGGGGCGCCGTCACCTCGGCGGAGCCCATGGAGTTCGTTCAGGTCAACGGGGTGCGCATCGCGTACGAGTCGACCGGTGAGGGGGCGGTTCCGCTCGTTCTCGTGCACGGCAGTTGGGGTTCGCACCACAACTGGGATCCGGTCGTACCCGGCCTGGTCCCCCAATTCCGCGTCGTCGCCTACGACCGGAGGGGCCACAGCAGCAGCGAGCGCCTCTCCGGCCAGGGCAGCTTCGACGAGGACGTGGCCGACCTCGCCGCGCTGATCGAGCATCTCGAGGCGGTCCCCGCATGGGTCGTCGGCAACTCGGCCGGCGCGGCCATCACGCTCAAGCTGGCCGCGGCCCGCCCGGACGTACTGCGCGGGATCGTCGTACACGAGCCGCCGCTGTGGTCCCTGCTCGCCCCGGGCAGTCCCGAGGCCGCCGCGGCCGAGGCCGTCGAGCGTGGGCCGCTCGAGGAGGTGTCGCGTCGCATCTCGGCGGGCGATGACGCCGGTGCGGCCGAGCTGTTCGTGGACGCGGTGGCTCTCGGGCCCGGCAGCTGGGCGCGGATGCCCGACGGCATGCGGCGGACTTTCGTCCAGAACGCTCCGACATACCTCGACGAGCAGAACGACCCCGCCGCCGGGGCCGTCGACGAGACCGCGCTGGCCCGGTACCACGGGCCGGTGCTGCTCACGTCGGGCGACCGGAGCCCGCCTCTGTTCCGGCCGGTGCTGACGCGGCTCGCGGAGCTGTTGCCGCAGGCCGAGCACGTCGTCTACGCCGGTGCGGGTCACATTCCGCACGTGACACATCCGGAAGCGTTCGTGCACGAGGTCGTGGAGTTCACGTCCCGGTCGCACAGCGGGGCCGATCGGGAGGCACGGAGATGAACACCGTGAGCAAGGAGCTCGCCGCCGACCGGTTCGACGTCCGGGCACCCGACGGGACCGCGATCGCGGTCTGGGCCGACGGTGGGGGACCTGCGCTGGTGATGGTGCACGGTTCGCTGCAGGACCACACCATTTCGTCCGCCCTGGTGGGCGAGCTCCGCACGGACATCACCACGTTCGCCATGGACCGTCGCGGCTTCGGCGCGAGCGGCGACGGCGCCGCGTATGCGATCGAGCGGGAGTTCGAGGACGTCGCCGCCGTCGTCGACACGGTCGCCGCGCGAGTCGGCGGCCCGGTCGCCGTGTGGGGCCACTCCTACGGGGCGAGCCTTGCGATGGGCGGCGCGACGCTCACGGGGAACATCAGCCACCTGCTGTTGTACGAGCCCAGCCTCGGGCTCGCCTACCCCGAGGGCTGGATCGAGAAGGCCGAGAAGGCGCTCTCCGACGGCGACGCCGAAGCGGCCATCGTCCTGGTGCTCCGGGACGTCCTCGACTTCACCGACGACCAGATCCGCGCCATGCGTTCAGGCCCGGAATGGGCCCGCCGTGTCGCCGTGGCACCGACCGTGGCACGGGAGGCACGTGCCGAGGAGGGCTGGGTGTACCGGCAGGGCCAGTTCGAAGGGATCACGGCGCGGACGCTGCTGCTGTCCGGTTCGCAGAGCCCACCAGCCCTCAAGGAGGCCACCGACAAAGCAGCGGCGGCAATCCCGGGTGCCCGGATTCGCCTCCTCGACGGTCACGCGCACATCGCCCACCGAACCGACCCCGTCCTGGTGGCGGCCGTCGTACGGGAGTTCCTCGCATCGTGACCGCACGCCTCGTGACCGCCGGAACCGGTACGGCGGCTCAGCCCCGCAGGAGGTCGTGCTCCATGGCGAACAGGGCGGCGGCTGCGCGAGTGGAGTTGCCGATCTTGCCGTAGATGTGCTGGACGTGGTGCTCGGCGGTACGTCGCGAGATCACGAGCCCGCTCGCGATCTCCTTGTTCGACAGGCCGCGGGCCAGCAGCCGCAGGACGTCGACCTCCCGGTCCGTGAGCCCGGCGGGCCAGATCAGCCGTACTGGTGACGGCGCTTGCCCGGCGGCATCGACGACGGTCCGCACGCAGTCGGGATCGAGACGACCGGCCGCGGCCTCCTCGGCCAGCAGGTCGGCGGCCCCGGCCGGGCTGCGGGCGGGCCGGTGAGGCCTATCCTGGGTGGCCGTCTGGAAGGTGTCGGCGGCCGCGAGGATCCGGGCCGTCAAGGGGATCCCGGCGGCCGACAGCCCATGGTGGTAGCCGCTGCCGTCCAGTCGTTCATGATGCAGACCCGCGATGCGCCCCAGCGGTTCGAGGACGTGCGAGCAGGCCAGGATGCGCTCCGTGTGGTAGGGGTGCAGTCGGATCTGCTCGCGTTCCGTACGAGTCACCGGGCCGTGCTTGTCCCAGATCCCGCTGGAGACGCCGACCCGCCCCAGGTCGTGCAGGAGGGCGGCGCGCCGCAGGTCCTCGACGTCGCGTTGCGCCAGCCCGAGCGAGTGGGCGGCTCCTTCGGCCAGCTCGGCGACTCCCGCCGAGTGCCCCAGTGTGTAGGTCCCCTTGAGATCGACCATGTCCGCGAAGCCGCGCGCCACCTGGTCGAACTCGCCCCCGGTGATGTACCTCACGGGCGGCGGCTCGGCTTCCAGGACCGCCTCCCACGGATCCACGGCGTCGATCTCGCGCAACAGGGCGCTCCCGCGGCGCCCGAAGACGTCGACGACCGACGGGTCGAACCATCCACCGGCCCGTCGCTCCACCATCGCCATGGCTGCCTCCGGCCCGCCCTTGAGGTGGAACAGCAGTGCCTGGTTGGCGACTTCGCTGATCCGTGCCGGGAGCACGATCTCGTCCTTGGCCAGCCCTTGCGGCAGTCCTTTGCCGTCCCACCGCTCGAACTGCTGGTACAGGCAGTCCCCGACCTCCCGGTCGAGCCCGAGCCGGCCGGCGAGCAGAGAGCCCGCCTCACAGATGGACTGGAAGATCGCTTTCCCGTGCCGGAGGTTGCCCACCACGGCCCGCGTGAGCAGGCGCGGCCGGTTTACGCCCGCGCCCCGTCCAGTGCCCAGCGTCAGGGCGAGCGTCTCCCGGACGTCACCGAAGTCCGCAGGTTCGGCGGCCGACCGTGACGCCAGTTCGTCGCCCCCGTACAGGCGGGCCTCGACGGCCGCAGTGGCCGTACAGCCGAGGTGGCGCAGCAGCGAGGCGAGGTAGACGCCACGCACCTGCCCGTCAGGCAGGTCGAGGGCGCGGGCCAGGCCGGTTGCGAGCAGGCACGACCGGACCGCCGTGTCCGGCGGTCGCCCCATGCCGAGATCGGTGGCCACCGACAGGGCGGCCAGCAGATCCATCAGCCTCAGCTGGTCCCGCATGGTCACTCCGCAGTCGTGAGCGCATGTCCATTTTCCCACGTGCCCGGGCGGCTGGTTCCCGGTCTCGACGGCGGCAGCGGCTTGTGCGCGGCGCCATTCGGCGCGGGCATCGCGAAGGGCGCCCAAAGTGGTCGAGTAGCGGCGGGACTTGGTGGAGAAGTGGCCGAGGAAGCCGAGCATGTGCGCCCAGGCCCGAAGGCGGAGCTCGGCGAGCTCGGGGCGGCCGCCGAGAGTCCAGCAAACGAAGGCCGCGACCGATTCCGGTCGGGGCCTTCTTCGTGCCTCGGTCTCAGTTGACTTGATCGGGCGGGGGTGGATCTCGGCGAGCAGCGGCTTGGTTCACCGGGCGCGGATGGGTTTCGTACATACGGACCGCGACGGTCAGGCCGGAGGTGGCGGTGAGGGCGGCGACGGCCCAGATGGCGGTGGTGAGACCGTACGCGTCGGCGAGGATTCCGGCGAGGAGGGCGCCGACGGCGAAGCCGCCGTCGCGCCACAAGCGGTAGACGCCGACGGCGCGGGCGCGCCAGGCGGGGTGAGCGACGTCGCCGATGACGGCGAGCAGCGTCGGGTAGACGAGCGCGGTGCCGATACCGAGCAGGATCTGGGCGACGGCCCAGGCGGGGAAGGTGGTCGCGGCGGCGACGAGGGCGATGGCGGCGGCCTGGAGCAGCATGCCGGCGGTGATGAGGTGCTTGCGGCCGACGTGGTCGGACCACCAGCCGGTGAGCATCTGCCCCGCACCCCACACGGCCGGGTAGAGGGCGGCGAGGACGCCGATCTCGGCGACGGACAGGCCGTGCGTGGCGAACAGCAGAGGGAAGATGCCCCAGGCGAGGGCGTCGTTGAGGTTGTTGACCAGGCCGGCCTGGCTGGCGGCGGACAGGGCCTTGTCGGTGAAGCTGGTCAGGCGGGCGATCTGCGCGGTGGTCACGTCCGTCGCCGGTACGGGGTGCTGGGCGGCCTCGGCCCGGGCGTGGTCGCGGGTCTCGCGGACCGCGAAGGTGGACAGGCCCAGGGCCAGAACGAGGTAGGCGGCGCCGAGGAGGAACGGCTCGGGACGCAGTCCGGCGTGGTCGGCGATGGCGCCGGTGGCCATGGCCGTGGCGGCGACAGCGACGTACCCGGCGGCCTCGTTGAAGCCCATGGCCAGGCCGCGGCGTTCGGGGCCGACCAGGTCGATCTTCATGATGACGGTGGTGGACCAGGTCAGGCCCTGGTTGACGCCGAGCAGCACGTTGGCGGCGATGATCCAGCCCCACGACGGGCCCCAGGCGAGCATCGCGGGGACCGGCAGGGCGATCAGCCAGCCGGCGATGAGGACGGGCTTGCGTCCGTAGCGGTCGGAGAGGGCGCCGGCGAAGAAGTTGGTGATCGCCTTGGTGGCGCCGAAGGCGAGGATGTAGGTGAGGGCGGCCGTATAGGCGGAGAGGTGGAAGACGTCATCGGCGAGCAGCGGCAGGACCGTGCGCTCCTGGCCGAGCATCCCGCCGACCAGGGCGTTGACGAGGACGAGCAGGCTGAACTGGGCGAGGTTGGCGCGCAGTCCGAGCCGTATGCCGCCAGGGGAGGTCGTGGTGGTCACGCGCCCTCCCGCAGCGGGCGTCCGGTGGCCTTGGCCCAGTCGGCGGGTCCGCCTTCGAGAACGGCCAGGTCCTTGTGTCCCGCGCGCTGGAGGAGGCTGGCGGCGGTCATCGCGCGCTCACCGTGTCCGCAGTGAACCACCGCTCCCGAGGGCGCCTCGTCGGCACGGGCGGCCAATGCGCCGAGTTCGATGCCGACCGCGCCCGGGATGTGACCGGCTTCGCGCTCGGATTGCTGGCGGACGTCGAGGACGGGACGGTCGCCGATGCGGTCGGCGGTGAGCAATTCGATGGTCGCCCGGCCTCCGCCGCCGGCGATCCAGGCGTCCATGGTCAGGTGGCCGGCCAGTCGCTCGTAGCCGATCTTCAGGGCCTGCCAGGTGAGTTCGGGGAGGTCCTGGCCGGGTGCGGTGACGAAGACGAGCGGGGCGTCGTCGGGCAGCAGCCAGCCGAGCCAGGTGGCGAACTGGTCGCGCAGCGGGATCGAGACGGCGCCGGGAATGTGGCCGGCGGCGAAGTCCGGCACGGGCCGTACGTCGACGACCTGCGCGCCCTGGCCGATCAGTTCGCGTACGGCGGCCGCGGACAGGGCGGGGAGCGCGGGCCCCGCAGCGAGCACGGCAGGGCCGCGCCGGTTGGTCTCGGCGAGGCGGTCGAAGTAGGAGGGGTAGGAGCCGAGGCTGCTCAGTAGTTCGCGTACGAAGGTGTCCTCGTCCGGCGCGGCGAGCAGGGCGTTGGCCTGCTTCTGGGCGCCGATGGTGGTGGTGCGCTCGGCACCGGGCGGGGCGGAGCAGAAGGAACCGGCGCCGTGGGTGGGCCACACCGCGGTCCGGTCCGGTAGGTCGGCCAGCCGCCGCAGAGACCGGTACTGGGCGCGGGCGAGTTCCTCTGTTCGGTCGGCGCCGAGGAGGTCGGTGCGCGCGGCGGAGCCGACGATCAGCGAGCCGCCGGTGAAGACCCCCAGCTCGCGTGTGCCGTCCAGGAGCAGGAAGGACAGGTGTTCGTCGGTGTGGCCGGGGGTGGCCAGTGTGCGCAGGGTCAGCCCGCCCAGGTCGGTCTCGTCGCCGTCGGCGAGCGCGGTGTGCGGGAAGGTGCGGTGGCCGGCGGCGGAGGCCAGGACGGCGGCGCCGTCGTCGGCGGCGAGCTGGAGGGCTCCGGTGAGGAAGTCGGCGTGCAGGTGGGTGTCGGCGGCGAAGGCGACGGTCAGCCCGCGCCGCTCGGCGGCGGTGCGCAGGGCGCGCAGGTCCCGGCCTGGGTCCACGGCCAGAGCGCGGCCGTCGCCGAGGTCGACGAGGTAGGCGCTGTTGCCCAGCCCGGCGTCGACCAGCGGGATCAGACGGTCGTCGGCGAAGCCCATCAGGTCCTCCAAAGGTTGCGGGCGAGAGCGGGCGTGGTCACGACCCTCACCTTCACCTATAATATTCCATGGATTTATGGAGGATGTCATGGCGGGAAACACCACGGCCGGTACGAAGGCGCGGCTGTACGACGCGTTCGCGGTCAGCGGCAAGGCGCTGGCCAGCGGAAAGCGCCTGGAACTCCTCGATCTGCTGGCCCAGGGCGAGCGGACGGTGGACGCGCTGGCCAAGGCGGCGGGGCTGAACCTGACGACGGCCTCGGCGCATCTGCAGACGCTCAAGCAGGCCGGGTTCGTGGCCACCCGCCGTGAGGGCGTGCGCATCCACTACCGGCTCGCCGGGGACGACGTGGCCCAGCTGTTCGCGCTGCTGCGCAAGGTCGCCGAGGCCCACCAGGCGGCCGTACCCGCGGCGCGGGACGCGTACCTCGGTGAGGACGACGCGGCGGAGGTCACCCACGAGGAGCTGCGCGCCCGTGTGGCGGCCGGGGACGTGGTGGTGCTGGACGTGCGTCCGGTGGCTGAGTACCGGGCCGGGCACATCCCGGGCGCGGTGTCGATCCCGGTCGATGAACTGGCCGACCGGATCGACGAGTTGCCGGAGCAGACGGAGATCGTCGTGTACTGCCGGGGCGAATACTGCGTACTCGCCTACGACGCGGTGCGGCTGCTGACCGACCGCGGACGGCGGGCGATCCGCCTGAACGACGGCATGCTGGAGTGGCGCCTGGCCGAACTGCCCGTCGACGCCGGGGACCTGGCATGACCGGCAGCGGTGTGCCCGTACATCCGGGGCTCGCCGACGGGCCGGTCTACTTGGACTACAACGCCACCACCCCGGTGGATCCTCGGGTGGCCGAGGCGATGGGCCCGCATCTGACGGACTTCTTCGGCAACCCCTCCAGCAGCCACCCCTACAGTGCCGAGCCCCGCGCCGCGCTGGCCGACGCTCGCGCACAGGTCGCCGCCCTGATCGGTGCCCGTGCCGAGGAGATCGTGTTCACCGCCTCCGGCTCCGAGGCCGACCTGCTCGCGCTGCGCGGTGCGGTCCTCGCCTCCGGCCACATGCGTCCGCATGTGATCACGCAGGTCACCGAGCATCCGGCCGTCCTGGAGACCTGCCACGCGTTGGAGCGCCTGCACGGAGCCCGCGTGACCGTGCTGCCCGTCGACGGCGACGGACTGGTCGCCCCTGCCGCGCTGGCTGCCGCGCTCACCGAGGAGACCGTGCTGGTGTCGGTGATGGCCGCCAACAACGAGACCGGCGCCCTCCAGCCGATCCCCGCGCTGGCCCGCATCACCCGCGCGCACGGCGCGCTGTTTCACTGCGACGCCGCCCAGGCCGTCGGGAAAGTCCCGCTGGATGTAGGGGAGTTGGGGGTCGATCTGCTGACCGTGGTCGGGCACAAGATGTACGCCCCCAAGGGCATCGCCGCGCTGTACATCCGTCGCGGCGTCGTCCTGGAACCGCTGGTCCACGGCGGAGGCCAGGAGCACGGTCTGCGCGCGGGCACCGAGAACGTCGCATTCGCCGTCGCGCTCGGCACCGCCGCCGAACTCGCCGCCGCAGACCTGGCCTCGGGCGGCCATGAGCGCTCCGCCGGACTGCGCGACCGCCTCCACGACCGACTCACCGACGCGCTCCCGGGCCGGGTCCACCTCAACGGCCCGGTGAAGCCACGACTGCCCAACACCCTCAACATCAGCATCGACGGCGTACTCGGCCATGAACTCCTCACCGCCGCACCCGAGATCGCCGCCTCCACCGGCTCGGCCTGCCACAGCGGCACCCGCACCCCTTCGCCGGTCCTGCGCGCGATGGGCCTGGACGATGCCCGCAGCATGGCCGCACTCCGGTTGTCGATCGGCCGCTGGACCACTCCGGCAGACATCGACCGCGCCGCCAACGCGCTGATCACCGCCGCCCGCGCAGGTCGCGCGTGACCGCCTCTGCCCATGCCGAACCGCCACTGGTCGTGGACGGCTCGGGCCTGCTCTGCGTCACCCTCCTGCTCCGTCTCCGCAAGGAAGTCGACGGCGCCCCACCGGGCACTGTCGTGCATCTGCGAGCCACCGACCCGGCCGCCTCGCTGGACCTGGCCGCCTGGTGCCACATGACCGGTCACACCTACGTCGGCCCCGTGCCCGGAGAGGTGCCCGCCACGACGTACGTACTCGTCATCGCCGAGACCGCGCTGCGCACGGATCCGTCATCTCCC
This sequence comes from Streptomyces davaonensis JCM 4913, assembly GCF_000349325.1. Classification (GTDB taxonomy): domain Bacteria; phylum Actinomycetota; class Actinomycetes; order Streptomycetales; family Streptomycetaceae; genus Streptomyces; species Streptomyces davaonensis. The sequence goes on from NC_020504.1 coordinate 4,798,047, forward strand.
TGGCGGCGTACGGAGATCAGCTAGTCATGTGCGTGGGTCCGTTGCGGGCGCAGACGACGACTGCCACGGCGACGGTGTGCTGCTTCTCCGGGGGCACCAGGCGTCGCATGAGGGTGATGGTGTCGGCGTCGAACAGGGGGTACAGCGCACAGTCGTCGATACTCAGGGGCCGGCGGTAGACGATGTCGATGTCCTGGAATCCGGCGCGCGCGAGTTTGCGTACGACGTCGTCCTCCGAGAGCGCGCCTGCCACGCACCCGGCCCAGGCGGCCGGCCGGGTGAGGATCTCGGGGGGCAGGTCCTCCTGGTGCACGGTGAGGTCGGAGACGCAGAGCCGGCCGCCTGGACGCAGGACGCGCGCGCATTCCGCCATCACGCGTGCCTTGCGCGGGGACAGGTTGATCACGCCGTTGGAGATGATGACGTCCACCGAGGTGTCGTCGAGGGGGATGGCTTCGAGTTCGCCCTCGAGGGGCTCGACGTTGGCCAGGCCGGCTTCGGCCGCGGCTTGGGCGGTGCGGGCGAGCATCTCCGGGAGGAAGTCGAGAGCGATGACCCGGCCGCCGGGGCCGAGCCGGCGGGCCGCCATGATGGTGTCGATCCCGCCGCCGCAGCCGAGGTCCAGGACGGTGTCGCCGGGGCGGATGTCGGCGTGGCGCAGGTGGTTGGCGACTCCGAGGGAGCGGGAGATCGCGGACTGCGGTATGCCGGCGAGCTCCTGCGGGCTGTACAGCACGCGGGCGACGGCCTCGGTCGTCGGCGGGACGTGCCGGTAGGCATCGCGGACCAGTTCCTTGATCTCGGCGGTGTGCATCAGGTCTCTGCTCATGGGCCCAGCCCCTCCAATGCGGTCCGCAGGCGGGCCAGGACGTCCGGCGGGATCTCCTCGCGCCCCGAGGCGGCCAGGAACCGCCGTAGCTCGACGGCGAACTCCAGCTCACCGCAACAGCGCAGGCACAGGGCGAGATGCTCCTCCACGGCCTGCCGCTCGGCCCCGCCGATGCTGGCGTCGAGGTATGCCCAGAGCCTGTCCACGGCCTCGGAACAGCTGATCACCGTACGTCCTCCTTCAGCAGCCCGTGGGCCTGCGCGTAGTCCCACATGCCCCGCTCGAACAGCTTGCGGCCCCGTTGGAGCCGGGAGAGCACGGTGCCCAGCGGCACCTGGAGCAGCGCGGCCGTCTCCTTGGCCAGGTAGCCCTCCATGTGCACCAGGACGAGGGGGATGCGGTAGATGTCCGGCAGGGCCAGCAGCACCGAACGCACGTCGTCCCGGCTGAAGCCGTGCAGGAAGTCGAGGTGCACGGAGTCCGAGTACGGGAAGGGGTCCTCGTAGGCGATCTTCCGGTAGAGCGAGAAGCACTCGGCTGCCAGGTCGTCGAAGTCGACGGGCTCGGGCTGCCGCGCCCTGGTACGCAGCCGGTCGTGACAGCAGTTGACCAGGATCGACCTGAGCCACGCGGCCCCGGCCGCCGGGTCGTGCAGCTGCCCGTAGTGCTCGAACGCCTTCACCATGCAGTCCTGTACGGCGTCCTCCGCCTCGTCGCCCACCAGCACGCGCGCGAGCGAGTACAGACGCGGGAGCTGGTCCCGTACCAGATCCCGGAAGTCCGCCCGCTGCCGCGAGGTCTCGGTGACCGGCATCGACGCCACACCACACAGACGTGTTCTGTGACCCGTTTTATTGCATTTTCGCGGAATGCAATAAAGCGGGCGACCCGGTCCGTCCGAGAAAGTGCCGGGCACCGATCAGGTGCTCCGAGACCGGGAGCGGGAAGCGAGGCAGTGCCATGACCGAGCCGCAGACCCGGGTGCTGGACACCCGGGAACTGGAGACGAAGGTGAAGGACCTGTACGGGCAGGTGGCCGCCGCGCCGGGCGGAGACTTCCACTTCGAGCTGGGCAGGCCCCTGGCCGTACGCCTCGGCTACCCCGCCGCCGTCCTGGACCGGATCCCGGCCGAGGCCGTCGAGTCGTTCGCCGGCGTCGGCCATGCACTGGACCTGGCGGCGCTCCAGCCGGGCGAGCGCGTGCTGGATCTGGGCAGCGGCTCCGGCACCGATGTCTTCTGCGCCGCGCTGGCCGTCGGCCCGACGGGCCGGGTCATCGGCGTCGACTTCACGCCGGCCCAGATCGACAAGGCCCGCCGTCTTTCGGCGGCCGGCGGATTCGACCGGGTGGAGCTGCGGGAGGGCCGCATCGAGGACCTGCCGGTCGCGAATGCCGACATCGACTGCGTCATCTCCAACGGGGTGATCAACCTTTCCCCGGACAAGCAGCGGGTCTTCGCCGAGGCTGCACGAGTCCTGCGCCCCGGCGGCCGCCTCGCCATAGCCGACCTCGTCACCGAACGTCCGCTGAGCGACGCGATCACCGCACAGGCCGATCTGTGGGCCTCCTGCATCGCCGGCGCGGCCCAGGAGGACACCTACCGCCACCTGATCGAAATCGCCGGGCTGCGCGTCCTGCGCAGCCGACCGAATCCCTACGGATTCCTCAGCGAGCGGGCCCGCAACGCCAGTGCCCGCTACGGCGTCAAGAGCATCTCCCTGCTCGCCGTCAAACCTCGCACCCCAGGAGGCGCGTGATGACCAGCATCGCCCACCACCACCGCGCCGTGCCGGCGAACGCATCGTCCGCCGGCGCCCTGCGCCTCGGCTCCGGTCTGATGGCACTGGCCGGCGTCGCCTTCGTCGCCTACGCGGTGATCTTCTTCGTACGGAACTTCACCGGCTCCTTCCTGGAGCTCGGCGTCGGCCCGGCCGAGACGGGGACCACCAAGGACGGCATCCGCGCGTTCAGCCCGGACCTCTACGAGTACATTTCCCACCTGCACATCGCGGTCTCCGGCTTCATCGCCGCGGCCGGGGTCGCGGTGGCGGCGCTGGCCTGGTTCGGTGTGCGACGGGGCCTGCTGTGGGCCTACGTCACCGCAGTCGTCGTACCCGTCCTCGGCCTGGCGGTCGCCCTGCCCGCCCACTACCCCTACGACCTCGACACACTGGGCCACCTGGGCCTGATCTACCTGGCCACCGTCGTGTTCGTCATCGGCGCCGCCATCGCCCTCAAGCCCTTGCTGGCCACTCGGGGGCAACCGCCCACACAGTGATTCCGCATCGACGACGCGGCGGGAGGAGCCGCAGGGCGCAGGCGGCCTCCCCTGAGAAAATGAATCGGGCGGCAGTGATGGCGGTCCAGCTGTAGGTGGGCGCCCTGAGGCGGCGGCCCGAGGGAGGGATCGGCATGCCTAGAAGCCCGCGCGCTCCTGGAGTAGGGCGCGTTCGGCGGGGTTGGCGGTCAGTTCGAGGGCGAACCGGTCCGCGGTGCGGGCCTCGTCGGGGCGGTCCAGGTCGCGCAGCAGGTCGGCCCGGACGGCGTGGAACAGGTGGTAGCGGTCCAGCTCTCCCGCGAGGCCGTCCACTTCCGCCAGTGCGCCCTGCGGCCCCTCGATGTAGCGGAGGGCGACAGCCCGGTGCAGCCGGGTGACCGGGGAGGGGGCGAGGTGCAGCAGCATGTCGTACAGCAGCACGATCTGCTCCCAGTCGGTGTCCTCCCAGCACGCGGCCTCCGCATGGCAGGCCACGATGGCGGCCTGGAGCTGGTACGGGCCAGGGCGCTGCCGCCGGATGGCGCGCGTCAGCAGGGCTGCGGCCGCCTCGATCGCTTCGTGGTCCCATAGGGAGCGGTCCTGGTCCAGCAGCCGCACCAGCGTGCCCTCGGGAGTGAAGCGGGCGGCCGTACGGGCACGGTGGAGCTTGATCAGCGCCAGCAGCCCGGCCACCTCGGGCTCGGTCGGCATCAGCCGGTGCAGCAGGGCGGCCAGCCACTCGGCGTCGTCGGCGAGGTCGTGCGACTGCGCCTGCTCGGCGGTGGAGAGGTAGCCCTCGTTGAACAGCAGGTAGATCACCGCGAGGACCTGGGAGAGACGGTCGCCCAGCTCCTCGTCGTCGGGAACGCGGTACGGGATCCCCGCCTTGGTGATCTTCTGCTTGGCGCGAGTGATGCGCTGGGCGACGGTGGACTCGCGGACCAGGAACGCGCGGGCGATCTGCGCGGTGGTCAGCCCGCACACCACCCTCATGGTGAGGGCGATCTGCGCCTCCCGGGTCAGCGCCGGATGGCAGCAGGTGAAGACCAGCCGCAGCCGCTCGTCCGGCTCCGACGCCTCGCACTTCTCCGGCGGCCACTGCATCTGCGCCAGCTTGCGGCGGTAGTTCTCCCGGCGCCGCAGCAGGTCGAGCCCGCGCCGCCGGGCCACCGTGAACAGCCAGGCGTCGGGCCGCTCCGGGATCCCCTCCACCGGCCAGTGCTTCAGCGCCACCAGCACGGCGTCCTGCACCAGGTCCTCCGCGGCGGAGAAGTCGCCGGTCACCTGTATCAGCGCGGCGGCCAGCCGGCCCGCGTGCTCCCGGACCACGCGGGCCAGCCGGTCGTGTGACTCGGCCGCTTCGTACGACGCTGCCGTCACGTGGCTCTCACCCCAGCGGGCTGGTCTCCACAGGGCGGATCTCGACAACCGGGCAGCCGGGCCAGGTGCGCACCATGCGCAGCGCCTCATCGAGGTCGGCGACCTCGATCTCGGCGTATCCGCTGACGACTTCCTTGCCCTCGACGAACGGCCCGTCGACCACGACCGGCTCCCCGCCCTCCAGCCGCACCGTCGTCGCCGTCTCCGGATCCCGCAGCTTCTGCCCGCCCGTGACCTTGCCGGAGTGGGCGGCGAACCACTCGTAGACCCGCTCGTAGGCCCGTGCACGCTCGGCCGGGCCCATCGCCTGCAGCTCCGCCGCGAACTCCTCGGTGTCGACGAACAACAGCACGTACTTCATCAGGCACCTCCCTGTTCCAGCATGGCGGCCATCCGCCGCTCCATCTCTTCCGGTGCCACGTCTTCCACATGCGTGGCCACCGTCCAGCAGTGCCCGTACGGGTCCACGATGGATCCGTCGCGGTCCCCGTAGAACTGATCCTCCGGCGCCCGCTTGAGTGTCGCCCCGAGCTCGACGGCGCGGGCGACGACGGCGTCCACGTCCTCGACGTAGACGAACAGGAAGGCCGGGCTGCCGGGCAGACCGCCGGCCGGCGGGGCCTCGGTCCCCGTGTACGGCGAGGGGTCCTCGACGATGATGACCGAGTCCCCGATCTCGATCTCGGCGTGCACGATGGTGCCTCCCGGCCCCGGGAACCGCATGCGCTCCGTGGCTGCGAACACCTCGCCGTAGAACTCGAGCGCCTTTGCGGCGCCCTGGACGACCAGGCACGGGGTGACCCGGCGGTAGGCATCGGGAATCGGCTTCGGGGTGGCTGTGGCTGACGACGACATGGGAACGATCCCCTCTCGACCTCTTACGCAGGACCAGTCGGCCCTACTACCCAGAAGACGATCGGCGGGCGGACGGATACGACACCCACGCCACACGAGTTCTCGGGAATCCCCCGCGGAGGCCAGTCACCTGGCCGCGTGGCGATCACCCCTGCGACCTGGAGCGGCTGTGACCTGGCTAGCTGCTGATCCGGTCGATGGCATGCAGCCGTGCGATCACCGTCTCCAGGCCGTCCTGGATCGCGGCCAGCTGGGCGGCGGGCATGTCCCCGAAGAGCTCCAGCGCCAACGCGTCGCGCCCCCCGCGCAGCCCGGCGGTCAGGGTGCGGCCCGGCTCAGTGAGGGACACAAGGGTGGCGCGTCGGTCGGTCGGGTGGGCGGCGCGGGCAACCAGGCCGTCGGCCTCCAGGGCGTCCAGCAGGCCCGTGACATTGCGCGGGGTGACCTGGAGCCGGGCGGCAAGGGCCCGCTGGGTCATCGACCCGTCATGGAACAGCGCCCACAGCAGACCGGCCCGCGCCCGGGTCAGGCCATGCTCGGCGACCCCGCGCTCCATCATCGAGCCGAGCACCTCGGACAGCTCGAAAAGCCGGTCCAGCGAGGCGCTGGCGGAAGCGGTCCCCTCGGACTTATCGTGAAGTGACTTCACTATGTAGCACCTCCGCAAAACATCGTAGTCCCAAAGGGACCGCTGTCGAGGAGGACGGTGACCCGACATGACCACACAGACCGCCCGACCAAGCAGGCGCCATCCGCTCTTCGCCCGCTTCTACGCCAAGATCGCCGGACCCGCCTTGGACAAGGCCGGCATCGCGGAACACCGCACGAACCTGCTGTCCGGCCTGACCGGCGAGGTCATCGAGATCGGTGCCGGCAACGGACTGAACTTCGCCCACTACCCGCCGGGTGTGAAGCGCGTGCTGGCCGTCGAACCGGAGCCGAACCTGCGCGCCATGGCCGAGCATGCCGCCCGTACAGCCCCGGTGCAGGTGGAGGTAACCGGCGGAATCGCCGAGCAACTGCCCGTCGCGGACGCTTCGTTCGACGCGGCCGTAGTCTGCCTGACCCTGTGCTCGGTGGCCGACCCGCACGCTGCACTCACCGAACTGCACCGCGTCCTGCGGCCCGGCGGACAGCTCCGCTTCTTCGAGCACGTACGTGCGGACTCAACCGGCATGCGCCGGGTACAGCGGGCACTGGACACCACCGTCTGGCCCCTGCTGATGGGCGGCTGCCACACCGGCCGCGATACCCAAAACGCCATCGCCGACGCCGGTTTCAGGATCACTTCGGTCAAGAAGTTCCCCTTCCCGCCGACCCGCCTTCCTTCGCCGGCGGCCACCCACATCCTCGGCACCGCTGAGCGCCCTCGCCCAGGAGGCGCTTCAACAGCGGTATGACCCGCCCTCTTCCGGCACCAGGCCAGAGCACATAAGACCAGTTCAGAAGCGCTCCGGCTCCGCAAGCGCCGTCGCTTCCCAAGCTGAGAGCGCGAGTTCGATTCTCGTCACCCGCTCCACGAAGAAGGCCCAGGTCATCGACCCGGGCCTTTCTGCTGCCCTCGGGAATCACTCGCCGTGCCAGATTCGCGCCGAGCGCTTCTCAGCCTGCTGTCTCATTCGCTCTCACCGTCCGGAGGCCGGATGTCAGAGGTATGCGGGAGAGTGCCGGAGAACGACACCAGCCCCGGAGCCAGAGTCAGGCGAGAAACCTCCCGGAGAGATGGCATGCCGAAGATCCCGAAAGGACGGCGCGTGGCGCAGGCCGCCGTGAACGCGCTGCGCGCTCTGCTCGAGGAGCACCGATCACATCGTCTCGCCTGCGCTGCCGCAGACGGGGACTCCGCGCTGTGCGTTAGTTCCTCCGGCGACGCCCCTGCGCGTATGGGCCGCGGCGATCATGTTCCCGCCATTCCTCGTCCTGGGAGTCGCGGTCTTCGCCGCCCGCACTGTCTCCGGGAGTCGATATGTGTTCCCCCTTGTTGACCTTGGCCAGCAGCGAGGCAAGGGGATCAGGGGGATCGTCGCTGAAGCGATCGGAGCCGCGCTCGGGCGGCGGCCCTGGCTCCGTCCCGTCGTGACGCGACGGTGATGTACCGCTCATGAGCAGCCTCCTCCGACTCACTGCGATGCACTCGAGAACTTTCCCTGGGAGGTCGCGGGTAACCCGACTTCGACCTTGTCAGTGCTGTGCAATCCTGCCGCAAGCCGACCGCCTTTGACCACAGTCCAGACCTCAACCCCCCTCTGTACCTTGCGTGTTGGCTTCTCTGACGAAGCCGCGGCTCAAGACAGACGTACAGATCGGACGGCCGATCCCGTGCCAGACACGTGCCCGATCGTGCGGGGAACCACGGGGAACGGCGGGAACCAGGACGCCGATCAGTCAGGCCCCGGTGACCTGAACGGCGACGGCATCGGCCACCTCCTGGCGCAGGACAAGTCGAACAAGTGCTTCCTGCAACGCGGTCGTCGGTGTCGGAGACAGCATGGGGCCGGCCCTTCAGTTCGACCGCAAGTGTCGGACCGGGCCCGGATCGAACTCCTGAAGCGGTGGCTCCCTGACGACCCGCGGCGGTGGCCAGCCGGCGCAGGCCACCAGTGCGCTGCCGTCCTCGGTGAGAAAGAGCAGGGTGGTCCATGTCCGGTCGGCAGAATTGATCATCCCGGTGCGCACGGGCCGGCCCTGCTCGCGGATGAGTTGCACTGCTCGTTCCAGCCCAAGAGGTTCGATTCCGAGCATCCGCAAGCGCTGAAGACGGCGCGTGAAGACTCCGGCATGCCGACCTACGGGTTGTGCCCGGTCTCCCACCCAGTAGGTGGCGCCGCTGCGGAGCGTGGCCAAAGCTGCCACGGACGCCTCGTCATCACCGGCCAACCGCGATTCCAGCACATGCCGTTCCATGGTCACCCCCCTTTGTTTTGGATCCTGCGGTACGGCAGCCAGGTACCGCAACACCAGCAGCCGGGGGCTTTCGTGTCGGGGTCAGACTCGGTCGGCGGCGATCAGGAGGTAGTGGAAGCTGGCCTCCTTGCAGGCGGTGAGGAAGGGGTCCTCGATGCCGGTGGCGACCGAGGACTTCAGGCGAAGTCCCCAGTACGGGATCGTGTCGGGGGTCAGGTCGACGACCTGGATGGGGACCAAGTCGTTGGCGGCGAGGGCCTCGAAGCGGCGTGCGTGGCCCGGAACCCTGCCGGGCACGCCCCCTTCGCGCCCCCACCCGGAGTGAACCGGCCGGTCAGGAGAGGTGCCCGTCAGTTCGTCGGTGACGGCGACGCGTCAACGCGGCGCGTGTGCGTCGCACGACCGGTCCGACCGCGTCAGCGGTGCTCCGGGTTGTCCGCGCCCGGGCGGCAGCCCGCGTCCCACTGCGAGCGCTGGTTGCCGTGCGCGGGGACGCCGCCCGCGCGCTTGAGCAGGGCGGCGAGGTGCATCAGGTTCCAGGTCATGAACGAGGTGTTGCGGTTGGTGAAGTCGTTCTCCGGGCCGCCCGAACCCGGGTCGAGGTACGACGGTCCTGGACCTGCCGGGCCGATCCAGCCGGCGTCGGCCTGGGGCGGGATCGTGTAGCCGAGGTGCTGGAGGCTGTAGAGGACGTTCATCGCGCAGTGCTTGACGCCGTCCTCGTTGCCGGTGATCAGACAGCCGCCGACCCGGCCGTAATAGGCGTACTGCCCCTGTGAGTTGAGCAGCGCGGAGCAGGCGTAGAGGCGCTCGATCACCCGCTTCGTCACCGAGCTGTTGTCGCCGAGCCAGATCGGGCCGGCGAGGACGAGGATGTCCGCGGCCATCACCCGCTCGTACAGTGCGGGCCACTCGTCGACGGCGAAGCCGTGCTCGGTCATGTCCGGGTAGACGCCGGGGGCGATGTCGTGGTCGACGGCGCGGATCTCGGACGTGGTGACGCCGCGCGACATCATGATCTCCGCGCTCTTGTCGATCAGTCCCTGGGTGTGGCTGAGCTGCGAGGACGGTTTGAGGGTGCAGTTGATGTAGAGGGCGGTCAGGTCGTCGAAGCGGTATTCGGCGTCCGCGCCGGGTGCTGGTGTGGCTGTCATGAGGGCAGCGTCTCGCGCGCGTTCCGGTTTGCCCCGGTCCGACGCGGCTCCGGCTGCCTTACGGAGTCATGACGTACCCGCGGGTGGCGACCGCTGCCGAGAAGACGCAAGCTCGTTGCGTGGCGGGCCTTCGAGGCGGGTCCGCCGGGGCGGAGGTGAGGCGACGATGGCGTACGACGAAGGGCTGGCGGAGCGGATCCGGGAACGGCTCGGTGCGGACCCGGCCGTTACCGAGAAGCGGATGTTCGGCGGGGTGGCGTTCCTGTACGAGGGCAACATGGCCGTCGGTGTCACCGGTGACGACCTCATGGTCCGGGTCGGCCCCGACGCGTCCGACGCGGCCCTCGCCCGGCCGGGCGCACGCGTCTTCGACATGACCGGCCGGCCGATGCGCGGCTGGGTCGTGGTCGACGGGGCCGCGGTCGCGGAGGACGGCACGCTCGGCGCCTGGCTCGACGAGGGACGCGCCTTCGCCGCGAGCCTGCCGCCCAAGTAGGTCTCCGGCTCCTCTCAGACCACCCCCACCAGCACGATGACCAGGGCGGGCAGGGCGATGAAGACGGTGCCGAGGTAGACGGCGAGGACCCAGCGGTGCTCGGCCGCGACGCGTGCGAGGCGCTCGGCGCAGAACAGGGGTACGGGGCGCAGGAAGGGGATCACGTAGATCGTGATGATCGCGAAGAGGTTGTAGATCAGGTGGACGAAGGCTGCCTGGAGGCCGATCTTCGCGTCCTGGCCGACCCCCGCGAACGCCGCGAAGACCACCGTGAACGTGGTGCCGAGGTTGGAGCCGACGACCACGGGATGCACCTGTGCCGGTGTCAGGATGCCCGTTCCGGCGAAGGGGACCAGGACGGACGTGGTGATGGTCGAGGACTGGGTGACGACGGTCACTCCCATGCCCGACGCCATGGCGAGGTAGGCGTTGCGGCCGACCGCCTTGATCAGGATGTCGCGGGCCCTGCCGACCATGAGGAGTTTGAGGAGGGTTCCGAGGTAGCGGACGGCGACCAGGATCAGCAGGGCGCCGATCAGGATCGTGAACAGCGGACCCAGTGCGCTGCTGACGTGCGAGGTCAACTGGATCACTCCGTGTTCCACCGGTCTGGTGGCCGCCCTGATGAAGTTGAAGTGGGCCGGGTTCGGCAGCCAGTCCGTGTCGTACAGCGCATCGGTCAGCGTCCCGCTGATGTGTTTCAGCGGATACCAGAGCAGCTCGATCGGGAAGAAGATCAGCAGCGCGAGCCAGTTGTAGAAGTCGTGGACCGTCGAGGCGCCCAGCGCCCTGCGGAACTCCGTGCGGTCGCCGATGAAGGTCAGGGCGACCAGGCTCGTCGTCACGGTGGTGCCGACGTTCGCGCCCAGGATGATGGGGATCGCGCCCTCGATGGGCAGCGCGCCCGACCCCACGGCGGTGACGGCGATGGCCGTCGTCGTGGTCGACGACTGGATCAGGACCGTACCGAGAATGCCGACGCTCAGCCCGACCCACGGGTGCGCGGCGAAGGCGAACATGGTGTGCGCCGCGTCGCTGCCCAGCCCCGCGAAGCCGCGACTGATGATGCTCACGGCGCAGATCAGCAGGTAGATCAGGCCTGCGACACCGCACCGGCCGAGGGCCTTGGTCCAGGCGGGGAGGTGAAGGGCTTCGGTGTCGCCGGAAGGAGTTCGCCCGGGTTCGTCTCCCTTTTCGTGCCCGTCGCGCGCGGTCTCTGCGGAGGCTCAATGAGCTTCGCAATGCGTTCGGTCCTGACGACCGGGCTCGCTTTCCTGTCGGGTGGCGTCACGGTCGACGGCGCCGAGCAGGATCCGGGCCCGGCGCTCGACCAGGATCGGGATGAAGGCCCTGATCCTCGCCTCGTGGAACGCCTCGTGCGCCGAGGCGACGGCCGCGTCCACGGCCTCCGGGGGGAGCGCGGGGTAGGCGGTCTTCAGCCCCTCCGCCACCCGGAGCAGGGCAACCGCCTCCTGCGCCGGGGCACTGTCGTCGTCCAGGGATGCCAGTTCGTCGGTCGTCATCTCACAACCCCGGGAAGCTCGACGCTCGGCGCGGACCGCCTCCCTCATTCTCGGTTGAATCGCCCTGAACCGCCTCATGGGCGAACGGGCGACGTCACCACGAGGTCTTGAGGCCGAGCCCGCAGGTGCCGGACCACGTCGCGCCGTCCTGGCCGGTCAGTTCCACGACCACCTGGCCGCCCGGGTCCTGGCTGTAGGCGATCGTGCAGATCAGCTGGCGCCGAGCGGTGCTGCTCAGGCCCTTCACCGCCAGGGGCAGGCGGGTGCCGACCTTGCCGTCCGCGGAGGGGTCGACCTCGATCGTCGGGGTGGAGCCGGCCTCCGGAAGGGCGGTGGACAGGTCGACGGCCCGGTCCTCGTCGTTCGGGCCGTCGAGCAGCGCCAGGACGGCCCGCTCCGTCGGCACCGGTTCCGTCGCCTCCACGGAGCCGACCGTCCGCACCACGGGGCTCAGCCGTCCGTCGGGGGCACGGAAGAAGAGCAGGACGTCGTAGTCCCGGTTGAAGAAGGCCTGGAAGCTGGCGGGACCGCCCGCCTCGATGACGTCGGTCTCCTGGATGCCGCAGCCGCCGAGCAGCGGCATCGCCACCGCGAGGGCGACGGCCGCCGCTCTCCGGCGCCTCCGCGCACGCCTCATCCCCCGGCCTCCTCCGCGTGAAGCGGTATTTCCACGGTGAAGACGGCACCGCCCCCGGGCAGGTTCCCGGCATGGATCGTGCCGCCGTGCAGCCGTACGTTCTCCAGGGTGATCGCCAGGCCCAGGCCGCTGCCCGCCGAGCGGGTACGGGCCGCGTCGGCCTTGTAGAAGCGATCGAAGATGTGCGGGAGCGTCTCGGGGCGGATGCCGGGGCCGCTGTCCATGACCTCGATGATCAGTACCGGCGGGCCCTCGGGGAGGGCCACGGTACGCAGCCGTACCGTCACCGGCGCGGCGCCGTGCCGCAGGGCGTTGCCGACCAGGTTGGCCATCACCAGGTCGAAGCGGCGCGGGTCGAGCCGGGCCCGGATGCCGTCGGGCAGGTCGGCGCCGACCCGGTCGTCGGTCCAGTGCCGGCTCTCCAGGCTCTTGCGGATGGCCTCGGCGACGTCGACCTCGTCGGTGTTCAGCTCGGCCGCGCGGGCGTCGAAGCGGGAGATCTCCATCAGGTCCTCGACGAGCACGGCGAGCTTCCCGGTCTCGGCGCTGACCAGGCGGACGGCCCGCGCGGTGTCGGCGTCCAGACGATCGGCGTCCTCGTCGAGGACCTCGGTGACGGCGAGCATTCCGGCGAGGGGGGTGCGCAGTTCGTGCGAGACGTCGGAGGCGAAGCGGCGGGCGCGTTCCCCGGCCTCGCGCAATTGCTGTACGGAGAGCTCCAGTTGGCCCGCCGACTCGTTGAAGGTGCGGGCCAGGTCCGCCAGTTCGTCGCTGCCGCGTACCCGGATCCGGGTGTCGAGCTGTCCGCTGCCCATGCTGTGGGCCGCGTGGCGCAGTTCGCGGACCGGGCGCAGCACGCTGCGGGCGGCGATCAGGCCCGGGATCAGCGCGACGACGAGGCCGGGCAGGGCGCCGTCCCGGGCGGCCATGAGGAGGGCGTCGACGTTGGTCTGCTCGTCGGTCAGCGGCATGACGGCGTACAGGACGAGTCCGCTGGGCAGCAGGTCGTCCGGGCCGGTCTTGAAGACCATGGGCATGGCGATGGTCAGGTAGGGGACGCCGTCCTTGACGACCCGCTCGAAACTGCCGTTGGGGTTGGCCCGCGCGGTGCGGCGCAGTTCGGGTGTGATGACGGTGGAGACGGGATTCTCGCCCGAGGAGGCACGCAGCGAGCCGTACTCGGCGAACACCACCCAGGGGTGCGGCTTGCCCTTGCGGGCGATGCCGCGCAGGAGTTCCTCCAGGCCCGCCCCGCCGTGCAGGGGCAGCCCGAAGGCACTCTGCTGCACCTGATCGCGGAACGAGGAGACGGCCGTGTCCTGGGCAGTCTCCAGCAGCGCGTTGCGGGCCTCGCGGTAGGTCAGCGCGGCCGTCGTGCCCGCGCTGACTGCGGCGACCAGCAGGAAGGCCAGCAGGAGCCGGGTGCGCAGGCCGAACGCCCGGAACCGGCGGGGGCGTGGGCCGCCGATCACAGCGGTCCGAAGCGGTAGCCGAAGCCCCGCAGCGTCTGGACGTAACGGGGGCTGCCGGCCTCCTCCTCGATCTTGCCGCGCAGCCGGGCGACACAGGCGTCGACCAGCCGGGCGTCGGCGTGGAAGCTGTGCTCCCAGACGTGCTCCAGCAGTTGCTGCCGGCTGAAGACCTGCTCGGGGGCGGCGGAGAGGTACAGCAGGAGCTTGAGTTCCGAGGGGGCGAGCGCGAGCCGTCGGCCGGCCTTGGTGACGGTCAGTCCGACCCGGTCGATGGTGAGTTCGCCGTAGAGCTCGATGGCCGGGCGGCCGGGGCCGCTGTCGTCCAGGCGGCGCAGGACGGCGCGGATGCGGGCCTCGATCACCTCGGGGCGGGCGGGCTTGACGATGTAGTCGTCGGCGCCCGCCTCCAGGCCGATGACCACGTCGAAGTCGTCGCCGCGCGCGGTGAGCATGATGATCGGCAGCTGGCTGTGCTCGCGGACCTGGCGGCAGACCTGGACGCCGTTCATCCCGGGGAGCATCAGGTCGAGCAGCAGCAGATCGGGGCGGAACTCGGCCATGGCGGCGAGTCCGGCCTCGCCGGTCGCGGCCGCCCGTACCTCGTGGCCGCGGCGGCGCAGACCGAGTTCGACCCCCTCGCGCACGGAAGGGTCGTCCTCGATGAGGAGCACGCGGGACATCGGCGGTTCTCCCTCGGTGGTGGTCAGGGCCCGGGATCGGGTGGGATCGGATGCGGTTCAGGTCCGGGCCCGGGCCGCTCTGCGGCGCAGACCGGAGAGCAGCGCGTCGAGTTCGGCCAGGCGCAGTGGGCGGGCGAGCAGGGCGAAGGTGAGGATGACGGCGGTAGCACCGGCAAGCGTGGAGACCACCGGCCCCGCCGACTCGGTTCCCACGGCTGCGAGGTGGCCGAGCGCGGTGGCGGGGACGGCGGCGAGCAGCAGCCGGGCGTGCGCGCCGACGGGGGACGAGCGCAAGGGCCGTACGACGGCGAGGCGGCGGCTCAGCACCCGGGCGGTCAGCGCCCAGCCCGCGCACAGCGCCAGGGAGTACGCCGCCGCCATGCCCGTCACGGCCCAGCGGGCGGAAAGCAGGTGTGCGGCGACCAGGGACAGTCCCGCGTTGAGGGTGACGATCACCAGGTTGAGCAGGAACGGCGTACGGGTGTCGGAGAGCGCGTAGAAGGCGCGGGACAGCACGTACTGGCCCGACAGGGCGACGAGTCCGGGCGCGAACGCCATCAGGATCCCGGCCATGGCGGCGGTGTCGTCGGCGCCGGTCCTGCCGTAGCCGAAGACCAGGGCCATCACCGGGTGGGCGAGGGCGAACAGCAGGCAGGCGGCGGGGATGACGGCCGCGGCGCAGGTGCGCAGGCCGTGGGAGACGTCGCGGCGTACGGCGGCGGTGTCCCCGTCGGCGGCGGCCGCGCTCATCCGGGGCATCAGCGCGGTCACCACGGAGACGGTGACGATGCCGTGCGGGACGACCCACAGGGCGTAGGCGTTGTTGTAGGCGCCGTATCCGGGGCCGCCGTCGAGGCCCGCGGTGGTGGCGAGGCGGGTGGTGACCCAGTAGGCGGCCTGGTTGGCCAGGACCAGCAGCACCAGCCAGCCCGCCGAGCGCATCGGGCGGGTCAGTCCGCTGCCGCGCCAGTCGAAGCGGGGCCGCCAGCGGAAGCGGGCCGCGCGCAGGGCGGGGACGAGGGCGAGGGCCTGGGCGGCGATTCCGGCGGTGGTGCCCCAGCCGAGTACGGCGGTCTCGGTCGCGGTGAGGGTGTCCCCGCCGCCCATGGCCAGCGCCAGGTACAGGCCGAACACGCTCATGACAACAAGGTTGTTGAGGACCGGCGCCCACATCATCGCGCCGAACCTGCCGCGTGCGTTGAGCACTTGGCCGAGCAGGGTGAACAGCCCGAGGAAGAAGATCTGGGGCAGGCAGTAGCGGGCGAGGGCGGTGGTCATGGCCGCCTGTTCGCCGCTGTAGTCGGTGTACGCGTCGATGATCGCGGGCGCCGCCCAGACCGCGGCCGCGGTGATCGCCAGCAAGGCGACGACGCAGACCGTGACGAGCCGGTCGGTGTACGAGGTGCCCCCGTCGGCGTGCTCCTTGGCGGCCTTGACCAGCTCGGGCACGAAGACGGCGTTGAGCGCGCCGCCGAGGAGCAGCATGTAGACGATGGTGGGCAGGGCGTTGCCGACCGCGTAGCCGTCGGCGGTCGGCCCGATGGTGCCGATCGCGGCCGCGACGACGGCGGAGCGGGCGAAGCCGGTGGCGCGGGAGACGATGGATCCGGCGGCCATGACGGCGCTGCCGCGGGCGGCGGAGGCAGGCTTCGCGGCCGCCTGCGTCGTTTGCGTCATCGGCGGTTCAGGTACGCCTGGAAGGCGCGGTAGAGCGTGTGGTTGGCGCTGCCGCTCAAGGGCCTCTCCCATTCCCCCAACGTCTCGACGACCTGTCCCCCGGTGCCGAGCTTCCACCGCAGCAGTCCGTACGCACGTTCGTCTGGATCGAGAGTGGAGGGTACCCCGCGCATGTCGTAGACGTCGGCGCCGAGGGCGTGGGCGTCCTGGAGCATGCGCCACTGAAGGGCGTTGGAGGGCCGGACCTCGCGGCGGTGGTCGGCGGAGGCGCCGGTCTGGTACCAGGCTCGGCGGCCCACGGTGATCATCGTGTGGGCGGCGAGGATCTCGCCCCGGTGCCGGGCGAGGTACAGCTTCATCCGGCCCGGTTCCTCGGCGTTGAGGGCCGCGTACTGGCGCTCGTAGTAGGCCAGCGAGCGGCCGAGCCGGAAACCGTCGCGGCGCTCGGTGATGCCCAACAGGCGGTAGAACTCGGGGAGTTCGGCCGCACTGCCGACCACAACCTCCACGCCCTCCTTCTCGGCTCGGCGGACATTGCGCCGCCACTCCTGGTTGAGCCCGGACCACAGGTCCTCGCGGGTGCGTCCGGCCAGCGGTACGTGGAAGACGTGCCGGGGCTGGGCGTCCCCGTCCTTGTCGTCCCCGCAACGGTGCCAGCCACGGGACCGCAGCCGATCCGCCACGGCGGTCCCGAGCGGGTCGACCTCGCTGGCGAGCACGTCGCCGAGGCGCAGGCCCGGCCCGGTGAGCGGCTTCAGGTGGGCGGCGTTCCAGCGCCGGTAGGCGGGCGAGGGGCCGATGCGTACGGCGAAGGCGCCCGCGCGGCGCAGGTGTTCCAGCAGGGGGTCGAGCCAGCCGTCGACGTCGGGGTCGCTCCAGTCGGCGACGGGGCCCTCGGGGAGGTAGGCGAAGTACTTACGGGTGCCGGGGAACTGCCGTAGCAACACCAACGCCACACCCGTCAGTTGGCCCGCCTCCGGCTCAGGGCCCCAGCCGAGGAGCTGGGCCCGCCAGCCCTCCTTGACCTCGGCCCAGGACGGGCATTGCAGGAACCCGGCGCCGAGGGCGGCGCCGGCGGGGGACGCGAGGAAGGCGCGGTAGGTCTCCGCGGTGATGGGGCGCAGGGCGGAGCCACGGTCCCCCGCTCGGCGTGAGCGGCTGGGCGGAACGAGCAGCGCTGACACGGTCTGGGCCTCTCCTTCTCCCCGGGCCTGTCGCGGGGACACTCAGGAGATTCACAGCGGCCCATGACGGCCCCGTCCGGCGAATGTGACCGGACCATGACCGTTCCGCACCAGTCGCCGTCATGTTGCTCCACAACGGCTGACCTCGGGTTTTCCGGCTCTACAGTCACGACATCCACCACCTCGCCGCCCCTCCCGGAGGCCCCTGTTGTCACGCATCCGTGTACGCACCCACGTCCGGGCCGCCGTTGTGGCCGCCCTGCTGACACCGCTCGCCGCCTGTTCGTCGAACGGCTCGCCCGGCGACTCGGGCGCCGATAAGGAGAAGCCCGACGACCGCCCGGTCACGGTCACCGTCACGCCCGAGGGGAAGCAGGTCCCGGCGGGCGAGCCGGTCCGGGTCAAGGCCTCGGGCGGCAAGCTCACTTCAGTGACGGTCACCGACGGCAAGGGCCACCGGCTCGCCGGGAAGGTCGCCGCCGACGGCCGCTCCTGGGTCTCCGACCGCAAGGCCGTGCCCGGCGCCTCGTACCAGGTGACGGCGGCGACCAGAAGCGAGGGCGGCACCGCGAAAACGACCGAGGCCGCCTTCACCACGGCACCGGCTGCCAAGGTCAACAAGGTCGACTGGCGGCCGGGCGCCGACGCCACCGTCGGCGTCGCCCAGCCGATCTCGCTGGTCTTCGACCATCCGGTGAAGAACAAGGCCGAGGTCGAGAAGCAGTTGAGGATCACCACCTCGAACGACACCGAGGGCTCCTGGGGCTGGATCCGCGACTGGTCGGGCCGGGACCGAGTGGACTGGCGGCCCAAGGAGTACTGGAAGCCCGGCACCGAGGTCACGCTCGACGCCGAGCTGAACGGCACCGATTCGGGCCCGGACGGCGGCTGGTTCGTCCGCGACTACACGACGGAGTTCACCATCGGCGCCGAGCAGATCGTCAAGGTCGACCTCGACAGCCACCAACTCACCCTGGAGCGCGACGGGAAGACGGTGCGGCGCATACCGGTCTCCGGCGGCACCCCCGGCGGCGACAAGCGCTCCTGGCACGGCACCGCCGTGCTCATGGCCAAGGAGGGCACGATCAACATGAACTCCGAGACGGTGGGCCTCGGTGACGCCTACGACAAGATGGTCGACTACTCGATGCGGCTGACCTGGTCGGGCATGTACGCGCACGCCGCACCGTGGAACGCCGCCTACTTCGGCAACTCCAACCGGAGTTCCGGCTGCATAGGGATGAGCGACGCGAACGCGGCCTGGTTCTACGAGCAGGTACGGCCCGGCGACCCCTTCGAGATCTCCGGGAAGGAGACCAAGGGCGTGGTCGAGCCCGGGAACGGCTTCGGCGCGTGGAACCTGTCGTGGGACGCGTGGCAGGAGAAGAGCGCGATGCGCTGACGGAGCGCCAGAGCCGTTGCAACAGGGCAGCCCCGAGGCGCCAGTCCACGTCGGGAGTGTGCAGATGCATCCGCTTGAAGGATGTCTTGAATTCCAGCGGAGTCCTGCCGTCCTGGCGCCGGATGATGCGGGAGAAGAGCCACCACACACACCACCAGACGATCCGCCCCTTGTACCCCACGGCGTCGGCCTGACCGACCTGGCTGACGGTCCAGCGGACGCGAAGGCCCCGGCGGAACTTCCCACGGCGCACGATCGCGCCGAGGGGCTCACCCTGGGCGCCGATCACCTGGTAGGTCGTGGCGCCCTTGGCGGATGATGCCGTGAAGACGGTGGCGACCCGGGCGGTGCGGTGCTCGTCCGCCCACAGAACGAAGGAACGGACACCACCGCGCCTGGCCGCGAGATAGGCGGACGCGCCTTCGGGCGGCAACTCCCGCTCCAGCCAGGCGACTTTCGGAGACGTGGTCGCTTCCTCCTGGTAGCCGACCGCTCGGGCCACCCGCGAACGAGTGTGCGCAAGCGGGGACTTGAAGGGGACGCGCGATGGGTCGCACGTCACTATTCGACGGGCCGCGTGCACCGTCCGGTCGGGCTGGTCGCCGGGGGCAGGCACTGGAGGGAGAAATCGGCCGCGTTCTTGCTGAGATAGCGGCCGATGCAGGTGTTGGCCGTGGTGCGGCCCCGCTCGGCGCAGAACCTGAGGGCCGCGCGGCCGTCGGCGAAGGGGCCCGGGGCGTAGATGACCCAGTAACCCGGCCGGAGCGAGGCGAAGTTGTTGCTCCGGACGTACACCGCACCGGGCACCGTCTTCCGGATGCGGGCGAGGCGTTCGTCCCGGGCCGCCGTGCCGGAGGAGAAGGGCTCGGAGTAGAGCTGGGCGATCCACTGGCCACCGGCTGCCGGAGGTTTGGGGCGTACGGATCTGGACGGGGTCACTGTTGTCGGGCTCGGGCTCCGCGTCGGTTCCGCCGATGCACTCGACGAAGGTGAAGGTGACGGTGTCGGCGAGGCCACCTGTGTCGCGGAGGCACCAGGAGATGTGCCGCTCCGGGCGTCGTCGGTGGTTCCGGTTTCGTTCGATGCGCGGAGCGCCAGGACCACGGCCGCCGTCGTCGCCAGCACCGCCAGGGTCGCCGCGGCGGCGACCAGGGCAGTGGTGCGTGGTCGGGTGGCGCCTCGCCCCTGCCCACGTGTGGCATCCGGTCGCGTCGGCGGATCCGTGGGGCCGGGTACCCCCTGCGGCAGAGGTGGCATCGGCGCCGCGGTCACCGTGGGCGCCACCCACCCCGGCGTCGCCCCCGATTCCACCACCGCCAGCATGCCGTCCAGCTGCGCCGCGTCCGGGCGAGCCGACGGGTCGCGGACGAGCAGGGCCTGGAGTACGGGGGACAGGGGCCCCGAGCGGACCGGCGGTGGCACCGGGTCGTCCAGCACCGCCGCCAGCGTGGCCAGCGTGTTCGCGCGGCGCAGTGGGCTCACGCCCTCCGTGCACACGTACAGGACCAGACCGAGCGCCCACAGGTCGGACGCCGGTGCGTCACTGTGGCCGCGGATGCGTTCCGGCGCCATGTACTCGGGGGAACCCACGAGTTGACCCGTGACCGTCAGCGATGTCGTGCCCTGGAGGGCGGCGATGCCGAAGTCGGTGAGTACGGCCGTACCGTCGGGACGGAGCAGGATGTTCGCCGGCTTCACGTCCCGGTGCCGGATGCCCGCGTCGTGCGCGACCCGCAGTGCCGTCAACACCTGGCGGCCGATCCGCGCCGCTTCCGCCGGGTTCAACGTGCCGCCGTCCAGCCGCTGTTGCAGGGAGACGCCGGGCACCAGCTCCATCACGATCCACGGGTGCGGGTCCGCCTCGACGATCTGGTGGATCGCCACCACGTGCGGGTTGCTGAGCCGCGCCAGCGCCCGCGCCTCGCGCAGCACCCGCTCCCGCACCGTGTCCGTGGCCTCCGCGTCGGGGCGTACGGCCTTCAGCGCCACCTCGCGTTGCAGCACGGTGTCCCAGGCCCGCCAGACCGTACCCATGCCGCCGCTGCCGAGCCGCTCGATCAGCTCGAAGCGTCCACCGACCACGTCCCCCGCTGCGTCCATGCGCGACAGGTTAGGGCAGGACGAACCCGGCCGACGCCCCCTGTCCTGCCCTGCCGGGCTGTGACGCCGGTGGCTGCTGAGTTGTCCGGGAACTCCCCCGGAATTGTCCGTGATCGGCAACAGAGGGATCCCCGGGGCGCCGTTTCTCGTCCTGCCAGGTGGTCGCGAGGCGGCTCGGGGGCGGGCGAGTAACTACGGGAAAGCGGGGCGGACATGGCGCGGCACGGTGCGGGGCGTGGCTGGTACACCAAGGTGATCGGGGCGGCGCTCGGGGTGATGGTGCTGGCCACCGGGGCCTCGGTGTGGTCGGCGCAGGCGGATGCCGTGGACTCGGCGCCGAAGGCGGTCTCCCCGGAACGCAAGGTCAAGGCGGTCGAGAAGAGCATCGCGCACGCCTCGGACGCGGGCGCCCGCGGCGTCAACATCACCATCGACGACGGCCCCGACCCCAACTGGACCCCCCAGGTCCTGGACGTGCTGCGGGAGAACGGCGTGAAGGCCACGTTCTGCATCGTGGGCACGCAGGCCGAGGCCCACCCCGACCTGGTGAAGAAGGTGGTCGCCGAGGGGCACCGCCTGTGCAACCACTCCGTCTCCCACGACACGACCATGGACCGGCAGTCCAAGGCCTACCAGCGCTCGCAGATCCTCGACGCCGAGCGCATGATCACCGAGGCGTCCGGTGGCGTACGGCCGATGTACTACCGGGCGCCGGGCGGCGCCTTCACCCCGTACAGCCGTGAGCTGGCCGCCTCCCGGGGCATGCGTCCGCTGGGCTGGAACGTGGACACCAAGGACTTCGAGCAGCCCGGCGCGGACGCCATCGTCGCCACCGTCGAGCGGGAGCTGCCCAACGGTCCGACGCTCCTCTTCCACGACGCGGGCGGCGACCGCGCCCAGACCGTCGAGGCCCTGCGCCGGATCCTGCCCTCGCTCAAGGAGCAGGGCTACTCCTACGGGTTCCCGGTGCGCTGAGCACGCACGTGCTGTCCAGCCCCAGCACATGGTTGAGCCGGCCGAACGCCAGCCATGAGCCGACGCACATGGTCAGCTCGACGATCTCCGCCTGGCTGTAGTGCGCCGTCATCCGGTCCCAGAAGGCGTCGTCCAGGTGGTGGTGGTCGAGCGCGTAGCGCTCCGCGTACTCCGCGGCGAGCCTGGTCCGCTCGTCGAAGGAGTCCGTCGTACGCCAGTCGGCGACCGCGTCGAGGAAGCCGTCCTCGACCTTCTCCCCGTCGCGTTCGGTGCGCCAGTCCAGGCAGAACAGGCATCCGTTGAGCTGCGCGATCCGCAGCCGGGCGGCCTCGAACTCGCGCAGGCCGAGGGTCGTGTGCTCGTAGACGGCGAGGGAGAGCGCGGCTGCCGCCGGGCCGATCCCGGGCACCAGCTCCCCCCACACATACGCGAGGGGATCGGCGCCCTGAGGAATGTCGATCCGCATGATCACCTCTTTCCCAGCCGTCCCGCCGCGGGCCGCAGCGGAACGTCGAGTGCGTCATAAAGTCCCGGTTCGGCCTCGACCAGCCAGTCGACGGCATTGACGAGCCGCCCGGCCGCCGTCGCGTTGCCCCCGGCGGCCCGGTTCTCCCCCTCGTCCGTCGCCTCGACCGTGACCTCGATCCGGGGCCGCCCCTCGATGATCACGCGATGCGCCCCGGCCCCGCCGCCCGGCGGTACGGGCCAGTCCGGGGCGCAGTCGGGATGAATACGGGTGACGTGCTCGACGACGATGCGGGGTTCGCCCGCGACCAGACCCCGCACCTCAAGCCGTATCGCCCCCTGGGTACCGGCCGCGAACTCCCCCATGATGTCGGTGACCACGTCTGTTTCGAGGGTCCGGCGTTCGAGGGCCTCCTCGATACCGTCCAGCTCGGCGCCGAGGGCCCGCGCCATCATCCGCAGCTGTCCGCCCCAGATCATCGTCGGAATGCCCTCGGCGAGCATCAGCGGCTGATGGTCGAGCGGATGCCCCATACCGATCAGCCCGCGGACCGCTTCCTCCTGGTCGTACGTCGAGTAGTCGAAGATCTCCTGGCAGCGGACGGTGTCGATGTCCGAGCCGAGCCCGCTGACCAGGAGCGGGAGCACGTCGTTGGCCCACCCCGGGTCCACGCCCGAGACGAACAGCGCGCCGCCCCCGTCCGCGGCGGCGGCGAGCAGCGGGGCGCGGATCTCGTCCGGGGCGTTCGTGCAGTCGTACATGCCGTACAGGGACGGCGTGACGACGACCGCGCCCGCGCGGAGGGCACGGCTGATGTCCTCGATCGCACCGTCGGGACGGACATCGCCGGAGGCGGCGTAAACGAGCGCGCGGGGACCTGCGGCGAGCACGGCATCCACATCACCGGTCGCCGTCACCCCGAGGCGCCGGCCGAGTCCGGCGAGCTCGCCCGCGTCCTTGCCGACCTTGGCGGGGCTGGACACCAGCACGGCCGCCAGGCTGAGCAGCGGGTGCGCGGCGACGGCCCTGATGGCCGCGCGCCCGACGTTCCCCGTGCCCCAAACCACCGTGGGAATCATGGCGGGAGGGTAACGACGCACCCCGGAACTTCCCATAGCCGTGCACGAGGAAGAGCGGTGCGCGTCAGATGAGTTCGGGCTCCGGTTCCGGCTCGGGCTGCTTGACGGGAGCGGGGGTGCGCTCCCATGCCGCGAGCGTCTGTACGTATGCGTAGATCACGGACGCCATGGCCAGGAGCAGCAGCGGCCCGGACACCCAGGGATGCTCGGCCAGCTCCACGGACAGGAAGCGGTACGACAGCAGCAGCGCGGTGAAGACGGTCGCTCCGTACGCGGTGAGCCGGAGCCCGGTCCGGTCCCGGCCACGGTCGTACGTGCGCAGGCCGGCCTCGATGGTGAGGGTGAAGACGACACCGGCGATGAGGTCGGCGCCGTAGTGGTAGCCGAATCCCAGGGTCGCGGCGAGGGTGGCGACCAGCCAGACGGTTCCGGCCCAGCGCAGGGCTCGGGGGCTCTTGCGGGTGTGGAGGAAGATCGCGGTGGCCCAGGCGGTGTGCAGGCTGGGCATGCAGTTGCGCGGGGTGATCTCGTCGAAGGAGAACGGCTGCGGCGTGCTGATCGACGGCATGGTGTCGGGCCAGATCGTGGCGACGGCCCACGGTGTGGTGGGGGGCGATTCGGGCGCCCAGAAGCTGACGTCGGCCCAGTGCGCGTTGCCGGTGCCGTAGGCGTAGAGGGGGCCGACGACGGGATAGATCATGTAGATCGCCGGGCCGAGAAGGCCGATCACCAGGAATGTGCGGACGAGGTGATGACGGGGGAATCGGCGCTCGGTCGCGACATTGCGCAGCTGGTACAGGGCGGCGATGACCGCGGCGACGGCCAGCTGGCCGTAGACGAAGTCCAGGAGGTTGAAGCCGACGGGGCCGCTGGCGGTGACGATGCGGCCGACGAGCCAGGAGGGGTTGCCGAGCGCGTGGTCGGCGGTGGCGACGTACTGGTCGAGGACCGTGGGCCGGGTCTTGGAGGTGATGAGCAGCCAGGTGTCCCCGGTCTTGCGCCCGGCAACGAGGAGGAGGGCGAGCCCGACGCCCTTGAGCAGCAGGACGCGCTCGCCGCCGGTGCGACGGGTGAAGGCGATGACGGCATGGGCCAGGATCACCCACAGGGCGCCGGTGCCGTAGGGATGGCCTTCGGTGATCTTGAGATCGAATACCCACCGGACCGCGACGATGACGAGATCGATACCGACTGCGACGCCGAGCGAGATGAACCGCTGCCGCCAGTTGAGCACGACCATCATCAGTGCCATACCGGCATAAAGCAGGCCGCCCGATTTAGGGGCGAATATCACCTCTCGTGCCTGATTCGTGAGAGGCCCCGGCAGGCCGTACCGCCGCGCGGCGAATTCCAGCGCTATGAGGAATCCCAGAGCCACGACGCCCACCGCGGCCCAGAGTCTTGGTATTCGTCTCAATTTCAGCCAATTTAGTAGTCCCGAACCAAAGGCCGTCGCCCGACCAGCCAAGACGGAATAATCGCACCTCGGGTTCCGACCCTGTTCCCGATGTGGCAAAGAACGCGTCGCCGATTGTTGGCCCCACGCGAAACCCCGGGACAGGGATCCGGGGCATCCGCCGCGAGGTGCCTCCGAGCACCTGAAGAGTCGGCATCATCTTCGAAATGTTTCGCGATCCAAGGTCCATAAATTGATCTTGCAATCGGCAGGCGCCGAAGCAGAAGGTCACACCAACCCGATCACCTGGCCTAATACTCGCCATCCATCTCCGAATGTTTCGTAACAGTTGCCGAAACTATTGACACTTGACGTGCCCCGGCCAACACTCCCACCCCATGAAGAACTCACTCGCACGGTTACGACTACTCATCAGCGGCGCCTGTGCCGTGCTGCTGGTCTCCCTCGGTGCGGTCACTGCGCATGCCGACACCGTGGTCACCACGAATCAGACCGGGACCAACAACGGGTACTACTACTCGTTCTGGACGGACTCCCAGGGCACCGTCTCGATGAACCTGGCGTCCGGGGGCAGTTACAGCACCCAGTGGAGCAACACCGGGAACTTCGTCGCCGGGAAGGGCTGGGCCAACGGGGCCCGGCGGACCGTCACCTACTCCGGCACCTTCAATCCGTCCGGCAATGCCTACCTGGCGCTGTACGGATGGACCGCGAACCCGCTCGTCGAGTACTACATCGTCGACAACTGGGGCACCTACCGGCCCACGGGGACCTTCAAGGGCACGGTCACCACCGACGGCGGGACGTACGACATCTACAAGACGACCCGGTACAACGCCCCGTCCGTGGAAGGCAACAAGACCTTCGACCAGTACTGGAGCGTCCGGCAGTCCAAGCGGACCGGCGGCACCATCACCACCGGCAACCACTTCGACGCCTGGGCCCGCGCCGGAATGCCCCTCGGCAGCTTCAACTACTACATGATCATGGCGACCGAGGGTTACCAGAGCAGTGGTAGCTCCAACATCACGGTCGGCGGCACCAGCGGTGGAGGTGGAGGTGGAGGAGGCGGCACCGGGTGTTCCGCGACTCTCTCCGCCGGGCAGCAGTGGAGCGACCGGTACAACCTCAACGTCTCCGTCACCGGCTCCAGCAACTGGACCGTCACCATGAATGTGCCGAGTCCGGCCAAGGTTCTCTCCACCTGGAACGTCAGCGCCAGTTACCCCAGTTCACAAGTCCTGACCGCCAAACCCAACGGCAGTGGAAACAACTGGGGCGTCACCATCCAGCACAACGGCAACTACACATGGCCAACGGTCTCCTGCACGGCGAGCTGACGGGAGGGGGACCGATCGATGAGACACCTACTCGCGAAAATGGCGGTCGTCCTCATGGCCGTAGCAGCCACGCTCAGCGTCAACTCCGCCCCGGCGCAGGCCGCGACCTGCAACGGCTACGTCGGCCTCACCTTCGACGACGGTCCGTCGGGCAACACCTCGGCCCTGCTCAGCGCGCTCACCCAGAACGGGCTGCGGGCCACGATGTTCAACCAGGGCCAGTACGCCGCCGCCAACCCGGCACAGGTCCGCGCCCAGGTGAACGCCGGTATGTGGGTGGCCAACCACAGCTACACCCACCCGCATCTGACCCAGCTCAGCCAGGCACAGATCGACTCCGAGCTGGCACGGACCCAGCAAGCCATCTCCGCCGCGGGCGGCGGTACGCCGGTGCTGTTCCGGCCGCCGTACGGCGAGACCAACGCGACCGTGCGCGCGGTGGAGGCCAAGTACGGGCTGCGGGAGGTGCTCTGGGACGTCGACTCGCAGGACTGGAACGGTGCGAGTACCGACGCGATCGTGGCGGCCGCCGGACGGCTCCAGAGCGGCCAGGTCATCCTGATGCACGACTGGTCCGCCAACACCCTCGCCGCGATCCCCCGCATCGCCCAGGGACTCGCGGCCCGCAACCTGTGCGCCGGGATGATCTCCCCGACGACGGGGCGGGCCGTGGCCCCGACCGGCGGGGGCGGCGGTGGAGGCGGGGGCAGTAGTTGTACGGCGACTCTCTCCGCCGGGCAGCAGTGGAGCGACCGCTACAACCTCAACGTCTCCGTCACCGGGTCCAGCAACTGGACCGTCACCATGACCCTGCCCAGCCCGGCCAGGGTCCTCTCCACCTGGAACGTCAGCGCCAGTTACCCCAGTTCACAAGTCCTCACCGCCAAACCCAACGGCAGCGGCAACAACTGGGGCGTCACCATCCAGCACAACGGCAACCACACCTGGCCAACAGTCTCCTGCGCGGCGAGCTGACGGCCCCGGAGTCTGGGCCCCACCCCGTCACCACGTGGGGCCCAGGCTCAGCAGCAGGTCCCGTACCTGCCTGACATGCGGGTTCTCGGAGGTCCCCGGGCGTTGGACCAAGTACCCGGTGTTGATCGGCGCGTCCTCCGGCTCATGCAGGGGGACCAACACGCCTGCGGACAGCTCAGGTTCGCAGAGGTAGCGCGGCAGGACCGAGAACCCCGCGCCCGCCGTCACCGCCGTCAGAACACCCCGCAGGTCCGGCATCGTCACGGCGGCCCGGCAGTTCAGGCGCTGCTCGAAGACGTGCCGCCAGTAGCGGCGGAGGATCGGGAGGTCCTCGGCGTAGGCGATCAGGGGGACGGTGTGCAGGACGCCGGGGCCCTCGGTCGTCACGCGGTCGCCGATCCGGTCCGCCCACACCGGCGCGGCGGCCAGCACGAACTCCTCGTCGAGCAGCGGGCTCGACATCAGGGCCCGGCCCCGGGGGCGGTGGGTGGCGACGACCAGGTCGTGGCGGCCCGCCCGCAACTCCTCCAGCAGCGGATCCGTCAGCCCGGGCGTCACCCGCAGCCGTACGCCCTCGGCGACCAGCGGGGCCAGCGCGGGCAGGATCCGCAGGCAGAGGACTTCGGCGGGGCCGGCCAGATGGACCGGGGCCGGCGGGCCCGCCTCCGCCGGGTCGTGGCCGGTCGCCGCGAGCAGCGCGTCGAGCGGGGCGGCGACCCTGGCGGCCAGGTCATGGGCGTACGAGGTGGGCGTGACGCCCCTGGGCAGCCGGGCGAACAGCTCGCGGCCCGACTGCCGCTCCAGGGCCTTCACCTGGGTGGTCACCGTGGGCTGGGAGATGCCCAGCAACTGCGCGGCGGCGGTGAAGGAGCCGGAGCGGTAGACGGCGAGGAACGTCCGGACCAGGTTCAGGTCCTGGGTGACCGGGCCGGCACCCCGGGCACCCAGCGCTCCATCGGCATCCTTATGGCTCACACCCGCGAGCCTAATGCGCCCGTATGGCCCGATCAGGCCAGCTTCTTCAGCAGCTCGGCCGCCAGCGGGGCCGAGGAGGCGGGGTTCTGGCCGGTCACGAGGTTGCGGTCGACGACCACGTGCGGCGCCCACGGCTCGGCGGCCTGCACCTCGACGCCCGCCTCGACGAGCCGGGTCTCCAGCAGCCACTTCGCCTTGGGGGCGAGGCCGGCCTGGGTCTCCTCGGCGTTGGTGAAGGCGGCGACCTGGTATCCGGCGAAGGCGTTGGCGCCGTCCTCGCGGGTGGCGGCGAGCAGCGCGGCCGGTCCGTGGCAGACCACGCCGAGCGGCAGGCCGGAGTCGAGGGCGTCGACGAGGATCCGGCCGGAGACGGCGTCGACCGCCAGGTCCTCCATGGGGCCGTGGCCGCCGGGGTAGAGGACGGCGGCGTAGTCGCCGAGGTTCACGTCCTCCAGCCGGATGGGGCGCTGGAGCTCGGTCATCGCGGCGAGCCCCGCCGCGACCGCGTCCGCGTTCTCCTGACCGCCGTTGACCTCGGGAGCGAGGCTGCCCTGGTCGACGGTGGGAACGACGCCGCCGGGCGTGGCGACGACGATCTCGTGGCCCTCGGCGGTGAACCGCTGGTACGGGGCGACGACCTCCTCGGCCCAGAAGCCGGAGGGGTGGCGGGTGCCGTCGGCGAGGGTCCAGTAGTCGACGCCGGTCAGCACGAAGAGGATCTTCGACATGGTGAGAACTCCAGAGAGTGCAAGTGGTTCAGGAGCTCGAACGTAAGCCCGCCGACCCATTGGTTTCCAATGAGGAATCCAATCCCATCCATTGATATCCCTATGGCTGCACGAGACCCGTCTGATACGCGATGACGACGAGCTGCGCCCGGTCCCGCGCGTTGAGCTTGGTCATCGCCCGGTGGATGTGGGTCCGTACCGTCAGCGGGCTCACCACCAGCAGCTCGGCGATCTCGGCGTTGGACTTGCCCTCCGCCGCCAGCGCCATCACCTCCCGCTCCCGGCCGGTCAGTTCGGCCAGCCGCTCCGGGGGCGCCAGCTGGGTGCCGGGCGCCGGGGAGGTGAGGAAGCGGGTGATGAGGGTGCGGGTGGCGCCGGGTGACAGCAGGGAGTCGCCGGAGGCCACCGTGCGGATCCCGGCCAGCAGGGCGTCCGCGGTGACGTCCTTGCCGAGGAAGCCGCTGGCCCCGGCCCGCAGCGCCTGGGCGACGTAGTCCTCGGTCTCGAAGGTGGTGAGGATCAGCACCCTCGTCGCGGCGAGCGCGGGGTCCGCGCAGATCGCGGACGTGCCGGACAGGCCGTCCGTGCCGGGCATCCGGATGTCCATCAGCACCACGTCCGGATGGTGGGCGCGGGTCAGCTCCAGCGCCTCCGCGCCGTCGGACGCCTCCCCGACGACGTCCATGTCGGGATTGGAGTCGATCAGTATCCGGAAGGTGGCCCGCAACAGGGCCTGGTCGTCGGCGAGCAGGACCCTGATGGTCATGGGGTCTCTCTTTCTACGGCGGCGGACGGCTGGAGCGGCAGCGCGGTGGTGACCTCGAAACCGCCCTCGGGGCGTGGGCCCGCGCACAGCTCGCCGCCGATGGAATTGGCGCGCTCCCGCATGCCCATCAGCCCGAAGCCGCCGGAAGCGGCGGTGGTGGGGGCGGCCGGTCCGTCGTTGCTGACGGTGATGAGCAGCCGCGCGTCGGCGTAGGTGAAGCGGACGTGGGCGTGGGAGCTGGTGGCGTGCTTGGAGACGTTGGTGAGGGCCTCCTGCACGATCCGGTAGGCGGTCAGGTCCGCGCCCGGCGACAGGGGGCGGGGCTCGCCCTCCGTGGTGACGGTGACGCCGAGGCCCGCCGAGCGGTACGACGCGATCAGCTCGGGCAGCCGGGCCAGGCCGGGGGCGGGCTCCAGGCCCTCGCCCTGCGGGTGGTCGTCCGCGCGCAGCAGGCCCAGGGTGGCCTTGAGCTCGCGCAGCGCCGAGGAGGTCGTACCGGTGAGGTCGTTGAGGATCTTCTCGCTCTGCTCGGGGTTGCTGCGCGCGAGGTGGGCGGCGGTACCGGCCTGCGCGTTGGCCAGCGCCAGGTGGTGGGCGACGACGTCGTGCAGCTCACGGGCGATGCGCATGCGTTCCTCGGCGACCCGCAGCCTCGCCTCCTCCTCCCGGGTGCGCTCGGCGTGCTCGGCACGGGCCTGCACGGACTCCAGGTAGTCGCGCCGCAGCCGGGCCATGTTGCCGGCGACGATCGGCAGGGCCAGCCAGAAGACGGGTCCGATCACCGTCAGGACGATGGAGAGATCGGGGATGTTCTCGCTGGCCACGTTCACGGTCAGCAGCGCCACCGCGACGACGGCGGCGTACGCGCGGACGGTCCTGCGGTCGCACAGGACGGCGAGCCAGTACATCGCCGCGAGCAGCGGGGCCAGCAGCAGCGGGGTGAGCAGATAGCCGCGCGCGATGGCGGCGACCGTGACCAGCGCGACCACGACGACGACCGTGCGCGTGTGGGTGCGGTACTTCAGCAGGACGAAGCAGGACAGGCCGAGCATGACCTCCAGGGGCTTGCCCGAGTCCGGGGTGCTGGTGCCGGGGAGGCTGAGCTGGGTGCCGAGGCTCGCGCAGCCGATCAGGGCCAGCACCATCACCACGTCGAGGGCGCGCGGCCAGCGCGCCGCGTAGCGCTCGATGCGGTCGGCGTAGCTCTCCATGTTGGTGATCACGGGCGGCTCTCTCGGTCAGTGGTGCTGACATCCATGGTGGACGATGCGGGGCCGCCCGGGTCGGTGACGACGACCACGGGCGGCCCCTGCGCCGCACGCCTCAGGCGCGCGCGACCTCCTTCTCGGCCGGTACGGCGGACGGCTCGACCGGACGGTTCAGCGCCTCGCCCTCCACGTCGACCCGGGGCAGGATCCGGTCCAGCCACTTCGGCAGCCACCAGGCCTTGTCGCCGAGCAGGGCGAGGACGGCCGGGACGATCGCCATCCGGACCACGAAGGCGTCGAAGAGGACGGCCGCGGCGAGCCCGAAGCCAATCATCTTGATCATGGAGTCGCTCTCGCCGATGAACCCGGCGAACACCGCGATCATGATCAGCGCGGCCGCCACGACCACCCGGGCGCTGTGCCGGAAACCGGAGGTCACGGCCTGGGCGGGGCTCTCGCCGTGGACGTAGGCCTCGCGCATCCGCGAGACCAGGAAGACCTCGTAGTCCATCGCGAGTCCGAAGACGATGCCCACCAGGAAGATCGGCATCAGGCTCATGATCGGGCCGGTGGTCTCCACGCCCAGGAGTTCGGCGCCGTGGCCCTGCTGGAAGACCACGACCACCGCGCCGAGGGAGGCGAGCACCGAGAGCAGGAAGCCGAGGGCCGCCTTCAGCGGGACCAGGATCGACCGGAAGACCACCAGCAGCAGGATCACGGCGAGGCCGACCACGAGGATCAGATACGGCACCAGCGCGGACTGCACCTTGTCGGCGATGTCGATGTTCATCGCGGTGGTGCCGGTGACGTCGAAGGTGGCCCCGGTCGCGGACTCCATGTCCGGCCGCTCGCCGCGGATGGAGGTGACCAGGTCCTTGGTCTTCTCGTCGGTCGGCGCGGTGGCCGGGACGACGGAGAAGACAGCGGTGTCACCGGCCTCGTTGAACTGGGCGGGGGACACCGACACCACGCCCTCGGTGCCGCCGATCTCCTTGGAGATCGTGTCCGCGGCGGCCTTCGGGTCCTCGGCGCCCTTGGCGTCCACGACCACGGTCAGCGGCCCGTTGAAGCCGGGCCCGAAGCCCTCGGCGAGCGCGTCGTAGGCCCGGCGCTCGGTCGTCGACGTCGACTTGGCCTCGTCGCCGGGCATGCCGAGCTGGAGGTCGGTCATCGGTATCGCCAGGGCGCCGAGGCCCACGACGCCGAGGAGCAGCACGGGCAGCGGGCGGCGCAGCACGAAGCGGGCCCAGCGGGTGCCGCCGTTGTCCTTCCTCGGGGTCTCCGCGGTCGTACGGCCGGCTCGGCGGGCCTTGCGGTCCTTGCGGGCCAGGACGGCGTTGGGCCAGAAGCCGAGCAGGGCCGGGACGAGGGTCAGCGCGATCAGTACGCCGACGACGACCGCGCCCGCGGCGGCCAGGCCCATCTTGGTCAGCATCGGGATGCCGACGACGGAGAGCCCGGCGAGCGCGATGACGACGGTGAGACCCGCGAAGACGACCGCGGAACCCGCGGTGCCGGTGGCGAGGGCGGTGGCCTCCTGGGGCGCCCGCCCCTTGGCGCGCTCCTCGCGGTAGCGGGAGACGACGAACAGGGCGTAGTCGATGCCGACGGCCAGGCCCAGCATCGTCGCCAGGGTGCCGGTGGTGCTGGACAGACCGAGGGCGGTGGACAGGGCCGTGATGGTGGCCATGCTGACGGCGACGCCGATGATGGCGGTGAGCAGCGGAAGTCCGGCGGCGGCCAGCGAGCCGAAGGTGATCAGCAGCACGACCGCGGCGATGGCGACGCCGATCATCTCGGCGGCGCCGCCCGGGCCGCCGGTGTCCTCCAGGGCGGTCCCGCCGGCCTCGACGGTGAGCCCGGAGCCCTGGGCGTGTTCGAGCGCCTCCTCCAGATGCGTCTTGCTCGCGTCGGTGAGATCGACGGCGCCGACCTTGTAGGTGACGGTCGTGTACGCCGTGGAGCCGTCCTTGCTGACCGCGCCGGCCTTGAAGGGGTCCACGGCGCTCGCGACCTGCGAGCCGTCCCCGAGTTCGGCGACCGCTGCCTCGACGGCCGCCTTGTTCTCGGTGGCCGTGACCTTCTCGCCGCCCGGCGCGACGAAGACGACCCGGGCGGTGGCGCTGTCGCCGGTGGTGCCGGGGAAGCGCTCCTCCAGCAGGTCGAACGCCTGCTGCGATTCGATCCCCGGCATGGAGAACTCCTCGTCGACGGCGCCCGAGGAACTCATGGCGCCGAACCCGACGGCGGCCAGGACGGCGGCCCAGACCAGGGCGACGCGCCAGCGCCGCCGGAAGGCCAGGCGGCCCAGTCGATACAGGAAAGTAGCCACGAGGAGAGGTCTCCAGATCTGGATGTCGAAGGTTCCTCAAGGCTCCCGGGGCAAGGGGTCCCGTGTCGTCGTGCGGCTGCCGACACTGCGCGGTACTGAATCCGCAGTACTGCCCCCTTCGGGGCTCCCACCGGGGGACGACGGCGCATCGCCCTCAGGTCGCGCCCCGCCCCCGACTGTCCACAACCTGTGAATACCTCGTGCCGCCCCCGGTGGGGTGCCCAACTCCCCTAGGTTTTCCCGTGATTGGGCACGAAAGCCCTTCGAACACAAGAGCGCGGGAGCGGCCATGAGTACGAAGACAGGACCCCAGCGATACCCGGGCGCGAGCCGGGCCAACTGGTACCAGGACGACTTCGGCGGCGACGCCATGCAGGTCAACGTCGTCGTCCTGCACACCACCGAGGGCCGCTCACTGCCCGGGTACGGCGGTGGCGGCTCCGCGCCGAACCTGACGGCGGTGCCGGACCTCGGGGCGAGGAAGCTGAAGTGGTACCAGCACTTCGACATCGAGACCTCCTCCCGGGCGCTGGTCAACCTCAGCGGCGGCGTCGAGACCAACACCCTGAACGTCTGCCAGGTCGAGCTGGTCGGCACCTGCGACCCCAAGACCCACGCGAAGTGGAAGAAGGCCGGCGACGCACACCTGTACTGGCCGGAGGCCCCGGAGTGGGCACTGCTCGGCGTGGCCCGCTTCCTGTCCTGGATGCACGAGGAGCACGGCGTCCCACTGTCCGGCCCGAAGTCCTGGCCCGCCTACCCGACGTCGTTCGCCAACGGCGGCGGCCAGCGCATGTCGGGCACGAGGTGGGAGGCGTTCAAGGGGGTGTGCGGGCACATGCATGTGCCGGAGAATCAGCACGGCGACCCTGGTGCCGTCGACTTCGCCCGGCTGCTGAAGCATGCCAAGGCCGATCTCGATCTCGGGGACGACGAGGAGCCGACGGAGACCAAGCCTGGGACCGCCAAGCCCGCGGTGCCTGCCTTCCCCGGACGCAAGTTCTTCCGTGCGGGTGCCTCCAACGAGCATGTGCTCACGCTCGGCAGGCAGCTGGTCAAGCGGGGGTTCGGCGATCACTACAAGGTCGGGCCCAGCAAGGTGTGGGGCGAGGCGGATCGGCTGAATGTGCGGGACTTCCAGAAGTCGCGGCCGGAGCTGCGTGGGGACGCCGACGGGCATCCCGGGCCCCTCACATGGCGGCTGCTGTTCTCGTGAACACTTCAATGAGAACTTAAATTACTGAACCGTAACCTACCGACCAGTATTAACCCGGTTGTTACCGGCGGTACGGTCCTGGCGAACCAACCCGCACTCCTGCCAGCCGCTTCAACAGGAGGTTCGCCATGCCCGTACGCAGACGGCTCCTGGCCGCAAGCGTCATCGCCGCTGCATGTCTCGGCGCCCAGGCCCTCTCCGGGACCGCCGCCACGGCCGCGGACGAGGTCGTGTCCCGGGGCGTCACCATCCCGGCGTTCTACAACCCGCCCAGCACCCTGCCCGACGCGGACGGCGCCCTCGTCCGCACCGAGCCGCTCAAGCTGGCCCTGAGCCTGCCCAGCCTGAACGGACCGCTGCCGGGCAAGGCCACCCGGCTCATGTACAAGTCCACCGACGCGTCCGGCAAGCCGGTCGCCGTCACCGGCGCCTACATCGAACCCTCGGCCGACTGGAAGGGCGAGGGCCCCCGGCCGCTGGTCGCACTCGCCCCTGGCACCATGGGCCAGGGCGACCAGTGCTCCGCGTCCCTGGGCCTGGAGCACCCGATCCGGTTCAACGGTGAGACGGTCTCCGTCGGCTACGAGGACCTGGCGATCTACCGGCTCCTCAGCAAGGGCGCGGCCGTCGTCGTCACCGACTACGCGGGCCTCGGCGCCACCGACCGCCTGCACACCTACGTCAACCGGGTCGACGAGGGGCACGCCCTCCTCGACGCCGCCCGTGCCGCCCGCAAGGTCGCCGGGGCCTCGGTCACCGCCGAGTCCCGGGTGGGCCTGTTCGGCTACAGCCAGGGCGGCGGGGCCAGCGCCGCGGCCGCCGAACTCCAGCGCTCCTACGCCCCCGACGTCAACCTCGCCGGCGCCTACTCCGGTGCCCCGCCCGCCGACCTGACCGAGGTCACCCGGGCCATCGACGGCAGCGGACTCGCCGGTGCGCTGGGCTGGTCCCTGAACGGCTTCGTCCAGTCCGAACCGGCGCTGAAGCCGATCGCGGACGCCCATCTGAACGCGGCCGGCAAGGCGGCGCTGGCCGACCTGTCGACGATGTGCGTGGGCGACGCCCTGTTCAAGTACGGCGGCGCCGACAGCACGAAGTGGACCAACGACGGCCGCACGGTCAGCGACATCATCGCCGCCACCCCGGAGCTGACGGCCTACCTCGACACCCACCGCATCGGCACCATGAAGCCGGCCGCCCCGGTCCGCGTGGTCACCGGCATCAGCGACGACCTGGTCCCCCACGGCCAGGCCCGGAGGCTGGCGACCGACTGGTGCGCCAAGGGCGCGAACGTGACCTACGAGGCCGAGCTGATCCCGCCCCTGGGCAATTCGCTCCTCAACCACCTCACCCCCCTGCTCACCGACCAGGGCGACGCGGTGGACTGGATCACGGACCGGCTGAACGGCAGGTCCGCGCACTCCAACTGCTGGAGCATGCCGCTCCAGCCGTGACGGCCCCCCACGGCCCCGATGGCCCTGACGGGGCTCAGTCCAGGCGGTCGGCCAGCCCGGCCGCCTGGAACGCGGTCACCACGTCCTCGCGCCCTTCCGTGAAGTGGGCCCAGCTGTCGCAGTGGACCGGCACGACACGGCGGGCGCCGAGGATCCGCGCCGCCTCCGCCGCCTGGGCGCTGTCCAGGACGAGGGCCGCGTTGTCGAAGAGGACCGGGAAGCGGGGAGCGCCCGCGAAGAGTACGGCCGTGTCGACCGGCCCGAACCGGTCCGCGATCTCCTTCACCGCGTCCAGCGAGGCGTTGTCGCCGCTGACGTAGACCGAGGGCAGTCCTTCGCCGGTGAGCACGAACCCGACCACCTGGCCCGTGACGGGCTCGACGGTCTCGCGCGGGCCGGGGCCGTGGATGGCGGGTACGGCGGTGACCGTCACCGTGCCGCCGCCGGGCCGGTCGAGATCCAGCGTCTCCCAGTCCGCCAGTCCCTTTGCGGTGCCGCCGAGCCGGGCGCCCCCGCCGGGGGTGGTCAGGGTGAGCGGCACCTCGGCCAGCAGGGCGCGGCCCGCGCGGTCGAGGTTGTCCGCGTGCTCGTCGTGGGAGAGCAGGACCACGTCTATACGGCCCAGTTCCGCGGGAGCGGCCGAGGTCGGGGCCAGCTTGCGCAGGGTCGGACGGCCCGGGTTCGGGTACTCGCCGGGGGCGTCGAAGGTCGGGTCGGTGAGGAAGTTCAGGCCGCCGTACTCGAAGAAGGCGGTGGGGCCGCCGAGGACGCGGATGGGCAGGGTGCTGGACATGGATCAGGGCTCCTCACGGATGAGAGATTAGCTATCCGTGAGAGACGGTAGCCCTTTCTCACGGATGGGCGCAACACGTACCATGAGAGTCATGAGAGAGACCGTGGCCGCCGACGGCAGCGCGCCGCCGCCCGCACCCGGCGCGGAGCAGTACCCGGCACTGGACTTCGCCAACAGCACCGTCGCCCTGCCCGGCGGGCACTACCTGGACTTCCTCGGTACGGCCGAGGCGGCCGGGCAGTGGCTCGCGGAGCGTGGGCTCGCGCCCGTCGACGCCGGGATCCGGGAGATGTGCGCGGCGCAGTTGCGGTCCCTGCGCGAACAGATCCGGGCACTGCTCGCGGCCCGCCTCGACGGCGCCCCCGCGCCCAAGGGTGCGCTGGCCGCGGTGAACGACGCGCTCACCCGGGCACCGGCCGCCTCACTCCTGCACTGGAACGCCGACCGGGGCCTGTACCGGGCCGCCGCCCACCCCACCGACCAGATCCTCGACCACGCCCTGGCCGCGCTCGCCGCCGACGCCGCCGACCTGCTCACCGGCCCCGACGCCGACCGCCTCACGGCCTGCGGCTCCCCGCCCTGCAACCGCTACCTCCTGCGCCACGGCCGCCGCCACTGGTGCTCCACCCGCTGCGGCGACCGAGCCAGAGCGGCCCGCGCGTACGCCAGGAAGACCGCTCAGTAGCGCACCGCCCGCGCCACCTCCGCCTCGACCTCACCCGTGAGATCGCGGTTGCTGCGGGCCGTGGCCTCCTCGGACTCGCCGGACGCGACGTCGGAGATCGTCACGACGACCACGTCGAGGCGGTTGCCGCTGCTGTCGGTGAAGTCGACCTGTACGGCGAAGGACTTGGCCGAGTCGGCGGTGTTCTCCACGGTGACCGGGACCGTGGCGCGGCCGTCGGTGACGGGGTCGCCCAGCGTCACCGCGTCCTTGGCGTCGACGCCGTTCTTGATGTCGTCGATCTTCTTCTCCGCCTCGGCCGCCAGCGACTCGGCCGCCTCCGACACCCTGCTCGCCACACTCGACGCCACGCTCGACGGGGTGTCGTCGTCGGAGCACCCCGTCAGGGCCACCGACGCCGCGAGCGCGACAGCCGACAGCGCAGTCAGACAGCGGATCCGGTGGCCGGACATGACGCCTCCCAGTGCGGCGGGTTCCTTCATTGAAGGCCCGCGAACCCGCTCCCGCACCTCGGCGCCCGCCTCACCCGAACGGCCCACTCCCGTGGTGGCCGCCCGCCCCCGGGCGGAGGGTGGACGCGACGATCGACCGGCGGCCCGTGCTCACGCGCCGACCGCCCCGGAAGAACGGGACGCCCCATGACCCAGCAGCCGCAGCAGCAACCGCAGCCGACCGCCGAGGGGCAGCAGGAGCAGCAGGGCCAGCAGCCGCCCCCGGTCTGGGGTGAGACCAACCGGCCCGCCGGACCGTACACCGGGACCAGCGGTTACGCCGGACCCGTCCCCGGCGCCACTCCCTGGCAGACCGGCGGCCTGGTCTTCGCCGGTGTCCTGATGATGGTCAACGGCGTGGTCGCGATCCTCCAGGGCATCTCCGCCATCGCCACGGACGACGTGTACGACCGCATCGGCGATTACGTATACAAGATCAGCCTCACCGGCTGGGGCGTCATCCTGCTCTGCCTCGGCGCCGTGGCCCTGGTGGTCGGCTGGGGCATCCTCCAGGGCGCCTGGTGGGCCCGGATCACCGGTATCTTCCTGGCCTCCCTGAGCCTGATCGCCAGCTTCCTCTTCCTGCCGTACCAGCCGGTCTGGTCGGTCCTCATGGTCGCGCTGGACTTCTTCGTGATCTGGGCCCTGGCCACGGCTCCCGACAGGGAGAAGGCGGCTTCCTAGAACACTCTGTGGGGGTTTTCCACAGGGCACTCACGCTCGGCACCCGGCTGGCTACCCTTTGTCGCATGGGATTCGGCTTCGGGCAGCGGCGTGGCGGACAACTCCCGGTGGAGCTCACCAGTTTCGTGGGCCGGGCCGGTGAACTCGCCCTGATCCAGGGCGCCCTGGACCGGGCCCGGCTGATCACCCTGGTCGGCCCCGGCGGCGTCGGAAAGAGCCGTACGGCGTTACGCGCGGCCGGTGCGGCCGCCGGGCGGTTCGAGGACGGGGTGCGGCTCGTGGAGCTGTCCGCGCTGCACGACCCCGAGTTGATCCCGGCGACCGTGGCCGGAGTGCTGGAGCTGCCCGAGCAGTCCGGGATGAGCCCGCTGGACGCCGTGGTGGAACACCTGCGCCGGCGGCGGCTGTTGATCGTCCTGGACACCTGCGAGCACCTCGTGGACGCCTGCGCGATGCTCTGCGACATCCTGCTGCGCGAGGCCCCGGGCCTCGGCGTCCTCGCCACCAGCAGGCAGCCGCTGGACGTGCCCGGCGAGCACTGCGTGCCGATCCCGCCGCTGCCGGCCGAGGACGCCGTCGACCTGTTCGTGCAGCGCGCCGCGGCGGTGACCGGCGGCGCCGCCCTCACCCCCTCCGACCGCGAGCGCGCCCTCGCCCTGGCGGACCGCCTCGACGGCATCCCGCTCGCCCTGGAACTGGCCGCCGTCCGCCTGCGCGCCGTCCCGCTCGCGGAGCTGGTCGCCCGCCTGGACCGCCGCTTCGAGGTGCTCACCGGCGGCCGCCGCACCGCGCTCAGCCGCCACCAGACCCTGCGCACCGCCATCGGCTGGTCGCACGAACTGTGCACACCCCAGGAGCGGTTGCTGTGGGCGCGCCTGTCGGTCTTCGCGGGCTCCTTCGAGCTGTCCACCGCCGAGCGGGTCTGCGCGGACCCCGAACTGCCGCCCGAGCAGGTGGTGGAGGCGCTGATCGGGCTGGTCGACAAGTCGGTCGTGCAGCGCATCGGCGAGGGCGGCGGCCGCTACCGCCTGCTGGACACCATCCGCGAGTACGGCGCCGACATGCTCTCCGGCACGGGCGGCGCGGACGCCGTGCGACGGCGCCACTTCGCCTTCTACGACGATCTGGCGGACCGTTTCTGGGACGAGTTCGTGGGCCCCGCCCAGGTCCGGCTGCACCAGGCGGTGCGGGAGAACATCGCGGACGTGCGCGCGGCCCTGGAGTACGGCCTGGCCACCGAGGACCTGACCGCCGACGCCCTGTGGCTGGCGTCCCGGCTGGTGCCGCACTGGCGGGCCGCGGGCACCCTGTCCGAGGGCCGCTACTGGATGGACAAGGGCCTCGACCGCGTCCCGCAGGACTGCCCCGAGCGGGCCTGGGGCCTGTTCATGACCGGCGAGTGCGGGGTGTGGACCGGCGATCTGGAGACCGCCCTGGACCGTTTCCCGCAGGCCCTGGAGGTGGCCCGGCGGTCCGGTGAGAGCCGGGTGGAGCTGTTCGCGCAGGCGTATGTGGCCGCGCTGTCGGCGCTGGGCGGGGATGTCGAGGGCAGCCTGGCCGCCTTCGAGGAGGCCCGCGCCCGGATCGTCGCCACCGGCGACCTGCTCGGCATCGGCGTCGTGCACTACGAGGGCGCGCTGCTCAGGGCGATGCTCGGCGACACCGACGGCGCCATCGAGCTGTGCCGGGCGGGCCTGGCCCGTCTTGAGGGCACCGGCGACCGCCAGATGTACGGCTCCACGCTCGCCGCCCACGGCGTCGTGCTCGCGCTCACGGGCCGCCACGAGGAGGCCCTGGACCCGCTGCGCCGGGCCCTGGAGGCGGCGGGCGAGATCGGCGAGGTGCTGGTGGCGGCGCTGGCCTGCATGGGCCTGGCCTGGCACGCGGCCCACGAGGAACGCCCGGTGCGGGCCTCCTGGCTGCTGGGCTTCGCCGAGCACGCCCGGCGCCTGAACGGCGACCCGGTGGCTCTGCTGCCCCGGCTGCTGGAGGAGCAGGAGAAGGTCCGCGAGGAGGTGCGGGCCGCGCTCGGCGCCGCGGAGTTCGAGCGGTGGTGGGAGACGGGCGCGCGGATGTCGGGCCGCCAGGTCCTGGACGCCGTACGGGCGGACGCGGACGCGCCGCGGGGCGAGCGGGAGCCCTCGGCCGAGGTGCCGCGGCCCCGGCAGCTCGCGGATGTGCTGACCCGGCGGGAGCGGGAGGTGGCCGGTCTGGTCGCGGAGGGCATGTCGAACCGGGAGATCGCCGAGCGCCTGGTGATCTCCAAGCGCACGGTGGACGCCCACGTCGAGCACATCCTCGCCAAGCTGGGGATCACCTCGCGTACGGAGATCCCGGCGGCGCGTACGTAGGTACCGGGGCCGGGCGTTTAGGTGTACGGATCTTCGCCGATCTGTGCCGGAGCACCCCTCGACAGGGGGCAAGCTGGAAGAGCCGTCGGGGACCGGAGGTGCGGTCACCGGCAGTGCTGGTCAATCCCCACGGCTGTCATGGCATGGGTGCCCGCGCGAGCCTCCCCGGCGGCGACTCCCCCCGGAGCGGGGGCTGCCCCTGGTCGGCGGGGCAGCCCCCGGTCATCGCTCAGGTGTGTCCGAGGCCACCACTGCCGAAGGACCCACTGGACCCCGGCAGCCAGCGCTTACGGTGCTGGTCCTTTCCTCTCCGGCTTCCCGCATGGTGGAGTTCGTACGGCATGAGCCGTTCGCCCCCCTCCGTCTGCGGCACCTCGTCGGGCTCCCGCATCTCCCGCATCTCGTGGACCGGCCCGCCCTCGGGCATCTTGGGGTGGTCCTCGGGGTTGGGATGCGGCAGCTCACGGTCCATGACCCGCATGCCGAACTGCACGGCCCACACCAGTGCGCCGGCAATGACCAGGCCGCCGACAAACGCGGCGATCACGTTGAGTACCTCACTCGACGTGGCCGCAAGAACAACCGTCGTCGTACTCATGCTCCAATTATCACTCAATCGGAGGATTAGGCTCCTCCTGTGCGTGCCGCCGCCCGCCGCCCGCCCCTCCAATGGACAGGTCAGAGCAGGTCGGCGCAGGCGAGGGGTTCGACATGACCGAGGCACCCTCGGGCTTCACCGAGCAGGACCACGCCGACCGGATGGACCGGGCCACCCGGGACGCCATCGGCGCGGGGCTCGCGGGGCTGCTGGTCACCCCGGGACCCGATCTGACCTGGCTGTGCGGCTACCGCCCGACCGCGATCACCGAACGGCTCACGCTCCTCGTCCTCACCCCCGAGTCGGAGCCCCGGCTGCTGGTCCCCGCGCTGGAGCGCCCGGACGCGGAGGCGGCGCCCGGCGCGGGCGCGACACGGATCTCCGAGTGGCGCGACGGCCAGGACCCCTACGCGGCGGCGGCCGGCCTCCTCCGCCCGCAGGGCCACTACGGCGTCTCCGACTCCACCTGGGCCCTGCACCTGCTGGGCCTCCAGGAA
Source organism: Streptomyces davaonensis JCM 4913 (assembly GCF_000349325.1). Lineage (GTDB taxonomy): Bacteria > Actinomycetota > Actinomycetes > Streptomycetales > Streptomycetaceae > Streptomyces > Streptomyces davaonensis. The sequence goes on from NC_020504.1 coordinate 4,839,628, forward strand.
GCCTTCCCGCTGACCACGTACCGCGCGCTGACGACCGTGCTGCCGATGCTGCGCGCGGTGAAGGACGCGCACGAGGTCGCCCGGCTCGCGGCGGCGGGCGCGGCGGCCGATGCCGCGTACGAGGAGATCCTCGCCGTCCCGTTCGCCGGGCGCCGGGAGCGGGAGGTGGCCGAGGACCTGGCGCGACTGCTCAAGGAGCACGGCCACTCGCAGGTCGACTTCACGGTCGTCGGCTCCGGGCCGAACGGCGCCGACCCGCACCACGAGGCGGGTGACCGGGTCATCCGGCGCGGCGACATGGTGGTCCTGGACTTCGGCGGCCTCAAGGACGGCTACGGCTCAGACACCACCCGCACGGTCCACGTCGGCGAGCCCACCGAGGAGGAGCTGCGGGTCCACGAGATCGTGCGTACGGCCCAGCAGGCGGCCTTCGAGGCGGTGCGCCCCGGAGTGGCCTGCCAGGAGATCGACCACATGGCCCGCTCGGTCATCGCGGACGCCGGATACGGCGAGTACTTCATCCACCGCACCGGGCACGGCATCGGCGTCACGACCCACGAGCCGCCGTACATGGTGGCGGGGGAGGAACTGCCGCTGGTCCCCGGCATGTGTTTCTCGATCGAGCCGGGCATCTACCTACCGGGCCGCTTCGGCGTAAGGATCGAGGACATCGTGACCTGCACGGAGGACGGCGGCCGCAGGCTGAACAACACGCCCCGGGAGATGACGTTCGTGGAGTGAAGGTGGCCGTACCGCCTACGTCAGCCATGCCGTCGTGTCGGCGCCGAGCCGTCCGTCCGGTTCCAACGGCGCGCTGCTGAGGACGACTTCGCCGGGCGGCAGCGGTACGGGCGCGCCGGACAGGTTGGCCACGCAGCGCCAGCCGTCGGACCGGGCGAACCCGAGCACCCCGGCCGGGGTCTCCTCGGCCCAGGTCAGGGTCTCCCCCTCCAGCAGCTTGCGCCGCAGTCGCAGCGCCCGCCGGTACAGCTCCAGGGTGGACTCCTCGACCCCTTCCTGTGCCTCGACGGAGTACGGGCCGAACCACTCCGGCTGCGGCAGCCAGGCGCCGCCCGCGCCGAAGCCGTACGAGGGTCCGTCGACCGTCCAGGGCAGCGGCACCCGGCAGCCGTCGCGGCCCTTGCGGACGTGGCCGGTCTGCTCCCAGATCGGGTCCTGGAGCACCGCCACGGATAGGTCGGCGACCTCGGGCAGTCCGAGTTCCTCGCCCTGGTAGAGGTACGACGAGCCGGGCAGCGCCAGCATCAGCAGGGTGGCGGCGCGGGCCCGACGCAGTCCGGCCGCGCGGTCCACCTCGGGGGCGTGGCCGCCGGACAGCAGCCAGGCGTTGTCCTCGGTGCCCGGGGGCAGCGTCAGCCGCGAGGCGTGCCGGACGACGTCGTGGTTGGAGAGCACCCAGGTGGCGGAGGCACCGGCGGCATATGCGTCGGCGAGCGAGTCGCCGATGATCCGGCGGAGCCGGTCCGCGTCCCAGGAGGCTTGCAGGTACTCGAAGTTGAAGGCCTGGCCGAGTTCCTCCGGGCGGGCGTACAGCACCCTGCGGGCGCCCGGGACCCAGGCCTCCGCGACGGCCATGCGGGGCGGGGAGTAGGCGTCGAGGATCGTGCGCCAGTCGCGGTAGATCTCGTGGACCTCGTCGCGGTCGTAGAAGGGGTGGCTGCCCGCGGGCATGGCGGCCAGGGCCTCCTCATCGCTCAGCACCGGGGCGCCGAGGTCGCGCAGGGGCTCGGTCAGGTCCTTGGCGAGGGCGTGGGCGACATCGACCCGGAAGCCGTCGACGCCCCGGTCGGACCAGAAGCGCAGGGTGGTGCGGAAGTCGGCGCGGACCTCGTCGTGGGACCAGTTCAGGTCGGGCTGCTCGGGAGCGAACAGGTGCAGGTACCACTGCCCGTCCGGAACCCGCCGCCAGGCGCTGCCACCGAACACGGACTGCCAGTCGGTGGGCGGGAGTTCACCGTGCGCCCCGCGCCCGTCCCGGAACACGTACCGCTCCCGCGCGGCGGAGCCCGGACCCGCCGCGAGCGCCTCCTGGAACCAACTGTGCCGGTGGGAGGTGTGGTTGGGCACGATGTCGACCATGACCTTCAGCCCGAGACGATGGGCCTCCTCGACCATGGCGTCGAAGTCGTCGAGGGTGCCCAGGCGCGGATCGACATCGCGGTGGTCGGCGACGTCGTAGCCGCCGTCGGCGAGTTCGGAGGGGTAGAAGGGGCTGAGCCACAGGGCGTCCACGCCGAGACCGGCGAGATGGGCGAGCCGTTCGGTGACACCCCGGATGTCACCGAGCCCGTCGCCGTCCGCGTCGGCGAAGCTGCGCGGATACACCTGGTAGACGACGGCCTGCCGCCACCAGTTCGGGTCCTTGAGGGAGAGGTCGGGCGCGGTGGGGCGAGCGGTCACGCGGTCTCCTCTGCGAGAGGGGTCTGGAGCAATCCCTGCCACCGCTTCCCCGCCCTCAATCGGCGCACCGTGGCTCAGACCTCGACCCGCCCCTGCTTGTGCACCTCCGCCAGGCGCCGCGCGCCGATCTCGGTGGCCGCCCAGGTCGCGTCGCCCGGGACGTCGCCGAGGCCGCCGTTGGTGAGGACGATGGCGTCGTCGCCCACCCGAACCGCGGCGAGGTCCAGGGTGAGGGTGGTCGCGTCGTCGTCGGAGGTCGGGACGGTGAGCGTGATGCGCAGGCCCTGCCGGGCGTCCCCGGCCTCCTCCGGCAGCTCCGTCTCGGTGACCTCGGCGTACTCCTTCTCACCGGTCGCGGTGACCGCCGTGAACTCGCCGCACTTCCGAGGCAGCGACCTCAGCCAGTCCAGCGTCCGGTCCGCCTCCCTCGGCGGATGCGCCACGACCTGGTAGCGGATCTGCGCCCCGTCCCAGTCGTCGTCCAGGCCGGTCACCGCGCGCGTGCGGGCGTCCGGGCCGAAGAACTCCTCGGTGTACAGGGTGTCCAGCAGCCGTCGGCAGTCGGCCCGCTCGGTGCTCGCCTTGAGCATGCCGTCCCGCCAGGTCGCCGCGCCCTGGGTCGCCGCCCAGGGCTCCCCGAGGTCGGCCTCGGTGATCAGCGCCGCCTGCGCCTGCGCCTCGGTGAGCGCGGGAGCGGACGCCGGGGAGGGGGCGGCGCCGGTCCGGGCCGGGCCCGGCGAGGCGGACGCGGAAGCCGGCTCGGCGGCTGCGTCCGGCCCGTCGGACCCGCCACAGGCGGTCGCCGTCAGCAGCACGCCCAGCGCGAGAACCGGGACGGCGAGAACACGGACCGGGGGACGGGGCATCGGGGCCTCCTCGGGCTTCCAAGATCGACGTACGTGCTTTCAAAGCACCACCCCGCACGCCCCTGCACCAGTGCGCCGGTCCGTCCGGGTGAGGAAAACCCGTTGGCCGAGCACCCGGCCCCTCGCTACGGTCCCTCCATGAAGCGCGCCCACCCGTCGAGCACGACGACGCCGGACACGGTCCCGGCGCGCTGACACCTGAGCAGTGACGAAGCCCCGGGGCGAGTGCCCCGGGGCTCTGTCGTTCGCACCCTCCGGCCGCTCGCCCTCCGAACGAGGGAGTACGAGATGCACGACCACCGCCGGCTCGGCCGGGAACTGGAGCTGTTCGACACCGATCCGCTGATGGGCGCGGGGCTGCCGTACTGGCTGCCGGACGGCGCCGTCGTACGGCACGAACTGGAGGAGTACGTCCGGGAGGTGGAACGGGCCGCCGGATACCGGCATGTGTACTCACCCGTGCTCGGGAAACGAAAGCTGTACGAGACCTCCGGGCACTGGTCCCACTACAGCGACGACATGTTCCCACCGATGCCGCTGGGCGCGGAGGAGGTCGTCCTGCGCCCCAGCCTCTGCCCGCACCACGCGCTGATCTATCGCTCCCGCTCCCACAGCTACCGCGAACTGCCCCTGCGCATGGCCGAGTTGGGCGACATGTACCGCTCCGAGCTGTGGGGCGCGCTGGGCGGGCTGACCAGGGTCCGCGCGATCCGCCTCAACGACGCGCACATCTTCTGCACCCTGGAGCAGGCGGCCGAGGAGGCCCGCGCCGCCCTGGAGCTGATCGGCCGCGCCTACGCCGACCTCGGCATCCGCGCCGCCCGCTACCGCCTCTCCCTCCCCGGCGAGGGCGGCAAGTACGTCGCCGACCCGGAGCTGTGGCGCCGGGCGACCGCTCTGCTGCGGGAGGCTCTGGACGGCATCGAGTACGAGGCGGTCGAGGGCGAGGCCGCCTTCTACGGCCCCAAGATCGACGTGCAGATCACCGATCCCGTCGGCCGGGAGTCCACCCTCTCCACCGTCCAGATCGACTTCCACCAGCCCGAACGCTTCGATCTGCACTACATCGGCCCCGACGGCGCGAAACACCGGCCGGTCATGGTGCACCGCAGCGTCATCGGCAGCGTGGAACGGGCCGTCGCCCACCTCATCGAGACCCACGGCGGCGCCTTCCCGGCCTGGCTGGCCCCCGTCCAGCTGATCGTCCTGCCGGTGGCGGACGCCCAGGTGGAGCAGGCCGCGGAGGTCGTACGGCGGGCCTGCGCACTCGGGCTCCGGGCCGAACTGGCCGCTCCGGCCGACGGTTCCCTGGGTGCCCGGATCCGGGCGGCGCGGCTGGTGCCGTACCAGGCGGTGATCGGGGAGCGGGAGGCGGGCGGCGACCTGGCGGCCGTACGGCTGAGGGACGGGCGGCGGCCCGGGGCGCTGCCCGTGGTCGAGTTGCTGCACCGGATCGGCGAGCGGGTGCGGGCTCGCGGGGCCGAACTGTGGGCGGCTGCGTAAGGTCGGTGAGAAGACGCTCGTCGAAGAGGGAGCCCCCGTGAACGGTCAGCCCATCCCGGTGATCATCGACTGCGACACCGGCGTCGACGACGCCCTGGCCCTGCTGTTCGCCGTACGGCATCCGGGTCTCGATGTGCGGGCGGTGACCTGCGTGGCCGGGAACACCGACGTCGAGGGCGTCGTCCGCAACACGCTCACCGTGCTGGAGCAGGCCGGGGCCGCGGACATCCCGGTCGCGCGGGGCGCCGAGCGGCCGCTGATCGAGCCGGTGCGTACCGCGAGCCATGTCCACGGCGCCGACGGCATGGGCGACCTGGGGCTGCCCGCGCCGACCCGGCGCCCGGTGGACGTGGACGCGGTGACGCTGCTGCGCCGCGAGATCCTGGCCTCGCCGAGGCCGGTCACGCTCATCCCGACGGCCCCCCTGACGAACATCGCCCTGCTGCTCCGTACGCACCCCGAGGTGGTCCGGAACATCGAGCGGATCGTGTTCATGGGCGGGGCGGTGGAGGTCGGGAACGCCACGCCGGTCGCGGAGTTCAACGTCTGGCACGACCCGGAGGCCGCGGCGATCCTGCTCACCGCCGGGGTGCCGATCACGATGTACGGCCTGGACGTGTTCCAGCGGGTGCTGGTCCCGGCCGCCGATGTGCAGCGCCTGCGGGCGAGTTCCGAGCCGCGGCTGCGGCTGGCCGGTGAGCTCCTCGCCCACCGGCCCTCGGCGCCCGACCCCGACGGCGACGACCCGTCCGGCGGGCTCGGTGACGCGGGTGCGGTGTGCGCGGTCGTCGACCCGGCCGGCATCACCACCAGCCTCCTTCCGGTCGAGGTCTCCCTCGCCCCCGGCCCCACCCGCGGCCAGACCATCGTCGACCGCCGCCCGCGCCCCGGTGAGGCGGAGATCCACCACGGGGAGCGCGAACTTCAGTTGGTGGACGTGGCGTTGGACGTGGATGTGGACCGCTACGTGAAGCTGTGGCTGTCGGTGGTCGAGGGCGCCTGAGCCTCAGGCACAGGCGCCCTCAGGCACCTACGCCCGCGAAGACGCGCGGCGCTTGCGCGACGCGACCACGATCGCGCCGCCGCCCGCCAGGAGCACGGCCGCGCCGATGGTGATCGGCAGGGTACTGCTGTCGGCGCCGGTCTCGGCGAGGTCGCCGCCGCCGTTCGGGGTGGGGGCCGGGGCGGTGGTGGAGTCGGCCGGGGTCGGCTCCGAGGGGGTCTCCGAGGCCGGGGGCTCGCTCGCCGGCGGCTCCGAGGCCGGGGTGGACTCCTCGGGCTCCGAGGGCGCCGGCTCGGTCGGCGTGGCCGGGGGCGTCGTCTCCGGGACCGTCGTGCAGTCCTTGGTGCCGCCGTTCCAGGCCGCGATCAGCTTGTCCTTGATGACCGGACGGTCCGGCCCCTTGGGCACGTCACCGTGCTCGAAGCCGTCGTTCGCGTCGAACTTGCCGTCGAACTTCACGGCACCGCGGTAGAGGTCGACCTGCGCGAAGCAGCCCGCGTCCGGCACGGCGATGTCGAGGGAGTCGGTGGCGCCCGGCTTGACCGTGACGGAGTCGAAGTCGACGAAGACCTGCTCGCCGGAGGTGGCGAAGGTCGCGCCGTGGGCGAGGTAGGAGGCGAGGGAGGCGGTGCAGGTGGTGGCGTCGCCCGCGGTGCGGACCTGGATGTGCACCTTGCCGTCGCCGGTCGGCTTCAGGCTCTGGTCGTCGACCTTGACCGAGTCGTAGAAGTCCGTGCCGTTCAGCGAGAACTGGCACCGGTCGGTGGCGGTCTCGGTACCCGCGCCGGTACCCGGCTGGTACGTGCCGCCCGACTTCCAGCCGTCGCCGCCCGGAGTACCGGTGGCGTGGGCGCCGGAGGCGGCGGCGACGGTGGCGGCGCACAGGGCGAGCGAAGCGGCGCCCGTCCCCAGCAGGCGTCGCGCGATGACACGTCTCGCTATGGACATGCGATTCCCCATCTTGACGTGAGCAGAACCCGGAAGACGGCAGGCGGGCAGCGCGCAGCGACGGCGGGCCGTGCCGTACCGGAGTGGTGGTCGAAGAAACACTGGGCTCATTGGTCACATGTGCCACAGCGCGAGGCCCATGGTGGTGTGGGCTCTGATCCCCTGTCAACCTGCAGGAACGGATACGGAGTTCACGCCTCCATCACTATTTCGCCACACAGGGAATCATCTGCTCCGCAATCGGTCCACGGCTTCAGTAGTCCCGTGGGAAGCGCAGCCGGTGCTCCACCACCGCCTGGGCCATCTCCGTCACCGTGCGGCTGTCGGCGAAGGCGCGGGCGCGCAGCAGCGCAAGCGCCTCCTCCGCGCCGACACCCCGCTGCGCCATGACCATGCCGATGGCCTGGTAGACGCCGTCATGGCCGTCGATCAGCCCGTCCAGCCAGTCGGAACGGTCCAGCTCCCCCTCCGAGGCCCGGTCCACCGCGTCCCGAGCCATCGCCATCAGCGCCATCGTCACCGCCGCGGCCAGCGACCGCGCGGTGCGCAGCTGCCCGGCGGTGAGCGCGCCGGGGCGGTCGCGGTAGAGGTCGAACGTGCCCACGCACACCGTGTCGTCCCCCAGCGGCAGCGAGTACGCCGCCCGCACCCCCGCCCCCATGGCCTCCTCCGCGAAGACCGGCCAGCGCTCCGCGTCCCGCCCCGCCGCCAGATCACAGGCGAGCACGGGCCGCCCACTGCGCACCGCGCTCTGGCAGGGCCCCTCGCCGAGGGTGGCCTGGATGTCGGTCACATACGCGGCCTGCGCGCCGCTCGCGCACAGCCGCACCGGCATGTCGTGATCGTGCAGCGAGACACTCGCGCCGGTCACGGGCAGCATCTCCACCGCCACCGCACACAGCCGCCGCGGAATCTCGCCGGGCCCACCGCCCGAGGACCGCACGGTCACCGCCTCCTCGTACCTGAGGGCGCGGCACCCGACTACCCGGCGCCACGGCACCGAAACCCCGGGGCCGGAGGTCACAGAGGGGGCTGGGCGGGCGCCGGTCCGAGGGTGGTGGTGCCAGGGGCCGTACGGTGGCCGAGACCCGTCCGGTACGCGTCGAGCGCCGCCTCCACCCGCCCGGTGCGGCGCAGCAGATCCCCCAGCAGCCGGCACAGGTCGGCCAGGTCCCCGGCCGCGCCCGCCCGCTCCAGCAGGCTCAGCGCGCGGACGTAGTGCTCCTCGGCGGCCTCGGTGTCCCGGGTGTCCTCGGCGATGATGCCGAGCAGCCGGTGGGCCGCGGCGGAGTGCAGGGCGCCGCGCTCGGAACTGAGGTCGGTCAGCACCTCCTGGAGAAGCGCGGCGGCCTCCTCGGACTTGCCCCGCCGGTGCAGTACGTCGGCCAGCTCCACCGCGACCTGGCTGGTGTAGAGCGCGGCCCGCTTGGCGGACAGCATGGCCCGCGCCTCCCGCAGCTCGGCCTCGGCGCGGTCCAGCTCGCCGTTCTGCGCGCAGACGTACCCGCGCATCCAGTGGCAGTGGGCCAGTTCGGTACGGATCTGAAGGCCCCGGTACAACTCCGCCGCCTTCGCCAGCGACGCGTCCGCCTCCGCGATCCGCCCCTCGGCGAGCAGCGTCCGCGCGACGGACCGGTGCATACGGGCGACCAGTGCCGGATCCCCCGCCTGCGGCGCCAGCGCGAGGGCGAGTTCGGCGGCCTGGGCGGCGCGGGCGTGGGCGCCCATGTCCATGTACGGCCCGATGACACTGGCGTACAGCAGGAGCAACGCGTCCGGATCGTGTAATCCACCCCGGTTCAGCTCGTCGAGGGTGGACTCCAGCAGATAGACGGCGTACCGGAGTTCACCGGCGAGATAGTGCGCGGTGGCGCGTCCGCGCAGCGCCGGAACGCGAGCGGTCAGGGGAGCCCCGGCCAGCGCCTCCTCGGCCTGCTCGAACCGATGCCGGGCGGCGTCCAGGTCCCCGGTGTCGATCCCGCACTCCCCGAGCCCGAGCAGCGCGGCGACCTTCTCCTCGACGAGCCCATGCCTCTCCGCCTCCGCGAGGACGGCCGCGAACAACTCGGCGGCTTCCTCGGTGGCGCAGGTCGCCAAAGTGCGCTGTGCGCCGGTGAGTTGCAACCGCAGCTCGGTAGCGAGCCGGGCGGACCGCCCGGTGACCAGCTCATCAAATGCCACCCCGAGCCGCTCCGCGATGTGCTTCAGCGCCTCGTCGGAGGCCCGCGCGCGGCCCGCCTCCAGGGTGGAGATGTAGGCGGGCGTGTACGCGGGCTCGGCCAGCTGTTTCTGCGTGAGCCCGCGCTCGGCCCGCCACTGTTGCACCCTGCGACCGATGGTCAACGGGTCGTCGCGCTCCGACATGGCCCAACTCCCCTAGTGCCTCTTGCCGTTCGACTCCGACAGCCCCTAGGTTAAACCCGGAGTTAAGCCTGATTACCGAGCCCGCTTAATACATCGCGTCAATACACCGGTTGCGAGGTCGCCGTGCTCGAACGAACCAGCACCAGCGTGCGTTATGCCCGTGGTATCGCCGCCGCGATCGTGGCCGTGGCCACGCTGGTTCTGGCGGCCAACGCGGGCCCGGCGAGAGCGGCGGAGTCGGATCAGGAACCGAGAGCGACGGCCTTGATGAAGGCGGAGTAGGACTCCGGGGAGAGGGTCAGTACGCCGAGGTCGGGGTTCTTGGAGTCGCGGATCCCTATGTGGGGGTTGAGGGCGGCAACTTCAACGCACTCGCCGCCGCTGCTACCGCTGTACGAGGACTTACGCCACTCAGCACGGCTCAGGCTGCTCTCCATAGCGTTCCTCCATCACGCGAGTGATCAGGGCGACCGACTCCCTCGGGGAGAGAGCCTCGGCTTGTAGGCGAGCGTAACCGACCGAACGCTCCCTGATCACCTGAGGATTGGCCGTCATGTGCCCTGAGTCGTAGCTCTCGCAGTAGTGCAGGTCAGGGTGGTCGTTGAAGCGCAAGAGCGTGAATGTCCCCATCATCCCGGCGTGCTCACCAGCCGAGAACGGCAGCACCTGAATCTGCATCCAGGGCTTCTCGAACAGCCCTCGCAGGTGCGCGAGTTGATCACGCATGACGTCCCGGCCGCCGATCTGCCGGTACAGCGCCGCCTCGTCCAGCACCACCCACAGCACCGGAGGTTCGCCACGGCTCAGGATGCGCTGCCGTTCCATGCGAGCGGCCACCATCTCGTCCAGCCGCTCGTCCTGCTCCACGGAGAGCACGGCACGTGCGTACTCGGGCGTCTGGAGAAGTCCGTACACCAGCTGACACTGGTACGTGGAGATGTACGTCGCCGTCGCTTCCAGCTCCGCAAACGGCTGGAACCAGCTCGGCAGTTGGCTCCGTAACACCAACCCCACGAGCCTCGAAAACATCCCGTCCGTCAGCAGCGCCGCGTCCGCCCGTTCGGCGAACTCCCTCGTCGGCACCTTCAGAGTCGTCTCGATCTGGCCGACCAAGGACCCGGTGCAGTACATGATCGCGCCGAGTTCGTTCTGGGTCAGCCCCGCCGCCTCGCGCTTCCTCCGCAACTCGTAGCCGAAGTAGTCCAGAGGGGACGCACTGGGGTCCAGTTCACGGATGTTCACCATATAGCTGAGAGTAACCGTGCCATTACACGCCCGCACCGGAAATCACCAAATACTCTGCCCCCATGACCTCCGACCTTGAGGACTTCTACCGGGACCTCCACCGGCACCCCGAACTCTCGTTCCAGGAACACCGCACGGCATCCCTGCTCGCGGCGCGGCTCGAAGCGGCGGGGTTCGCGACCACGGAAGGCGTCGGCCGTACCGGAGTCGTCGGGATACTGCGCAACGGCGACGGGCCGACCGTCCTGCTGCGGGCCGACATGGACGCACTGCCCGTGCAGGAGGAGACCGGGCTGCCGTACGCCTCCACCGTGCCCGGCGTGATGCACGCGTGCGGGCACGACATGCACGTCACGTGGCTCGTGGGCGCCGCCGAGGAGTTGGCGGCGCGGCGGGACGGCTGGGCAGGGACCCTGATCGTGCTGGGGCAGCCCTCGGAGGAGATCGGCGGCGGGGCCGAAGCCATGGTCGCGGACGGGCTGTACGAACGGTTCCCGCGGCCGGACGTACTGCTGGCACAGCACGTGGCGCCGGGACCCCTCAACCGCATCGCCCACGTACCGGGGCTGATCATGTCGGCGACCACCGACGTCGACATCGTCGTGTACGGGCGCGGCGGACACGGCTCGCGGCCCGAGACCACCGTCGATCCCGTCGTCACCGCCGCCTTCCTCGTCACGCGGCTCCAGACCATCGTCAGCCGGGAACTGGCCGCCCGGGAGCAGGCCGTACTGACCGTGGGGCGGATCGAGGCCGGGACGGCGCCGAACATCATCCCCTCAACCGCCCGTATCTCCCTCAACCTCCGTACGCACTCGGAGGCCGTCCGGGACCGGATGGTCGACGCGATCCGGCGGATGGCGAAGGGAGAGTGCCTGGCGGCAGGGTGTCCGCGGGAGCCAGACGTGACGCTGGGCGCCGGCTTCCCGGTGACCGTCAACGACGCCGACACCGACCACCGCGTCGCCGCCGCGCACCGCGAGGAGTTCGGCGCCGACGCCGTCTTCGACCCGGGCCCCGCCATGGGCAGCGAGGACTTCTCCTACCTCGCCGACGGCAAGCTGCCGTACTCCTACTGGTTCGTCACCAGCACCCCGCCCGCGACCTGGGACGCCGTACCGGGGGACGATCCGGTGCAACGCTCGGAGTCGGTGCCGAGCAACCACAGCCCGCACTTCGCGCCGGACCTCGCCGTCGTGCCGACGGGCGTGCGGACACTGGTGTCGGGGGCGCTGACGTACTTGTTGAAGACATGACTTAATCTCTGCGCACATTCCATTCGTTCCGGGGGGTTCGAAACAGCGTGCGCAGACGCACTCTCACGACGGCCGCCACCGCACTGGCGGTCCTCATCAGCTCGGCGGCCCTGGCCGCCGTACCGGCCGCCGCCGACTCCGTCCAGCCCGTCGAGGCCCTGGAGGACGCGACGGACATGGTGGTGGACGGCGCCCACCAGCGGGTGTTCATCGCCGACCGGTACGGCGACCGGATCGCCGTCACGGACACCAAGGGCGCCCCCATCGGCACCCTCACCGGGCTGCCCCAGGTCGGGGACCTCGAACTCAGCCCGGACAGCGGCACGCTGTACGTCGCGGTGCGAGGCGCCGACAAGATCGTCGCGTTCGACACGGCGACGCTCACGCAGACCGCCGAGTACCCGACCGGCGACCAGACGATTCCCTCCCAGGTGGCCTACGCCGACGGCCGGCTGTGGTTCGGCTACGGCGACCAGTGGGACTCCGGGCTCGGCGTGGTCGACCTGACCGCCGAGACCCCGACGGTCACCCTCGACCTGGCGGGCCACAACTTCTCCAGCCCGCCCGAGCTGTACGCCGACCCCGACAACCCCGGCACGCTGCTCGCCCTGGACGCGCACATCAGCTCCGGCCCGATCCTCGTCTACGACATCTCCTCCGGCACCCCGGTGATCAGCGCCTCCGCCGAGAAGGGCGGCTTCTACCACGACGCCGCGCTCACCCCCGACGGACTGAACGTCATCGTGGCCGGGCCCGGCACCCGCGCGCTCACCGAGTACCGGCTCTCCGACCTGGAGCAGGTGCGGACCTACCCGGTGCCCTCCGAGCCGGAGACGGTCTCCGTCGCCCCGGACGGCACGGTCGCGGCCACCGTCCTCGACACGGACAACGTCGGCGACACCTATGTCTTCCCGACCGACCCCAGCCTGCCGGTCAACGTCCGCAACCTGTCGAACGAGTGGATGCCCTGGGGCGGCCACACGACGAACTGGTCGGCCGACGGAAGCAAGCTGTTCGTCATCACGGACACCTACTACACACCCCAGTTCCGCGTCGTCGACGAGCCCCGCAAATACGCCGCGACGCTGAAGGTGACCGCGCCGACCACCGCGCCGCGGGCCCAGTCCCTCACCGTGACCGGCACCCTCACCACCGGTCTGGCGCTGCCCTCCGGCACCCCCGTCACGGTCACCCGCACCGACATGGAGTCGCCGGACGGCAAGTCGCTCGGCACCAAGTCCCTCGGTACCGGCGGCAAGTTCAGCTTCACCGACACCCCGCCGGCCGGCGGCAAGGTGACGTACAGGGTGACCTACCAGGGAGACGCCGCCCACACCTCGGCGACCGCCTCCGACACCGTCGAGGTCTCCCGCGCCAAGCCGACGCTGACGCTGAACAACAACGGCAAGGTGTACAGCTACGGCGCCGATGTGAAGTTCACGGCGCACCTGGGCACGACCTACAAGAACCGCAAGGTCGAGATCTGGGCCAACCCCTTCGGCGCGGACAAGCCCAACAAGCTGGTGAGGTCCGGCACGGTCGACTCGAACGGCAACCTGTCGGTGGTCGTCGACCTCAAGCGCAAGACCACGCTCACCGCGAAGTTCGCGGGGGACGCCCGCTACCAGCCCCGGTCGGTGACCAGCACGGTCGGCGCCAAGGTGTCGATCTCGACGGTGCTCAGCGGGCACTACAAGACGAACTACACCTGGGGCCACACCTACCACTGGTTCAGGGTGTCCAAGGACCCGGTCGTCACCGCGACCCTGCCGCCGTACGGGGGCCGCACGCAGAAGCTCCAGATCCAGTTGTACTCCGGGGGCGTCTGGCAGACCACGTACGCCGAGTACTTCAAGCTCGACTCCACGGGCCGGTCCGCCGTCCAGCTCACCGGCACGCCGCCCACCGGCTACCGCTTCCGGGTGCGCAACTCCTACATCAGCGGTTCCGGCGACAGCGTGAACACCACGACGTACGGCACCTGGAAGTACTTCACGTTCACGAGCTGAGGCGCTGGAGCTGCCGCTGGACATGGTCCAGCGCGCCCTGCCGCCGCCCCGGCACCCGTGTCCTCAAGTCGGCCAGCGCGAGCCCGAGTTCCTGGGCTCGCGCCGGTTCGGCGATCCGGCCCCACTGATGGTGGGCCCGGTCGACGGCGGACTCCACCGCCGGGTCCTGGGGCGGCTGCCCGGCGGCCAGCCGGGCCGAGGCCACCCCGAGCCACGCCCGGCAGCTCCGTACGGCATCCCCCGCGAACATCGCCAGATCGGCCCGCACTTCGGCCCAGTGCAGGGCCTCGGCCGAACCCGGCCCGTACGTCTGGAGGGCGATCCGCTCGTGGTGGGCGGCGAGCGCGTCGGCGTCGCCGTGCCGCCCGGAGTTCACGGCCTCGGTGATGGCGGAGTGCGGATCCACCAGGGCGGCACCCGGCGCCCCGAGCACGAGGTCCGCGCGCCCCTCGTCACCGACCCGCGCCAACGCCTGCTGATGCAACTCCGCAAGCTCGGGCCGCCGTCCGCTGCGCAGGATCGTCGCCACCGCCTTCATGTACGACGGCACCGCCACGGCACGCCTGCCCGGCGGCGGCGCGACACGGCCGTAGACGGCGGTGTCGCGGCCCGAGTCCAGCGGGCGGGTGCGCAGGTGTTCCCAGGTCTCCAGGTCCGCGTGCAGGTCGAGGACCAGGGAGGTCGTGCCCGGTGGGCGCAGCCGCAGTTCCTCCCGGACCCAGTGCCAGGGCAGGGCCGTGTAGCGCACCGTCGAGGGGGTCGTGCGGGCCAGCGCCAGGTGCACCAGCCGTTGCTTGCGGTCGAGTTGGAGCTGGCCGGTGATGAACACGGTGAGCGGTCCCGGGGCCGCCGCCGCGGCGCGCAGGCGGGTCAGGACGGCCTGCGGTTCGAGGGGGTCGGCGAGTTCGACGACGTTCGCCGTGTCGGTGCCGGCAAGCACCGCGGGCGGCACCGCCGCGAGGACGGGGAGCACGGACGCCGCGTCCACCAGACAGCCCTTGCCCGCAGGCGAAGCGGCGAGCAGCAGCACGGTTCCGGGCATCGGTCCCTCCCCATCCCCCGTCGATCACGTACGTCAGCACCGTAACCGCTGCGGCTGCAAAGGGGGGCCTCCGGAGTGCAAACGCCCCCATTCACCCGTCGGTCCGCCGTACCGCGAACACCGTGGTGTCGTCGGCCAGCCGCCCGCCGGAGTGGCGCAGGGTGCCGTCGCGGACGTAGGCGACCAGCCGGTGCGGGTCGGTGAGCCGGGGGTCGGCGGCCACGCCCCGGGCGACCTCCTCGGCGAGCGGGTAGAAGGCGCCGACGCCGTCCCGGGCCTCGGTGACGCCGTCGGTGGTCAGCAGCACCGTCTCGCCGGGGGCGAGGCGGGAGCAGAGCACCACGGGCGGTCCCGAGCCGCCGATCAGCTCGCCGAGGCCGAGCGGGAGCGCGCCGCCCGGCGGCAGCTGCCGTACCCCCGAGGGGCCGACCAGCAGGGGCGGCTCGTGGCCGAAGACGACCGACTCCAGGGCGGTGGA
Source organism: Streptomyces davaonensis JCM 4913 (assembly GCF_000349325.1). GTDB lineage: Bacteria > Actinomycetota > Actinomycetes > Streptomycetales > Streptomycetaceae > Streptomyces > Streptomyces davaonensis. Next base: position 4,854,763 of record NC_020504.1, read on the forward strand.
GTCGTTGGCCGGGAAGCTCAGCAGGACCGCGGTGGCGAAGCGGTCGTTGTCGTCCCGGCCGAGGGCGGACAGGTGCCCGGTGTGCCGGCGCATCCGCGTCTCCAGCCGCTCCGCGACGACCGCGAGGTCCGGCTCGTGGAAGGCGGCCTCCCGGAACGTGCCGAGCAGAGCCGCGGCCGCCTCCACCGCGCCGAGCCCCTTGCCCTGGACGTCACCGATGAGCACCCGGGTGCCCTGCGGGCCCGGCTGGACGTCGTAGAAGTCGCCGCCGACCGCCGCCTCGACGTCCGCGGTGAGATACACCGCGGCATGGTCGAGGCCGCCCCAGGGGGACGGCAGCGGGCGCAGCACGGTACGGCGGATGGTGTCGGCGACATCCCGCATGTGCAGCATCCGGGCCTCGCCGCGCACCCGGATCGCGCAGGCCAGCGTGGCGAGGACACCGCCGATCGCGGAGAGCATGAGGTCGGCGGAGCCCGCCTGGTACTCGTTGGGCAGAACGCTGTCCCCGACGACATAGGTGGTGGTCGAGAGCACGGCGAACGCGGCCGTGCCCCACACCCCGCAGATCGCGGCGGCTATACCGGGGACGAGGACCAGCCAGGAGATGATCCGGAAGTCCCGGGCCGTGTTGTAGTCGATCGCCATGATGCCGATGAGCAGCACCAGCGGCGGCACCCAGGCCACGCTCCGGCCGCGCACCCGCAGCATCTGGTGGCGCTGGACCGGGTCCCCGGGCAGCAGACGGCGGGCCGGGCGACCGGTCACCGGTCTCAGTCCGCGCCCGCTCATGCCGCCAGCGAAACACGGGGGTGTTCGGCCCGCATCTTCGACTTGCCAGGGCCCCCGCCCCGGGTGTGCTCTGGAGGTCGGGGGCGAGGAGGAAGGAGTCCTCTCATGGCTCACGCGGCACCCACACCCGGCCGGATGGCCAGGACGCCCGACCCGTCGGACATCTTCAGCGAACGCACGCACACGATCGCGCGGTACGGGATCCCGGTCGTGCTCGGGCTCGTCTACGGCTACTGGGCCGCGGCCAACCGGCGCGGCGGCGGCGAGATCACCGGCTGGAACATCCTGTTCGGCTTCGTCACCGCGATCGCCTTCATGGTGCTGTGCATCGCGGTGGCCACGCTGGCGCCCAGACTGAAGCGGGAACTGCACTCGCTGACGAAGTCGGCCTTCGCCGGCGCGGCCTTCGGTTTCCTCTACAGCCAGACCGGCGCGAGCGTTCTGCGGTCCGTGATGATGAGCGTGCTGATCACGGCGGCCATCTTCGCGGTGTTCTTCTACCGCTACTACACCCACGAGGACGCCGAGGGGAACAGGATCCGTCGCTAGCGCTGTCGCCCTGGCGCTGACATCACGCGTGGGCCCCGGCGGCAGCCGCCGGGGCCCACGCGCTCCCTCACCTTCCCCTCACCAGCCGCCCAGCCAGCTCCAGCTGCTGGACGACGATCCGGAGGCACTCCAGCTCCATGAGCCGGACGCGCTCCACGAACCGGACGAGGACGCGCTCCAGGACTCGCTGCTGGAGGCGCTGTTGGTGAACGGTTGCTCCCAGTTGGTCCAGGAGCCGTCCTTCCACTCCGGACACGGGTCCGAGCAGGTCGGCACGTGCCTTCCACCGGTGTCGATGAAGGCGGCGCTGGCCCAGCCCTGGGCGCCCACGAGCCAGTACCAGTCCGGGTTTCCGTTGACGCTCTGGCCGCGGACCTTGCAGTCCACGCGGTCCTGGCTGCCCGGAGCGAGCCAGGTGACGGCGGGCGCGTGGGTGGTCGGCGCCTGCCTGACGTTGAGCTTCGTGTGGGAAATGACGGTGCCCCAGATCGGACCGTGATGACCGCCGCCGCCTCCACCGCTTCCGTCGGCGATTGTCGGCGGGGCCGGCGCTGCCGCCGTCGCACCCGCCGTCGCGGCGACCAGGGAGCCGCCGGTGAGCAGGGCCACGGCCAGGGTCCGCAGGGCCGGAGTGGTGCGCATGATCGGCCTCCTTCTCCCCAAACCCAGGAAACACCCGTTCGGGTGAACCCTCCACCGGAGAGCCGGGAGGCCAGTTCCCCCAAGGGGTGCGGCCTCTCGGCCATCCGGCCGCTCAGCGCTCGCGGGCCCGGTCCCGGCCGTCTTCCCTGAAACCGTGTCCTCCCGTCTGCGGAACGCCCTCTCGGCCGCGCTGATCGCGCTGGCCTGTCTGCTGGTGCCGTTCGGAGCGCTGGCGGTCTGGGCGTCGTACGGGCTCGCCGACACCGGGCGGTACGTCACCGCGATGGCTCCGCTGGCCGCCGATCCGGCCGTGCGGGAGGCGGTGGTGGACACGGTCGGGGACGGGATCGTGGCGGAGACGGACGCGGATCCGCCGCTGCGTCCCTTCGTGCGGGACGCGGTGCGGTCCTTCACCGGCACCGACGCCTTCCGCACCGCCTGGGACAGCGCCAACCGGGCCGTCCACGACGCGGTGCTGCGGGCCGTGCGGGACGGCGACGGGGGTGAGGTCACGGTCGATCTGGCGCCGGTGGCCGCGGAGGTGAAGGCACGCCTCGCCGCGGACAACGTGCCGTTCGCGAGCCGCATCCCCGTCGAGCACACCGAGGTGTCCGTCCTGCCCGCCGATGAACTGGAGCGGCTGCGCAGGGGGTTCCGCGCGCTGGAGGTCGCCGGGTTCTGGCTGCCCGTCTCGGCGGCGGTGCTGGCGGTCGGCGGGATCGCGGTGGCGGCGTGCCGCCGGCGGGCGGTGACCGCGATCGCGCTGGGTACCGCGCTGGGCGGCGCCTTCCTGGCCCTCGCGGTCGCCCTCGGCCGCCGGCTCACCCTTGCCGACCTCCCCGAAGACGTCCACCGCCCGGCCGCGGGAGCGGTGTACGACGCGCTCACGGAGACCCTGCGCACGGTGTCCTGGCTGCTGGTGGGGGTGGGGCTCGCGGTGGCCCTGGGTACATGGCTGCTGACGCGCCGACGGCAACCTTCGGCGGCGGGGACTCGTCCTTGAGGGAGGGGTCCTGTTCCTTCGGCGGGGAGCTGGAAGTTGGGCACTGCGGTCGAGGAGCGGGTGGAGACCCGGGCGGACGGACGACGGTTCCTGGCCTGGTGCGCGGGGCTTCTGTTCGCCGGGGTGAGCGTCGTGGTGGGCTGCCGGATCGCGGACACCGACGGAATCACGCCCGTACCGCAACTGCTCGCCTTCCTCCCGTGGCTGCTCGCACCCACCGCGCTGGGCCTGGCCTGCGCCCTGCTCGCCCGCTGGTGGACGGGGTTGGTGTGGGGCGTGGTCGCGCTGGGCCTGCTGGCCTGGTTCATCGAGCCGTACGGCAGGGCCGGGAACCCCGAGGGTCCTCCCCTCACCTCCTTCCGGGTGCTGACCTCGAACGTGGAGTTCGGCCAGGGCACGGACGCCCTGATCACCGCCGTACGCCGAGAGAAGCCGGACGTGGTCTTCGTCGCGGAGTGCGAACAGACCTGCGACACCCGCCTGAAGGAGACGCTCGGCGCCGACTATCCCCACCGGGAGGGCGAGGCGGCGACCGGCTCCAAGGGCTCAATGATCCTCAGCCGCTTCCCCCTGCGGGGCACCGACGGCGTCCCCGGCACGATGCGGATGCCGGGCGCGATCGCCGACGTTCGCGGCCATGCGGTACGCGTCCAACTCGCGCACCCGATGCCTCCGATCCCCGGCCAGGTGGACGTCTGGCGCCGCGAACTGGGCGGCCTCCGGGACTTCGCCACGGCGGACGACTCGACGCCCACGATCCTCGCCGGCGACTTCAACGCCTCCCAGGACCACGCGGCCTTCCGCCACATCCTGGACGCGGGCCTGAGCGACGCGGCCCGCCTGGCGGACGCCTCCCGCACCCCGACCTGGCCGTCCCGCACCTCCCCGACCCTGGGCGTCCAGATCGACCACGTCCTGCTGTCGAAGGACTTCTCCGCCCGCCAGGTGCGCTTCCTGGACCTGGCCGAGTCCGACCACCGAGCAGTCCTGGCGGACATCACCCTCCACGAACCGGAGTGACCCACCTGCTCATAATGAGCGCATGTCCCGCGAGTTCCCCGTAGGCCTCACGCCTCCCGATTGGCTGGTTCGGAATCTTCAGGCTCAGGCGGCGCCGGTGAACTGGGCGGCCGTGGGGCGGGCGGCCGTGGGGATGGCGTTGCCGTTGGCGGTGGGGCTGGCGGTCGGGGAGCCGGAGTACGGGGCCCTCGCGTCGATGGGGGCGCTGTCGGGGGTCATCGGGGACACCGCGGACGCGTATCGGATGCGGATCCTCAATATCGCGGTCCCTCAGCTCTTCGGTGCCATCGGGATCGCCCTCGGTTCGCTGGTGTTCGGGCACGGGTGGGTCGCGGTCGCCGTGGTGACCGTGGTCGCACTGGTCTCCGGGATGATCTCGACGATCGGGGCGGTGGCCTCCGTATCGGGCCTGCTGTTGCTGCTGAACGCCGTTGTCGGCGCGGGCCTGCCGATGCCGGGCGAGTGGTGGCTGGCGCCGCTGCTGGTGTCCGGCGGCGGACTCCTGGTACTCCTCCTCGCGCTGCTCGCCTGGCCCCTGCGGGGAGGGGTCCCGGAGCGAGCCGCGGTCGCCGACACCTACCGCACGGTGGCCGATCTGCTGGCCGCGACCGACCGCCCCGAGGCGTACGACGAGGCCCGGCACACCGTCACCCAGTCCCTGAACCAGTCGTACGACCTCATCCTCGCCCGGCGCACCCGCCACCACGGCCGCAGCCCCGAACTGACCCGGCTGCTCGCCCAGTTGAACGCGGTCATCCCGGTCGTGGAGGCCGCCCCCGCCGTCCACCTGAGCGGCAGGCCGCTGCCGCCCGAACTCCCCGAGGGCGTACGGCATCTCGCGCAGGCCGTGGAGACCGGGTACACCGGCCCGATAGGGCTGGACCTCCCGACGCCCACGACCGAGACGACCCGCGCCGTCGACCACGCCCTGCGCCACGCCGCCGACGTGGTCGCCGCCCCCGACGTGGACCCGCGCGGCATCGACGACCGCCTCGGCCGCCCCGCCGCCCTCGGCATCCGCGCCGCACGGGCCGCCCGCAACGTCGCCCTGTCCGCCGCCTCCTGGCGCTACGGCCTGCGCCTGGCCCTGTGCATCGGCGTGGCCCAGGTCCTCGTCTCGATCGTGCCGGTGTCCCGCTCCTACTGGGTCGCGCTGACCATCACCTTCGTCATGAAGCCCGACTTCGGCTCGGTCTTCTCCCGCGCCCTGCTGCGTGCCCTCGGCACGGTCGCCGGTCTGGTCGTGGCGGCCGCGGTGCTGTCGCAGGTGCCGAGGGGCTGGTGGGACGTACCGGTGATGCTGGTGCTGGCCCCGCTGATCCCGGCGCTGACCCCGCGCGGCTACGGCTACCAGACCGCCGCCATCACGCCGGTGATCCTGCTCCTGTCCGACGTACTGAACCACGAGGGCACCGACCTCCTCCTGCCACGCCTCCTGGACTCCCTGATGGGCTGCGGGATCGCCCTGGTCGCCGGGTATCTGCTGTGGCCGGAGAGCTGGCACACGAGGGTCGGCGACCGGCTCGCGGACGCGGTCGCCGACACCGCGCGTTATGTGGAGGGCGCGTTCGGCGCGGAGGCAGTGGACCCCCCGGCCCGCGCCCGGATGCGCCGCCGCCTGTACCGCGACCTGTCCGTCATCCGTACGGAGTTCCAGCGCGCCCTGACCGAACCACCGCCCACCGGCAGCCGGGCCGCCGCTTGGTGGCCCCTGGTCGTGGCGGTGGAACGCATCGTCGACGCGACAACGGCGGCACGGGTCCGGGTCAGACACGGGGCAGCACCGCCGTCCCAGGCGGAGGTCGGTCAAGTGATCCGACAGCTGAGGGAGTTGTCCGACGGCCTGCGCCAGGTGGACGTCCTGTACGCGGTCCGCACCGACCTCACGGGCCCTTCGGGCAGCGTCCTGGAGCCCTTGCGCCAGGAGGTGGCGGCGGCACGGGCCATCGCCTCCCCCCGCTGAGCACTCAGCACACACAAGTGCGGCCGCCCTGTGCAGGAGGGCGGCCGCACTGGTGGGGGGTGGGATCAGCGACCCGACTTCTCCAGGGCCTTGTCCATCGCGGCCGCGAGACCGTTCGCCCACAGCTGGTTCACGCGGGCCCGCTCGTTCGCGTCCGGGTTGGCGTTGCGGCACGACGTGCCCGGGCCGCCGCCCGACATCAGCTCGCTGCACGGGCCCGAGTAGTGGTCGGGCAGACCGAGGACATGACCGGTCTCGTGGGCGGTGACGCGGGTGGAGTCGTACTGCTGGTTCTGCCGGTAGTCGAGGAAGATGTAGCCCCGCCCGTGCCCGTCCGTCGAGGCGTACGAGCCGCGCGAATCGTTGCCCTCGTAGTACCTGAAGTCGGCGTTGGAGCCCTGCTGGAGCCGGATGTTGGCGACCGAGCTGTTCCCTGATCGAGTGATAAGCGGCTCTCCAGCTTGCGTACTCGTAGTCACCGCGAGGTAACGTCTGGGGTGCGTTCCGGGACACCGGTGTGGTGTCAGCGTGCGGGGCCCCGCTCTCACCAGCGGATGGGTTCGGGCCTCTCCGCCGCCTCTGGCCACACTTCACAGGGCCGGATCGCCAGGGACTCCGCCCGCCTGGATCGGATCGTTCGCGTGACGAGCGCCGCCGCCCAGGATGCGAAAGTGGACGACCAGCCCGCCCAAGACCGTTCGGGGCGGCGCCGCCAAGGGGCTCGTGCCCGCTCGGTGCTCAGGAACGGTGAGTCGTCATCGGTGAGTTCCGGCACCTGTGAGCCGGTCGTGAACGACGAAGGGCAACGGGACAGCACCGTTGCCGCAAAGGGCGGCCCCTTCGCCTGTGCCAGCCGCGCAAGTTTCGGCTGCCGCAGGCGAAGGGGCCGCTCCTCGTAGACGAGCCGTCGGTCAGGCACCTCCGCGCGCTGTGCGCGATAGCCGACACCGGCAGTCTGCACCGGGCCGCGCGGCAACTCGGCGTCGCACAGCCGTCGTTGAGCACACAGTTGCGCCGGATCGAGCAGGAGCTGGGCGGCGCGCTGTTCCTGCGGACCCGCACCGGCTGCCGCCCTACCCCGCTGGGCCGCCTGGTACTCAGCCGGGCCCGCCCTTTGGTGGCCGAAATGCGCTCCCTGGTCACCGAGGCCCGCTCGGCCGCCACGGGCGGCCCGCGCCTGAGGGTCGGCTCCACCGCGAGCCGGGCCCTGGCGGGCTGGCTGCGCCGACTGCGCGGCGACGGCCGGGAGCCCACGCTCCGCATGGACGTCTCCGCCAACACCCTGCTGCGCATGGTCGCCGACGGCCAGCTCGACGTCGCCTTCGTGCACGAGGTGGAGGGCACCCCGCTGCACATACCCGGCGAACTGCGCCTACGCGTCCTGATGGAACGCGAACCGCAGTTCGTCTCCCTGCCCGCCGACCATCCGGCCACCGCGAAGACCGAGGTCGAGGTGTACGACCTGGCCGGCGACCGGTGGATGATCGACCCGAGCGTGGACGGCGAGTGGGACGGGGTGCGCCGGATGTTCCGGGACGCCGGGGTCGCCCCGGACGTCCTGCACGGCGACTACCACACGGCCGCGGCCCTGGTCGCGATCGGCGAGGCCGTCACCGTCTGTCAGCCCACCGCCCTGCCCCGCCCCGACATGGCGGTACGCAGACTGCGCGGCGACCCCTTGGGAGTGCGGCTGCTGCTCGCGGCCCGCGCGGACGCCGACCTGAACGGGGCGTTCCCCGCTCTGGAGGAGGCGTACCGGGAGGCGGCGCGGAACGCCCCCGAGTACCGCAAGTGGCTGGAACGCGACGGCGCGGGAGGCCCGCCGGTTCCAGCCACTGCTCAGCCCACTGCGGCTGTCGAGCCCGTTGTCGAGACTCAGACGCCGATGTCGCAGCCGTCCTTGCGCCACACGGCCACGACGGCCGGGCGGACGTAGGTGCCGGGACCGTCGGGCCAGGTGGAGGCCGGGTTGTCGACGTCGGCGCCGTCGATCTCACCCGGGTGCTGCACGGCCACCACCACCCGCCGGTCCTGGACGAGCGGGCCGCAGGTCTCGGCGCCCTTGGGCACGGTCAGGAACTGCTTCAGCTCACCACGCCGGTCACCGCGCGTAGCGACACCGAAGAGGCCGTCGTGCGAACCGAGCTGGGCACCGTCGGTGGAGATCCACAGGTTGCCGTGCGGGTCGAAGGCGACGTTGTCCGGGCAGGAGATGGGGCTGACCTGGTCCTTCGGGAAGCCCGCGAAGTAGGTGGCCGGGTCGTTGGGGTCGCCCGCGACCAGGAACAGGCTCCAGGCGAACTTGGTGCTGTCGGCGCAGTTCCAGCGCTCGGTCAGCTCAAGGACCTGGCCGTGCTTGTTGAGGTTGCGCGGGTTGGCCTCGTCGACGCCGGCGTAGCCGGTCTTGCCGCGGTTGGAGTTGTTGGTGAGGGCGACGTACACCTTGCCGGTGTGCGGGTTGGGCTCGACGTCCTCGGGGCGGTCCATCTTCGTGGCGCCCACCTTGTCACCGGCGAGCCGCGTGAAGACGAACACCTCCTCGGCGCTCATGCCCTCGACGTGGCTGACGGCGCCCTTGGCGGTGGCGGTGGCCAGCGGGATCCACTCACCGGAGCCGTCGAACTCGCCGTCGGCCGGGAGCTTGCCGGTGCCGTCGATCTCGATGGCGGGGGAGTCACCGGTGAGCTTGGCGACGTAGAGGGTGCCCTCGTCGAGCAGCGAGAGGTTGTGCTCACGGGCCGCGCGGGAGGTGCCCTTCATCATCCGCTTGCTGCCGACGAACTTGTAGAAGTAGTCGAACCGCTCGTCGTCACCGGTGTAGACGACCGGACGCCCGTCGCTGGTGAGCCGCACGGTGGCACCCTCGTGCTTGAAGCGACCGAGAGCGGTGTGCTTGCGGGGCGTGGAGTGCGGGTCGTACGGGTCGAGCTCGACGACGTACCCGAACCGATGCACTTCATTGGGCTCCTGAGCGACGTCGAACCGCTTGTCGAAGAGCTCCCACTTGCGCTCGGTGGCGCCGGTGCCGATGCCGTACCGCTTGTCCGTGGCGCGGCTGCTGTTGGCGAAGTACTGGTTGAAGTTCTCCTCGCCGTGCAGCGTGGTGCCCCACGGGGTGGTGCCACCGGCGCAGTTGTTGAGCGTGCCGAGGGCCTTGGTGCCGGAGGGGTCGGCGGAGGTCTTGAGCAGGTCGGACCCGGCGGCGGGCCCGGTGATCCGGAATTCCGTCGTGGCGGTGATACGCCGGTTGAGCGGGTGCCGGGAAACGGGCTTGAGCGCACCCGTCTTCCGCTCGCCCTCCACCACAACCGCGGAAAGGCCGTGCGCGGCCCAGGCAATCTCGACCTGCTCGCGCGTGGGGTTGGCGGCGTCATAGCCACGGAACATCAGAATCTCGTCGGTGTACTCGTGATTGGCGACGAGAATCTGCCGGTTGTACTCACCGGGAAGGGGCAGCAGGGCAAGGAAGTCACAGTTGTACCCGAACTGCTGGGCCTGCGCCTTGGCGGTCTGCTTCTCCGGGTCGAAGGCGGGCGCACCACGCAGAATGGGCTCGCCCCAGCGAATGACGACATTCTGGCCGTAACCGTCGGGCACGGTGACGGCGTCGTTGGTGTTGGGCGCAACGGCGGTGAACCGCAGACCACGGGCACCCTTGCTGCTGGGCTTGTGCTTGGTGGCGTCGGTCGCGGCCTCGGCGGCGGGCGCGGCGGCGACGGAGGCGGCGGTACCGGCGGCGGCAGCGGCGGTCACGACGGCGGCGGCACGCATGACGCTACGGCGGCTCAGGGCGCCGGCGATGATGTCGCCGACGTACGGGTTTGCGGTGGTGTTGGGCACCTCGTGGAAACAGGCGTCACCACACCGGAAACGGCAGGTCATGGCGGAACGGCCACCGGCGTGGGACCCGTCCGACGTTCTGATGAGCGGCAGCGGAATGCGCACTTTGTTCTCCCCTTGCTTCCCCTTGAATCCAGCCAGACGGACGGTAAAGGGACGGCTGTGCGAAAGCGGGGACGCGTGATGAACGAAGGGTGAACTAGAGGTATCGGAAGCCGAGTTGGTCCGACAGGCGATCCCGGCCCAAGATCACGCTCCGGGGCGGCTAACCTTACGTGTCCGTCCTGGCCAGGGATTGACGGGATACAACTCATGCGAAGGGTTGCGCACATGGGCATTCTCACTCTCCTGCGGAACGCATTCGGCCGCTCCCGAAAGGAGCGCACGGCCGAGGCAGAGGGTGCACCCAGCACGCCTTCCCTGGAACAGACGCCGGATCCGACCCCGACGCCCACCCCGGAAACCAGGGTTCCGGACCCCCGCCCGTCAACGGACGACGACGAACACGAACTGGTCTCAGCAGCCTTCGACAACGTCACGGTCCCGAAGCAGCAGGGCTCACCGGAGACGGAGCCGGCCGCAGAGCCGGTTGCGGAGCCGGTTGCGGAGACCAAGCCGGAGCCGGTGGCCGAGCCCGAGCCGGTAGTCGAGCCGGAGCCCGAGCCGGTCGCAGCGGCTGAGCCGGTGGCGGAGCCGGAGCCCGTGGTGGACGCGGTCGTGGAGCCGGTGGCGGATGCCGAGCCGGTCATCGAGCCGGAGCCGGTCGTGGAGCCGGTGGCCGAAACCGAGCCTGTGGTCGAGCCTGAGCCGGAGCCCGTGGCGGAGCCGACGGCAGAAGCCGAGCCGGTCGCGGAGCCCGAGTCGACAGTGGACCCCGAGCCCGTCGTAGAGGCCGAGCCCGAGCCGGTCGCAGCGGCAGAGCCCGTCGTCGAAGCCGAGCCTGAGCCGGTCGTGGAGGCCGAGCCCGTGGCGGAGGTTGAGCCGGAGCCCGTCGTGGAGCCCGAGCCCGTCGTAGAGGCCGAGCCCGAGCCGGTCGCAGCAGCCGAGCCCGTGGCTGAGGTCGCGCCCGAGCCCGTCGTGGAGGTTGTGGCGGAGCCCGTCGTGGAGCCGGTGGTTGCCGCCGTGGAGGAGGAGCCGCAGGCCGGCGAGCCCGCGGCCGCCGACGGCGAGGTCGCCCCACAGGGGCCACCCGCAGTCGACGACGAAAGTGTCACGGGTGGTGCGGGTGGGAACGACTCGGCCGAAGGCGAAGCCGAGGCCGGTCAGCCGGCCACCACACTCGCCGCGCTCAAGACCCGCGCCCCCGGCCTCGCCACCGCGTACAAGGCCGCAACCACCGCCCTCACGCAGCACAACCTCACCGGCACCCGAGCCAAGACCTACCTCGTCCTCGACCGCTCCGCGAGCATGCGCCCGTACTACAAGGACGGCTCCGCCCAGGCCCTCGCCGAGCAGACCCTCGCCCTCGCCGCCCACCTCGACGCCGACGCCACCGTCCACGTCACCTTCTTCTCCACCGAACTGGACGGCACCGGCGAGCTCACCCTCACCGAGCACGAGAACAAGATCGACGAGCTGCACGCCGGCCTCGGCCGCATGGGCCGTACCAGCTACCACGTAGCCGTCGAGGAAGTCATCGCCACCCACCAGAAGACCGCGACCCCCGAAGCCCCCGCCCTCGTGATCTTCCAGACCGACGGCGCCCCGGACGCGAAGACCCCCGCCACCCAGGCCCTCTCCGACGCCGCGAAGAACCACCCCCACATCCACTTCGCCTTCGTCGCCTTCGGCGAGCACGACAACAAGGCCTTCGACTACCTCCGCAAACTGAAGACCGGCAACACGTCGTTCTTCCACGCGGGCCCGACCCCCCGAGAGCTCACCGACACCGAGCTCTACACGGGCGTACTCGCGGACTGGCGCCCGTAAGAAACCGTAGGAAACCGCAAGAAACGCAAACCGGCCGCCCCTTCCCACCCCTTAAAACGGGAAGCGGGCGGCCCACCCATGTCGGCTACGATTTCAAGGTTCGTAAATCGACCGACCCGGGAGCAGCCAAGCCATGGCTCGACACCTCATCACCAGCGCCCTTCCGTACATCAACGGGATCAAGCACCTGGGCAACATGGTGGGGTCCATGCTCCCGGCGGACGTGTACGCGAGGTACCTCCGTCAGCGCGGCCACGACGTCCTGTACATCTGCGCGACGGACGAGCACGGCACCCCCGCCGAACTGGCCGCGAAGGAGCAGGGCCTCCCGGTCGACGAGTTCTGCGCGCAGGCGCACGACGCGCAGAAGGCGGTCTACGACGGCTTCGCCCTGGCCTTCGACTACTTCGGCCGCAGCTCCAGCCCGGAGAACCGCGAGATCACCCAGCACTTCGCCCGCAAGCTCCACGAGAACGGCTTCATCGAAGAGCGCGCCATCCGCCAGGTGTACAGCCCCACCGACGGCCGCTTCCTCCCGGACCGCTACGTCGAGGGCACCTGCCCCCACTGCGGCTACGACAAGGCCCGCGGCGACCAGTGCGAGAACTGCACCCGCGTCCTGGACCCGACCGACCTGATCAACCCCCGCTCGGCGATCTCCGGCTCCACCGACCTGGAGGTCCGCGAGACCAAGCACCTCTTCCTCCTCCAGTCCAAGCTGGAGAACGAGGTCCGCGAATGGGTCGCCCGGCACGACGGCCAGTGGCCGCACCTGGCCTCCTCGATCGCCCACAAGTGGCTCACCGAGGGCCTGCACGACCGCGCGATCACCCGCGACCTCGACTGGGGCGTCCCCGTCCCGGCCGACACATGGCCGGAGCTGGCGGCCGAGGGCAAGGTCTTCTACGTCTGGTTCGACGCCCCGATCGAGTACATCGGCGCGACGAAGGAGTGGGCGGACCAGGACCCGGAGAACCGCGACTGGAAGTCGTGGTGGTACGACGCCGACGACACCGTCCGCTACACCGAGTTCATGGCGAAGGACAACGTCCCGTTCCACACGGTGATGTTCCCGGCCACCGAACTCGGCGTGCGCGAGCCGTGGAAGAAGGTCGACTACGTCAAGGCCTTCAACTGGCTGACGTACTACGGCGGAAAGTTCTCCACGAGCCAGAAGCGCGGTGTCTTCACGGACCAGGCGCTCGCCATCCTCCCGGCCGACTACTGGCGCTACTTCCTGATCGCGAACGCCCCCGAGTCGGACGACTCCTCCTTCACCTGGGAGCACTTCACGGCGACGGTCAACAAGGACCTCGCCGACACCCTCGGCAACTTCGTCAACCGGGTGCTGTCCTTCTCCAAGAAGCGCTTCGGTGAGGAGGTCCCGGCGGGCGGCGAGCCCGGCGAGGCGGAGGCCCGGCTCGGCGAGGAGATCGCCCGGCTGCTCGCCGAGTACGAGGAGCACATGGAGGCCCTCCAGTTCCGTAAGGCCGCGGCCGCCCTGCGCGCGCTGTGGTCCGCGGGCAACTCCTACCTGGAGGAGAAGGCCCCCTGGCTGGAGATCAAGACCGACAAGGACGGCGCGGCCCTCACCCTGCGCACCGCGATGAACCTGATCCACCTGTACGCGGTCGTCTCGGAACCCTTCATCCCGGCGTCCGCTGCGGCGATGCGGCAGGCGTTCGCGCTCGCCGACGACACCGCGACCTGGGTCTCGGCGGACGAGGCGAAGTCCCTGACCTCGGTCCCGGCCGGCACCCCCTTCACCGTTCCGCCGGTGCTGTTCGCCAAGCTCACGGACGAGGACCTGGAAACGTACAAGGAGCGCTTCGGCGGGGAAACAGCGGCGTAACAGCCCTTCTCGGACCCCTCACTCACCAGGTATATCTGGCCAATGATCATGCGGTCGGTCAAGGCCGCACGACGTTCGAGTGGGGGGTCCTCTCATGGCTCTTTTCGGCAACGCGCACCCGATCGACCCGGCGCAGGCGGCGCAGGACTACGCCAAGCTGCTCGGCCAGGGCGAGACGGTGCACACCGCCTACCTGCTGATCCGCGACACCATCCTGTTCACCGACCGCCGGCTGATCCTGGTCGACAAGCAGGGCATCACCGGTAAGAAGACGGAGTACCACTCCATCCCCTACCGCAGCATCACCCACTTCGCCGTGGAGACGGCCGGCACCTTCGACCTCGACGCCGAGCTGAAGATCTGGGTCTCCGGCGCCCAGCTGCCGATCACCAAGACCTTCACCAAGGGCGTGGACATCTACGAGGTCCAGGCGATCCTGACGCAGTACGTCGCACGGTAGTCACCAGCGGTTCGGCGAGCGATGACAACTTCTTCACTATTCATTTACTTCCGTATAGTGTTCGATTTCAACATTCATCGCTCGCCTCGCAGGAGGCGCATCTGCCTCTAGGAACGTCGTGAAGCGCATCCTGATCCGATCCGGGAAGAGTCCTCTCCGGGTCGCCAGTCCCACCGAGTTCATCCACCAGGACCTCATCGGGACGAACACGGGCAACCTGCTCTTCAGCGACTCCGCCCACAAGATGCTGACGACCCCGGACACCGAGGTCACCTCCAACGGCATCCGCACCAACCACTCGGCCGAGCGCGCGGCGGAGATCAACGAGCAGTACGACGTCTTCGTCGTCCCCCTCGCCAACGCCTTCCGCCCCCAGTTCCAGGCCTCCCTGGACCGGCTCTCCAAGCTGATCGAGCAGCTCACCATCCCGGTGGTGGTGTTCGGCGTCGGCGCCCAGGCGACGGACGACTACGCGACCGACATGCTCAAGCCGATGGAAGCGTCCGTGAAGCGCTTCGCACGGGCCGTCCTCGACCGTTCCGCGTCCATCGGCGTCCGCGGCGAACTCACCGCCCGCTACCTCAGGGACCACGGCGTCCCAGACGACCGCATCGACATCATGGGCTGCCCGTCGATGTTCCTGTACGGCGACACCTTCCCCGCGATCCGCGCCACGGAGATCACCGCCGACTCGCGCATCGCCATCAACATGTCGCCGAACGCGCGCCCCGTCGGCCCCATATCCGGCATCGCCGACCACGGCCACGCGCGCTACCCCAACTTCACCTACTACGCGCAGAACACCGTGGACGCGGAGCTGCTGCTGTGGGGCGACACCACGCCCGAGTCCGGTGCCACGGACCCCTTCCCGCAGCTGCTGACCCACGACCTGCTGCGCGAGAACAAGGTGCGCATGCCGCTGGACCCGGCGACCTGGATCGACGAGCTGCGCGCCTACGACTTCGCCTACGGCACCCGGATCCACGGCAACATCGCCGCCCTCCTGGCCGGCACCCCCGCGGTCGTCCTCACCCACGACTCGCGCACCCTGGAGCTGTGCCGGTACTTCGACATCCCGCACCGCCAGCTCTCCGGGCTGACCGCCGACACCGACCCGCGTGACCTGTACGAGGCCGCCGACTTCTCGGCCATGATCAAGGGTCACGGCGAGCGGTTCGAGCGCATCACCGCGTTCCTCACCCGCAACGGCCTGGACAACGCCTACCAGCACGGCGACGGCGGTGCGGCCTTCGACGCCCGGATGGCCGGCCTGGACCTGCCCCCGTCGATGCAGGTCTGGGACGGCACGGAGGACGGGCAGAACCGTTACCGCATGAGCCGCCTGCGCGAGCGCGTCACGCTCTCCGAGTCGAAGCTCACCACCAAGCTCACGGCGGCCACCAAGAAGAACGACGAACTCCGCGGCAAGCTCGCCTCCGCCGAGAAGCGCGCCGCGGCGACGGCCGACCGCCTCGACACGGCGATCAAGCAGCTGGAGGCCACGCGCAAGCAGCTCGCCGCCATGGAGCGCCGCGTCGCGGGCATCGAGAAGCGCGTCCTGGTCCGCCTCGGCCCGGCCCTGCGCCGCCGCAGCCGCAAGCTCTCCGGAACCGCCGACAAGGGCTGAGGCCCGACGCCACGACGGTGATCAACCGCTGGTAGCATCCGGCCACTTGTGCGAGGGCGGGGACCCTCGCGGGGGAGGGAACCTCACGTGGGCAGACACGCCCTGAGACGGGGCGGTCTGGCCGCTGCCGTCTCCTCGCTGGTGGTCGCCGTCGCGGCCACGTCCGTGGTCGTCCTGTCGGACGGCGGCGACACCGCGGAGGCGGCCGAGGCCGCCACCACCCGGATCGCGCTGAGCGATCCGAGCTCCACCGAGCCGCGCGAGGACCGCCCGTTCGTCGCGGGCGAGAGCGGCTACCTGCACCGGGCGGACGGGCTGACCGGGCTGCTGTGGACGGACTACGCGAGCGGTGACACGGTCACCGTCGGGACCGCGGACGGCGTCTACACCCCGGTCAGCAGCTGCACCTACCTCTACTCCGCGTGCCGTACGGCCTGGTACGGGTCGGACAGCGACCTGGTCGCCCTGCCCTCGGCGCTGTCCGCCCCGTCCGTCACTCTCTGGGACCCGGCGACGGCCACCTCCAAGGCCGTGACCTGGAGCGGCTCCAGCGAGGGCTACTACCGGGCCCTGGCCGGGGACACCATCGTCACCAACAACGCCCTGATCGACTTCGTCGACGGCGCCCAGCGCACCCGCCGCGTCACCGGCGAGACCACGAACATCCTGGACAACCAGATCGTCGCCGCGGACTCCAAGGGTGTGCTGTGGGCGCGCAACGGCGGGATCCACTACATCGACGTCGAGTCGGCCGTGAGCACCGAGGCGTTCGCGGGCGACACCGACGACTACGTGATGAGCGCGGACCGCATCGGCTGGTACGACGCCACCACGGGCGAACTGCACCTGAAGTCCCGTACCGACCTCGCCACCCCGGAGCAGGTCGTCACGCTGCCGTATCCCGACGAGATCAACGGCGAGCCGGTCCTCGTCGGCGACTGGGTCCTGCTGCCGTCCGGCCTGGAGGTCGTCGCCCTCTCGCTCACCGACGGCTCCACGCGGACGGTGCTGTCGAACGCCGGCGACTACGTGCTCCCCGCCCCCGGCGACACCGCCCTGGTCACCGGCGGCACCGGCGCCGACGACTGGTGGCTCCAGCGGGTCAGCGAGGCCGCGGACGGCACCCCGGCCCTGGAGAAGCGCTACCAGGTCCCGGCGACGGAGAAGGCCAAGCGGGGCATCGCGCTCAGCCGGGGCAGCCTGCGCGTCGTCGACTCCGGCCGCTACACGACCCTGCGCTCCCTGACGACCGACGGCTCCACCGAGCTGACCGCCGGCGCGGCCGTGGACAGCGCCCAGCTCTCGTCCAAGGCGGTCTGCCCGCAGGCGGGCAGCACCACGTGCATCCCGCTGTGGGGCAACACCGGCAGCGAGCCGGACGACGTCTACCTCAGCACGTTCTACGACGGTGACGAAGGCGGCAGCGGTCTGGAGAACGCCGACCGGATCAACTCCGTCGCGGGCAGCGACCTGGAGTTCGGCACCGGGGGTGGCGCCATCGTCGACGTCTCCGACGACTATGCCGTCTACAACTCCGGATCCACGCAGTACGTCGGCGAGTTCGGCCAGGGCCGGCGGCTGAAGCGGTCGGTCCGCGCCGCCGCCCTCAACGGCCCCACTCTGTGGAGCGCCACCACCACCGCGGGCCAGCTGACCTCGTACAGCCTCACCACGAACAAGACGACCGCGACCGTGACCGTGCCGGGCCTCGGCTGTGTGCCGAGCGAGCTCCAGGCTGCGGGCCGCTGGGTGTACTGGGCCTGCGGGTCGGCCTCGGCGGGCGTGTACGACACCAAGGCCGGTACGTCGAAGGCGGTCGCCCCCGGTGACGTCCTGCTCGGCGACGGCTTCACCGTCCGCCACGACCACAAGGCCGCCACCCTGGTCCTCACCGAGGCGGCCACCGGCACCACCCACGTGATCGCCTCCCACCTGCCCGACAGCGGGGTCGCCGCGGACCGCCGGTACCGCTGGACCGTCGACGAGTACACGGGCCTGGTGGCCTGGTTCGACCTGTACGAGCGCGCCCAGGTCGCCACCACGGGCATCACCCCGTCCGCGCCGACGGCGTTCCGGACGGAGGCCGACTACGACACGGAACCGTCCTCGGCACTGCCCTGGAGGGGCACCTGGCTGCTGTCCCGCCCGGTCACCTCCTGGTCCCTGACCTTCACTTCCGTCCAGAGCGGCGCGAACGGCAAGGCCACCCGCACGGTCACCGGCGGCGCGACCGCGGCCGAGGTGTCGGCGTCCTGGAACGGTACGGCGGACGGGGTCCGCTTCCCCAACGGCTGGACCAAGTGGACCCTCAAGGCCACCGGCCTCGGCAGTTCCACCGCGTCGACGGTCACCAGCGGGGAGCTCTTCCTCCAGCGAGGCACCCCGGTCCGGCACGACTTCACCAGCCCCGACGGCCCCGACGGCCGAGGCGATCTGCTCACCCTCAACTCCTCCGGCGGCCTGACCTGGCACAGCGGCACGGGCACCGGCAAGTTCGGCGAGAAGACCACCGGCACCGGCTGGCCCACCACCATCAAGGCGATCCCCTTCGGCGACCTGAGCGGCGATCGCTGCAACGACGTCCTCGTCCGCTACAGCAGCGGCGCCCTGCGCCTGTACAAGCCGGGCTGTGGTTCGACGGTCAAGCCGTCGACGTCGTACACCACGCTGGCCACCAGCGGCTGGACCCAGTACGACGTGCTGACCTCGCCGGGTGACCTCAGCGGCGACGGCCGCCCGGACCTGCTGGTCCGCAATGCCTCCACCGGCGCCGTCTACCTCTACAAGGGCACCAGCACGGGCAAGCTCTCCGCCCGCGTGAAGCTCTACGACGACTGGAAGACGTACAAGAAGATCGTGGGCGTCGGTGACATCACCGGCGACGGCAAGGCCGACCTGCTCGCCCAGGACAAGGCCAACACCCTCTACCGCTACGACGGCAAGGGCGACGGCACCTTCGCGGCCCGCGTGAAGCTCTTCAGCGACTGGGGCGGTACCTACAACGCGGTCGTGGGCGTCGGCGACATCACCGACGACGGTCGGGCCGACCTCGTCTCCCGCGACACCAGCGGCAACCTCTGGCGCAACAGCGGGGACGGCAAGGGATCGTTCGGCTCGCGCACGAAGATCGCGACCGGTTTCGGCGGCTACAAGCTCCTTTCCTAGACGGGAAGTTCAGATGCGCAGATGGGGTGTGGCCGCGCTGCTGGCGGCGGGGCTCACGATGGGCACGCTCGGGCCGGCGCAGGCCGTGCACGGCGGGGTGCCCGGAGACTTCAACGGCGACGGCTACAAGGACGCCGTACTGCCCGCGCCGGGGGCGAACGTCTCCGGCAAGCAGGCCGCCGGGGCGGTGGTCGTGCTGTACGGCTCGTCCTCCGGGCTCGCGGCGAGCCGACGCAAGACGATCACGCAGAACACCTCCGGGGTGCCGGGCACGGCGGAGGCGTACGACCGGTTCGGCGCCGCCACCGCGACGGCGGACCTGAACCGGGACGGGTATGCCGACCTCGTGGTCGGCTCGCCGTACGAGGACACGTCGAAGGGGACCGACGCCGGTACGGTGACGGTCCTCTGGGGCAGCAAGAGCGGCCTGACGACCGGCACGGACCTGCCGTCGCCGTCCGAGGCCCCGCACCTCTACGGCCAGGACATCGCCGCGCTCAGCCTCGGCGCCGCGTCCAAGACCTGGGTGGCGGCCGCCGGTTACGACGCGTCCGTGCACTTCACGGGCCCCTTCTCGCGCACCGGGACCTTCGGCGTCGGCATCCTCAACATGGACACCGGGTCCGTGGAGTCGGTCGCGCTCGGCGACTTCAACGGCGACGGGGTGCCCGCCCCGGCCGTCGTCACCGCCCGGGACGGCGATCTGACCGGCGGCCGCGTGCACACGACGTTCTCACCCGGGACGGAGCTGACCGGCAACGGCCTGATCGCCGCCTCCGGCGACGTCAACGGCGACGGCTACGCCGACCTCGTGGCCGGTGACCCGGACGAGCCCGCGGTCGCGGGCGCGGACGGCATGCTCGGCGGCCGGGTCCTGGTCTGGTACGGCTCCGCGAACGGCATATCCAATGCCACCGAGCCGGTCCAGCTCACCCAGAACACCGCGGGCGTGCCCGGCGCGAGCGAGAAGGACGACGCCTTCGGCGGCGGGCTCACGGTGGCCGACCTCAACCGGGACGGGCTCGCCGACATCGTGGTCGGCGCGCCCTACGAGAACGTCGGCGGCGTGCCGCGGGCCGGTGCGGTCACCGTGATCCCCGGCCGCGCCTCGGGCGCCCTGGGCACCGGCGCGTACACCTTCACCCAGGACACCTCCGGCGTGCCCAGCACCTCCGAGACCGACGACTTCTTCGGTACGACGGTCTCGGCGGGCGACGTGAACAAGGACGGCCGCCCGGAGCTTTACGTCGGAGCGTCCGGCGAGAACAACTCCACCGGCGCCGTCTTCGTCCTCCCCGGCGGCACCTCCCGCCCGACCGGCACCGGCGCCCGCGTCTTCACCGGCCCCTCGATCGGCCTGACCCAGAGCAACGGCACACTGCTCGGCGGTGACGGGCTGCTCTGGGTCATCTGAGCGGTTGGGCGTCGGCTCAGGTACCGGTGTTCGTCGCGTCCGGGTCGACGCCCATCGTGATGGAGCCGACGACGCCCTTGGCGATGTTCTTCTTGTTGTACTTCAGCTTGAGCAGGCCGCCCGCGGTGCCGGACTGGTCGTAGATCGTGTCCTGTTCCAGCGTGGTGCGCTCGGTCGTCGAGGTCGAGTACGGCTCGACCTCGGCGGAGGCGAGGACGGACTCCTCGTCGAAGAAGAACTGGCCGGTGTGGCAGGTGTGGCCGCCCTCGTAACCGGCGTCCGTCCACTCGCCGTCCACATGCACCTTGGTGTGGATGTGGACGGTACGGCCCCGGTACCAGCCCGGGAAGATCGTCCGGAACGTGACCCGGCCCTGCTTGTCGGTCTTCCAGGTGCCGCGCAGATAGCGCTCGTCGTCGGTGGGCTCCTCGTGGATCCCGCCGCCCGTGCCGCCGGAGGGAGCGCCGGACGGCGGTTCGCCGGTCGGGGTGCCGGAGGGCAGGTCGGTCGGCGCGTCCGTCGGGGGCGTGCCGCCACCACCGCCGGTCGACAGGCTCTCGTAGCCCGAGTAGATGCCGAGCGCGTCGCAGTGCCAGATGTCGACGGCGGCGTTCGCGACCGGCCTGCACGTCTCGTTGTCGATCACCTTGAGGTTCAGGACGAGCGGGATGCCCTCCTTGTCCTCGGTGATGTCCCGGCGGATCTTGTCGGCGTCGATGTAGTACGGCCCCTCGGTGGTCTCCGAGGTGAGCTTGTAGCAGGTCTCGGACGTGGTGTCCGTGGCGCTGTCACCGCTGTCGTCCGCGAACGCGCCCGCCGCGAACGTGCCGCCCACGCCCACCGCGGCGACCGCCCCGGCTCCGGCGACGACGACCTTACGACGCGTCAAGTCCCGCTTGTGCTTCGGCCCTTCGGCCGTGTGGTTTCCCGTCATGCCCCAGGACGCTAGGCAAGGCGGCTGTAAGGAGCATGGGCGTCGCCTGTGGCTGCCTGTGGAAAGGGCCCGGAACCCATCCCTGGGTCCGGGCCCTTCTCTCAACCGCCTACTACTTCGGCTGCGGCTTGCGCACCGAGAGGTGCAGCTCCCTCAGCCGCGTCTCGTCCAGCTCCGTCGGCGCGCCCATCATCAGGTCCTGGGCGTTGCCGTTGAGCGGGAAGGCGATGGTCTCGCGGATGTTCGGCTCGTCCGCCAACAGCATCACGATGCGGTCGACGCCGGGGGCGATGCCGCCGTGCGGCGGGGCGCCGAAGCGGAACGCGCGGAGCATGCCGGCGAACTGCTCCTCGACGGTGTCCCGGTCGTAGCCGGCGATCTCGAACGCCTTCAGCATGATCTCCGGCTCGTGGTTCCGGATCGCGCCGGAGGACAGCTCGACGCCGTTGCAGACGATGTCGTACTGCCAGCCCAGGATGTCCAGCGGGTCCTGGGTCTCCAGGGCCTCAAGACCGCCCTGCGGCATCGAGAACGGGTTGTGCGAGAAGTCGATCTTCCCGGTGTCCTCGTCCTTCTCGTACATCGGGAAGTCGACGATCCAGCAGAACCGGAAGACGCCCTCCTCGAAGTGCCCGGCGCGCTTGGCGGCCTCGACCCGGACTGCGCCCATGATCTTGGAGACCTCGTCGAACTCGCCCGCGCCGAAGAACACGGCGTGACCGGCGGCCAGGGAGAGGCGCTTGGTCAGCTCGGCGACGTTCTCCTCGGTGAGGAACTTCGCGATCGGGCCGGACAGCGAGCCGTCCTCGGCCACCCGCACCCAGGCCAGGCCCTTCGCGCCCTGCGAGACCGCGAAGTCACCGAGCTGGTCGAAGAACTTCCGGGGCTGCGCGGAGACGTCCGGCACCGCCAGGGCACGCACGTGCTTGCCCGCGAACGCCTTGAACTCCGAGCCCTCGAAGACATCGGTGATGTCGACGAGCTCCAGCTGGGCCCGCAGGTCCGGCTTGTCGGAGCCGTACTTCAGCATCGCCTCGCGGAACGGGATCCGCGGGAAGGGGGAGGTGACGTGACGGCCGTTGCCGAACTCCTCGAACAGCTCCGTCATGAGCTTCTCGATCGGCTGGAAGACGTCCTCCTGCTCGACGAAGCTCATCTCGACGTCGAGCTGGTAGAACTCGCCCGGCGAACGGTCGGCGCGGGCGTCCTCGTCACGGAAGCAGGGCGCGATCTGGAAGTACCGGTCGAAGCCGGAGATCATCAGCAGCTGCTTGAACTGCTGCGGCGCCTGGGGGAGGGCGTAGAACTTGCCCGGGTTCAGGCGGGAGGGGACCACGAAGTCACGGGCGCCCTCGGGGGAGGTCGCGGACAGGATCGGGGTCGCCATCTCGTTGAAGCCCAGCGCCGTCATCTTGTGACGGATCGCCGAGATGACCGCCGTACGCAGCATGATGTTCTTGTGCATGCGCTCGCGCCGCAGGTCCAGGAAGCGGTACTCGAGGCGCCGCTCCTCGTTGACCCCGTCCTCGGCGTTGATCGTGAACGGCAGCGGGGCGGCGGCGCCGAGCAGCTCGACCTCGCCGACCTCGACCTCGATCTCGCCGGTGGGCAGGTCGGGGTTCACGTTCTCGGTTCCACGTGAAACAACCTTGCCGTCCACCCGCACCGTGGACTCCTTGGACAGCTTGTCCAGGGCCTCGTAGGCGGGCGTGCCGGGGCGGGCGACAAGCTGCGTGATGCCGTAGTGATCGCGCAGATCGATGAAGAGGATGCCGCCCAGGTCGCGCCGATTGTGCAGCCAGCCACTGAGCCGGACGTCGCTCTCGACGTCAGAGGCGCGGAGCTCGCCGCAGGTGTGGGACCTGTACCGATGCATCGTCGTTCATCCAGCCTTCGCGGATCGGGAATCTCCGGGGCCTAGTGCCCGGACCTCCCAAGGGTACCGGCCACCCAAAGATCGGCTCCCCACCATTAACCGGGGCCCCTTCGGTGGCAGCCTCGGTTGACCTCTTCTTAGAGTGGGGCAATGCGCACTGGTGAGCCCCTGCCCGCCGTGCAGGAGGTTCTCGCCGCCCTGGCGACGGGCCAATGGCACTGGTCCACCGCCACCGGGCTGGTCACGGTCGACGCCGAGGCGGCCCGGCTGCTCGGGCTGCCCGAGGAACGGGCCACGCTCCGGGAGTCCCAGGTACGCGCCCGGCTGCACCCGGTCGACTGGAACGAGATCGCCGGAGTGATCCAGCTCGCCGTCGCCGAGGGCACCCTCGGCGAGGTGCGGGTGCGGATCATGGACGAGCGGGGCGAGGTCGTCCGGATCACCCGCAGCCGTTTCAAGCCCTCCTTCGACCCGCACAAACGGGCCTACGAGGTGATCGGCACCCTCCAGGAGGTCACCGAGCCCACGCCGGGCACCCCGGCCGGGCGGGGTGCGGTCACCGGGGACTGGCGGCGCTCGCGGGAGGCGTTCCTGCTGGACGCGGGCCGGGCGCTCGCGGAGGCGCGGTCCACGGCGGAGGTGCTGCGGGTGGCGGCCGGGCTGTCGATGCCGGGCTTCTCGCCGGACGGGCTCGCGGTGTTCGGCGTGGAGGCGGACCGGCTGACGATCATCGGCCACCACGGTCAGCAGCCCGGCGACGAGGACCCGTTCACGCACATGTCCCTCCAGACCGACTATCCGGCCGCCGAGGTGGTGCGCACCGGCCGGGCCGTCTATCTCTCCACGCCCGAGCAGTACCGCTCCCGCTACCCGGTGACCTGGCCGCTCGCGGCACACTTCGGGCGCCGCTCGTGGGCGTTCCTGCCGCTGACGGTGGCCGGGCGGACGATGGGCGCCTGGATGGCGGCCTTCACCTATCCGGTGGCGTTCACGCCCGACGAGCGGTCGGTGCTGACGACGGTGGCCCGGATGCTGGCGCAGGCGCTGTCCCGGGCCGGGGCCGCGGAGACCCAGCGCGAGCTCACCGACGGGCTCCAGCGCTCCATGCTGCCGATGCTGGGCCCGCAGGAGATACCGGGCATGAGCGTCGCCGCCCGCTATGTGCCCACCGGCGGCGGCCTCCAGGTCGGCGGTGACTGGTACGACATGATCCCGCTGCCGGGCGGCCGGTTCGCCCTGGTCATCGGGGACGTCCAGGGCCATGACGTACGGGCGGCGGGCCTGATGGGGCAGCTCCGGATCGCCCTGCGCGCCTACGCCTCCGAGGGCCACCGCCCGGACGCCGTGCTCTCCCGGGCCTCCCGCTTCCTGCACGGCATGACGGACGACGACGATCCGGAACTGCTCGACCTGCGCTTCGCGACCTGCCTGTACGTCGAGGTGGACCCCGCCTCGGCCACCCTGGACGTCGCCCGCGCCGGGCACCCCGACCCGGCGATCCGGATGGCGGACGGCACGGTGCTGACCCGGCCGACGGCGGGCGGGCTGCCGCTCGGGATCGACCCGGACGCGGACTATCCGACGACGAGGCTCACCCTGGAGCCCGGCGAGACGATGCTGCTGTGCACCGACGGTCTGATCGAGACCGGCGGCCATGACCTGGAGACCGGCTGGAAGCGGATCCGCTCGATCCTGGAGGACCACCAGGGCGATCTGGAGGCCCTGTCCGACGCCCTGGTCCAGGCGGTGCACGGCCCCTCCTCGCACCACACCACCGGCCCGCTGGCGGACCGGCGCGAGGACGACATAGCGGTCCTGCTGCTGTGCCGCGAGGGGGAGGGCTGCGGCTGCGGCGAGACGGTGACGGCCGTACGGCCGACGGTCCGCCGCGCCATGCTGACGGTGGCGCAGGACGAGCCCGAGCGGATCGCGGTGGCCCGGCACCAGCTCCGCGAGCTGCTGCACGACTGGATCTCCGCCGACCAGGTCGACTCCGCGGTCCTGCTGCTCTCCGAGACGCTGACCAACGTCCTGGTCCACACCGACGCCGACGCCCTGCTGCTGGCGGAGGTGCACGGCGAGGCGGGCCGGCGCCGGATGCGCGTGGAGGTCACGGACACCAGCGACGACCTCCCGCACAAGCGGCGCCCCGGGGAGCTGGCCTCCTCGGGCCGGGGCCTGATGCTGATCGAGCTGCTCGCGGACACGTGGGGGGTCGATCCGCGGGGCGAGGGCAAGAGCATCTGGTTCGAGCTGGCGGAGAGCGCTCAGGACGGCTAGTAGGGCTTGGTCAGGTTCGTATGGGTGTGGGTATGTCCCGGTGGCAGGTGGGGCAGGCGCCGGCCCAAAGGGCGAGGAGTGTCTGTAGCTCGCGGACGACTTGGTAGAGGCTCAGGCCGGCGCTGCTTCTTTTGGGGTCCGGGCCAGTCGTTGCAGCGTGCAGAAGGCGTGCGCGACGGAGACGAGGGTGACGTGGTGGTGCCATCCGTTCCAGGTCCGGCCCTCGAAGTGGGCGAGTCCCAGGGCCTGTTTCATCTCCCGGTAGTCGTGCTCGATGCGCCAGCGGAGTTTGGCGAGGCGGACCAGTGTGGTCAGGGGCATGCCGGAGGGCAGGTCGGACAGCCAGTACTGCACCGGCTCGCTCTCGCCGGCCGGCCATTCGGCCAGCAGCCAGCACACAGGCAGTTCCGGGCCGTCGACGTGCTGGCGGACCTCGCGTCCGGCGGGCCGGATCCGCAGCGCCACGAAGCGGGAGTACATCCGCTTGCGGCCGGAGCGGCCGGTGCCGGGCCGGGAGCCCTCCCGCCACTGCACCGGCCGGGCCGCCTTCCGGCCCGCCGCGATGACCAGCTCCTTCACCGGCCGCGGCTTGTCGGGATACTTCGCCACCGGCGGGCGTCCGGACCCGGAGTGCGGTTCGGCCACCGGCACCGCGTCGGCGGGCTGGGCAGACAGCGTGGTGGAGATCCCCACCACGTAGTTCAGGCCGCGTTCCTGCAGTCCGTTCCGGAACGCGGCGGCGTCACCGTATCCGGCGTCCGCGACGGCCAGCGGCACCTCGATGCCCCAGGAGCGGGTCTCGTCGAGCATATCCAGGGCCAGCTGCCACTTCTCCACATGCCCGACATCGTCCGGGATACCGCAGGCTGTGCGGCGGGCGACCTTGTCCGCATCGGCCTTCGGCGAGGCGGGATCCCAGCTCTGGGGCAGGAACAACCGCCAGTTGACCGCCGCCGAGGCGTGGTCGGACGCGAGGTGGAGGGAGACGCCGACCTGGCAATTGGTGACCTTGCCGGCCGTGCCGGTGTACTGCCGCGACACACACGCCGAGGCAGTCCCGTCCTTGAGGAACCCTGTGTCGTCGAAGACGAAGGCGTCGGGCCCGATCCTCTCCTCCATCCGCCAGGCGAGCTGGGCCCGGATGTGTGCCGGGTCCCAGGGACTGGTGGTGATGAAGTTGGCCAGTGCCTGCCGGTTCCCGTCCTCACCCAGGCGGGCGGCCATCGGCTCGACCGATTTACGCTGCCCGTCGGTCAGCAGCCCCCGCAGATAGACCTGCCCCCACCGTCGCTGATCCCTGCGCGCAAACGGCTCGAACACCTCCGCCGCGAACGTCTCCAACTCACCACGCACCAACGCAATCTCGTCCGGAGTCACACACTCTCAACGCCACACCGGCCCAGCAGGACACGCAACACCACAACCGACCTGACCAAGCCCTACTAGGACCTGTCCGGGGCGGAGGTGCCGTAGCGGGTCCGCAGCTCCTCCATGACGCCGAAGGCGGCCGCGGTGAGCGGTACGGCCAGCAGCATGCCGAGGATGCCGGCCACGGAGGCGCCCGCGGTGATCGTGACCATCACCATCGCCGGGTGCATCTGCACGGTCCGGCTCTGGATCATCGGCTGGAGCACATGCCCCTCCAGCACCTGCACCCCGAGCACCACCCCGAGCGCCCACAGCGCGATCACGAACCCCCGGTCGGCGAGCGCGACCAGCACGGCGACGGCCCCGGAGAGAAAGGCGCCGAGGTAAGGGATGTAGGCACCGACGAAGACGAGTGCGCCCAGCCCGGCGGCACCCGGCACATCGAGGATCAGCAGCCCGATGGTGATGAGGATCGCGTCGATGAACGCGATGAAGGTCGTGCCCCGCATGAACCCCTCGACGGCCTCGAAGGCCCGCCGCGCCATCGCCTCCAGAGTGTCGGCGCTGCCGCGCGGCGCCATCGACCGCAGCGTCCCGGCGGCCCGGTCGGAGTCCCGCAGGAAGAAGAAGACCAGCAGCAGCGCCAGTACGGCCATGGCGATGGTCTCGCCCACGACGCTCACCCCGCTGATGACGCCCGAGGCGGCGGTCCCGCCGAACTTGGTGAGAAGTTCCTGGGCGTTGGAGGCGATGTCGTCCAGCGACGTGCCCGCGGCCCCGAAGTGATCGGCGAGATCGTTCCCCGCGGTCCGCAGCGAGGTGACGATCTGGTCCCCGCTGTCGATGAGCGCGGCGACGACGATGTACACGGCCCCGCCGACCACCCCCACCACGGCGACGCAGGTCAGCGCGGCGGCCACGGACCGGTTGACGTGCGCCTTCACCAGCCGCCGGTGCAGCGGCCCGAGCAGCGCGGTACCGAGCAACGCCAACAGCACGGGCACGACGGCCGTACGCAGCTCCGCGCACAGCCGGATGCCGACGTACCCCACCCCTGCGGCCAGCAGAATGACGGCGCACCAGGCTGCGACCCGGCGCACGGGTTCGGGCAGCAGCGATCGGGAGTCCGGCACGCTCCCAGCCGACCACGCGAAGGGTGGGCCCACCTTCCGGCAGGCCCACCCGGGTGACGGGGTGTCAGCGCGCGTTCTGCGGACCGCCCTCGGTCATCCCGTGCACGGCGGGGATGGTCCCGAGGCGTCCCTTCTGGAAGTCCTCGAAGGCCTGCTGGAGCTCCTCGCGGGTGTTCATCACGAACGGGCCGTAGTGCGCCATCGGCTCCCGGATGGGCTGTCCGCCCAGCAGGACGACCTCCAGGTCCGGGGTGTGGGAGTCCTGCTTCTCGTCCGCGCGCACGGTCAGCGAACCGCCCGCGCCGAAGACCGCGGTCTGGCCGAGCCGGATCGGACGGCGCTCGGCGCCGACCGAGCCCTGGCCCGCGAGCACGTAGGCCAGGCCGTTGAAGTCCTCGCGCCAGGGCAGCGTGACCTCGGCGCCCGGGGCCACCGTCGCGTGGATCATCGTGATCGGCGTGTGCGTGATGCCGGGACCGGCGTGCCCGTCGAGCTCACCGGCGATCACCCGCAGCAGCGCGCCGCCGTCGGGCGTGGTCAGCAGCTGGACGTGGCCGCCGCGGATGTCCTGGTAGCGCGGCGCCATCATCTTGTCCTTGGCGGGGAGGTTCACCCACAGCTGGAGGCCGTGGAAGAGGCCGCCCGACATGACGAGCTGCTCCGGCGGCGCCTCGATGTGGAGGATGCCGCCGCCCGCGGTCATCCACTGGGTGTCGCCGTTGGTGATCGTGCCGCCACCGCCGTTGGAGTCCTGGTGGTCGAAGATCCCGTCGATGATGTAGGTGACGGTCTCGAAGCCGCGGTGCGGATGCCAGGGGGTGCCCTTGGGCTCTCCCGGCGCGTAGTCCACCTCGCCCATCTGGTCCATCATGATGAACGGGTCCAGATGGCGGTAGTTGATCCCGGCGAACGCTCGGCGCACCGGGAAGCCCTCGCCCTCGAAACCGCTCGGGGCGGTCGTGACGGTGAGTACGGGACGGGCCACGGCGTCCGCGGGCGCGGCGACACGGGGCAGCGTCAGCGGGTTCTCGACGGTCACTGCGGGCATGTCGGTACCTCCTTGCCTTGTGCGTCCAGTTTAGTTGAGCATTGAACTTCCTGCCACCCCTAACGGAAAGAGCCCGGAGGGCATTCCCCCCGGGCTCCCGCCGTCCGAGCCGTGGCGGCGTCAGTTGCTGAAGTACAGGTACTTCCAGGACCCGTAGGCCGTCGAGTTCACGGTGTCGCCGGACGAGCCGTTGACGTACACCGACCGCATCCGCGCCCGGATGCCCGACTCACCGGGCGCCTCCAGGGTGATGGCCGACTTGCCGTTCGTGCCGATCGGGAAGTACTGCGAGTCCGCCGAGTACCACGTGCCGCCGTAGTAGACCTGGAGGTCGAAGCGCTGCTGGCGGCCCGCGTAGTAGTTCATCGTGGTCGTGAGCAGCGGGTCGGTGCTCTTGTGGAACCAGTAGTACGTCGTCGAGCCGATCTTCGCCGTCTTGTAGTGCTTGGAGACGGCGGTGGAGACCTTGGCCTTGCCGTACGCCGTGACCTTCACCGTCTTCGGCTTGTAGCGGGCGTCGCCCTTGAACACCGCGGTGACCGTGGTGTCCCGGGTCATGTCGACCCAGGCGGCGATGTTGCCGTCGGAGTTGACCGTGCCGCTCTTGATCAGCTTGTTGGGCCGGTCCGAGCCGAAGGGGTTGGCCCAGATCTCCACCGAGCGGTTCTTGTACGTCGTGCCGAGGTGCGCGGTGAACTTGACGTCGGCGCCGTAGCTGTACAGCTTGCCGTTGTTGTTCAGGCTCAGCGAGGTCGAGGCACGGGAGACCTCGACGGAGTCGGAGGCGCTCACCGCGGTGTGCGTGGCGTCGCCCGCGTACCGGACCTTGTAGGTGACCTTGCCACCGGCCGGCGGGACGTCCGTGAAGGAGTAGGTGCCGTCCGCCTTCACCGTGACGGGCGCCAGCGCCTTGCCGCTCGGGCTCTCCAGGTCGGTACGGGTGACGCTCAACTGGACACCGGTCGGCAGCGGCACCGTCGCCGAGATCTTGCCGGTGACGGTGAGCGTCTTGGCGCGGGTGGCGGTCGACGGGGCGTTGACCGTGAGGGTGGGAACGTTGAGGGTCGGGTCGGTGAGCGCCTTCAGCGTGTAGCCGCCGCTGCTCGGGACCAGGGCGAAGATCCGGGAGGAGTCCGGGGCCCAGGCCACGTCGACCGCGCCGGTGCTGTAGGTACGCAGCGGCTGCGTGGCGTTCGGCCGATAGACCGCGACCTTGGTGCCCGAGCTCTGGGCGATCAGGCCGCTGCGCCCGACGTCGGCCCGCTGCCCAGCCGGGTAGGCCCCGGCCTTGGTGAACTTGCCCTCCGCGTAGGCGTCACGGTCGGTGCCGTTGACGAGCACCTGGTCGGCGCCGGCGACGAGGTCGATGTCCCCGATGCCGTCGTTCAGTGAGTAGTCGCCGTTGTGCCACGCGGTCAGCTGGGGCGTGCCGCTCGACACGTCGACGACGGCCATCGCGCTCGTGGACAGCCCGGTCTCGGCGATGGCCAGCAGGCCCGGACGCAGCGGGTCGGTGTCCAGCAGCGGCTGACCCCACATCCCGACCGAAGTTCCCTCGGTCGGGAACTGGGCCAGCGCCACCGGGTCCGTACCGCTCGCCGGGTCCACCGCCGGGTCGACCGAGCCGAGGTCGCCGTCCCACTGATCGCCGTACGTGAACCAGACCTTGCCCGCGGCGAACTCGAGGTGGACGGGGCCCGTGTCGGTGGCGACCGGGTAGCGGGCCTTCTCATCGAGAGTGGCCGCGTCGAGAGCCACGATCTCGTGGGTGTCCCGTGCCGTGGCGTACAGGGTGCTGCCGTCGTCCGACAGCGCCAGGTCCGAGACCCCGGGAACACCGCTCACCGAGGCGAGCACGGCGCCGGAGTGGTCGGCGACGAGGACGGTGCCGGCCGAGCGGTCACCGAGAAAGACCCGCTGTCCGTCCGCGACGATGCCGCCGGGCGTGCCGACCTTGGCGGAGGCCGCCGACGCCGGACCGGCGGCCACGACGCTCAGCGCCGCCGAGCTGAACAGGACCGCGAGCGCCGTCGCGGCCGAAGTGCTGCGCATGCGCACAGTGATGAACCCCCACAGAAGACCCCGGCAGAGCCGGGAGACGAGAGAGCGCCGCGCGGCACCCGGACGTGAACCGTGAAACAGCGGTGACGTGCGGGGCGCGGCTGCCTGGGGGCACTCTATGGCATGGCTGTGACAATCACAGCGGGGATTTTTCCGCCAGGGAACGGCGCGAAAAAGCGGTTACCCGTACATCCGGCGCATCGCGAAGTCGACCATCTGCTCGACCGCCTTCGCGTCGAAGACCATGCGGTGCTCGCCCTCCATGTCCAGGACGAAGCCGTAGCCGGTGGGCAGCAGGTCGATCACCTCGGCGCCGGTGATCACGAAGTACTTGGACTCCTTGCCCGCGTACCGGCGCAGCTCCTTCAGCGAGGTGAACATCGGGATCACCGGCTGCTGGGTGTTGTGCAGGGCGAGGAAGCCGGGGTTGTCACCGCGCGGGCAGTAGACCTTCGAGGTCGCGAAGACCTGCTGGAAGTCCTCCGCGGTCACCTGCCCGGTGGTGAAGGCACGCACCGCGTCCGCGAGCGAGGGCGGGGACGGCTCGGGGTAGAGCGGTGGCTGCTGGCCGTAGCCGCCGGACATGGGCTGCTGCGGAGGGGCGTAGCCCGCCTGCGCGGCCCCTCCGTCCATGGGCTGGCCGTATCCATACATGGGCGCAAGCGTACCGAGAGGCAGGATCGAGTCGGACCCCGTATGGAGAGATGGGCCACGACCGGTGTGAACCGTCACAGATGACCGGATGGGGTTGCGGCTTATTACTGGCGGGTAGCATCATCGGAGCTACTTGTTGGTACGTGAACTAGCGCGAGGATCCAGTGCCTCGCCGATCTCTCTACGGAGCCATCGCCATGGGGCACTACAAGTCGAACCTCCGCGACATCGAGTTCAACCTCTTCGAAGTACTCGGGCGCGACAAGCTGTATGGCACCGGGCCGTTCGCGGAGATGGACACGGACACCGCGAAGAGCATCCTCGAGGAGATGACCCGCCTCGCGGAGAACGACCTCGCCGAGTCCTTCGCCGACGCCGACCGCAACCCGCCGGTCTTCGACCCGGAGACCAACACCGCGCCGGTCCCCGCGTCCTTCAAGAAGAGCTACAAGGCGTTCATGGACTCCGAGTACTGGCGCCTCGGCCTGCCGGAGGAGATCGGCGGCACCACCGCTCCCCCGTCGCTGATCTGGTCGTACGCGGAGCTGATCCTGGGCGCCAACCCGGCCGTGTGGATGTACTCCTCCGGTCCGGCCTTCGCCGGGATCCTCTTCGACGAGGGCAATGACGTCCAGAAGAAGATCGCCCAGATCGCCGTGGAGCGGACCTGGGGCTCCACCATGGTGCTGACCGAGCCCGACGCGGGTTCCGACGTCGGCGCCGGGCGCACCAAGGCGATCCAGCAGGAGGACGGCTCCTGGCACATCGAGGGCGTGAAGCGCTTCATCACCTCCGGTGAGCACGACATGGAGGAGAACATCCTCCACTACGTCCTCGCGCGCCCCGAGGGTGCCGGCCCCGGCACCAAGGGCCTGTCCCTCTTCATGGTCCCGAAGTACCTCTTCGACTTCGAGACCGGCGAGCTGGGCGAGCGCAACGGCGCCTACGCCACCAACGTCGAGCACAAGATGGGCCTGAAGGCCTCCAATACCTGCGAGATGACCTTCGGCGACCAGCACCCCGCCAAGGGCTGGCTGATCGGCGACAAGCACGACGGCATCCGCCAGATGTTCCGCATCATCGAGTTCGCCCGCATGATGGTCGGCACGAAGGCGATCTCCACGCTGTCGACGGGTTACCTGAACGCCCTCGAGTACGCCAAGGAGCGCGTCCAGGGCTCGGACCTCGCCGCGTTCGGCGACAAGGCCGCGCCCAAGGTCACCATCACGCACCACCCCGACGTGCGCCGCTCGCTGATGACGCAGAAGGCGTACGCCGAGGGCATGCGCGCCCTGGTGCTCTACACGGCCTCGATCCAGGACGCGATCGCGGTGAAGGAGGCGGCGGGCGAGGACGCGAAGGCGGAGCACGCGCTCAACGACCTTCTCCTCCCCATCGTGAAGGGCTACGGCTCCGAGAAGGGCTACGAGCAGCTCGCGCAGTCGCTCCAGACCTTCGGCGGCTCCGGCTTCCTCCAGGAGTACCCGATCGAGCAGTACATCCGGGACTCCAAGATCGACACCCTGTACGAGGGCACCACCGCGATCCAGGGCCAGGACTTCTTCTTCCGGAAGATCGTCCGCAACCAGGGCGCCGCGCTGAACTCCCTCGCCGAGGACATCAAGAAGTTCCTGGCGCTCGGCACGGGCGGCGAGGACCTGGCCGGTGCCCGCGAGCACCTCGCCAAGGCCGCGGTCGAGCTGGAGGCCATCGTCGGCCTGATGCTGACCGACCTGGCCGCCACCGAGCAGGACGTCAAGAACATCTACAAGGTCGGCCTCAACACCACCCGCCTGCTGATGGCCTCCGGTGACGTCGTCGTCGGCTACCTGCTGCTCAAGGGCGCCGCGGTGGCCGCCGAGAAGCTGGAGACGGCCTCCGCGAAGGACCAGGCCTTCTACACCGGCAAGATCGCGGCGGCGAAGTTCTTCGCGGCCAACGTCCTGCCCGGCGTCACCGGCGCGCGCAAGCTCGCCCAGGGCGTCGAGCTGGACCTGATGGAGCTGGACGAAGCGGCGTTCTAGGCACAACTCCCCTTCCTCACCAGGGCCCGCCCTCCTCATAACGGGGGGCGGGCCCTGGTACGTCGTTAAGGTGAACCCCATGAGCGAACCCTCACGCTTCGATCGCGGCCACACCGACGACCTCATGACCTTCCTCGCGGCCAGTCCGTCGCCGTACCACGCCGTGGCGAACACCGCCGAGCGGCTGGAGAAGGCCGGGTTCCGCCAGGTCGCCGAGACCGACGCCTGGGACGGGTCGAGCGGCGGCAAGTACGTGATCCGCGGCGGCGCGATCGTCGCCTGGTACGTGCCCGAGGGCGCCGCGCCGCACACCCCGTTCCGCATCATCGGCGCGCACACCGACTCCCCCAACCTGCGCGTGAAGCCGCTGCCGGACTCCGGGGCGTACGGCTGGCGCCAGGTGGCCGTGGAGATCTACGGCGGACCCCTGCTCAACTCCTGGCTGGACCGCGACCTGGGCCTGGCCGGCCGGCTCACCCTGCGCGACGGCTCCCACCGGCTCGTGAACATCGACCGGCCCCTGCTGCGCGTCCCCCAGCTCGCCATCCACCTGGACCGCACGGTCTCCTCGGAGGGCCTCAAGCTCGACAAGCAGCGCCATCTCCAGCCCATCTGGGGGCTCGGCAACGACGTACGCGACGGCGATCTGATCGCGTTCCTGGAGGAGGAGAGCGGGCTCGCGGCCGGCGAGGTCACCGGCTGGGACCTGATGGTCCACTCCGTCGAACCACCCGCCTACCTGGGCCGCGACCGCGAACTACTGGCGGCCCCGCGCATGGACAACCTGTTGTCGGTCCACGCCGCGACAGCGGCCCTCACGGCGGTATCGACCGGAGACCTCCCCTACATCCCGGTCCTGGCCGCCTTCGACCACGAGGAGAACGGCTCCCAGTCCGACACGGGTGCGGACGGGCCGCTGCTGGGCGGCGTCCTGGAGCGTTCGGTGTTCGCGCGCGGCGGCTCGTACGAGGACAAGGCCCGCGCCTTCGCCGGAACGGTCTGCCTGTCCTCGGACACGGGCCACGCCGTGCACCCCAACTACGCGGAGCGCCACGACCCGACGCACCACCCCCGCGTGAACGGCGGCCCCATCCTGAAGGTCAACGTCAACAACCGCTACGCCACGGACGGTTCGGGCCGCGCTGTCTTCGCCGCGGCGAGCGAGAAGGCCGACGTCCCGTTCCAGTCCTTCGTCTCCAACAACGCGATGCCCTGCGGCACGACCATCGGCCCGATCACCGCGGCCCGCCACGGCATCCGCACGGTCGACATCGGCGTGGCGATCCTGTCGATGCACAGCGCGCGGGAGCTGTGCGGCGCGGACGACCCGTTCTTGCTGGCCAACGTGCTGGTGGCGTTCCTGGAGGGGTGAGGTCCGCCGACCGTCCTGGGTGAGCCACGGGTCACGCCAATGCGTGACCCGTGGTCTCGTCCACATGGGACGGGATCTCCTCGTGGCGGTCGCCGACCGTCGAGGTGCCCGAGGGTTCCAGGAGGAGGATGTCGGTGGGGACCGGGGCGTAGGGCTTGTGTTCGGTGCCCTTGGGGACCGTGAAGACGGACAGGGGCGGCAGGACGACCGTGCGTTCGCCGGTGGGTTCGCGCAGGGAGATGTGGAGTTCTCCGGAGAGGACCAGGAAGAACTCGTCGGTGTTGTCGTGGGTGTGCCAGAGGTGCTCGCCCTCGACGTGGGTCACGCGGACGTCGTAGTCGTTGACCGTGGTGGCGATGCGGGGGCTCCACTGCTCGGTGAACGAGGCGAGGGCGGCGGGCAGGGAGACGGGTTCCCGGTTCTGAGTCATGACGTCATCGTGCGGGTGGCCGGGGCGGCCTGCGAGTGCTAGGAATCGCATATGGCGCAAGGATCCTCTCAGCCGCATCGCGTGGCCGTCATCGTCGATGAAGGCACCAACCCGTTCGAGGTCGGCGTCGCCACCGAGCTGTTCGGGCTGCCGCGGCCCGAACTGGGGCTGCCGGGGCCGCTGTACGAGGTGGTGTTGTGCACACCCACGCGCGCGGTGCGCATGAACCACGGGTTCTTCACGATCACCGGGACGGCGGAGCTGGATGCCGTTGACGGTGCCGACACCCTCGTCGTACCGGGGCGGCCCGACAACGTCGTACCGCGCTCCGCCGATGTCCTGGACGCCATCCGCCGCACCCACGCGCGCGGGGCGCGCATCCTGAGCTTCTGCACGGGCAGCTTCGCGCTCGCCGAGGCCGGGGTGCTGGACGGGCTCCGGGCCACCACGCACTGGATGTGGGCGGAGGCGTTCCGGGAGCTGCATCCGCGGGTGCGTCTTGAGCCGGATGTGCTCTTCGTGGACGAGGGCCGGATCCTCACCGCCGCCGGCAGCGCCGCCGCGCTCGATCTCGGGCTCTACCTCGTCCGGCAGGACCACGGCGCCGAGATCGCCAACGCGGTCTCCCGGCGGCTCGTCTTCGCCGCTCACCGGGACGGCGGGCAGCGGCAGTTCGTGGAGCGGCCGGTGCCCGAGGTGCCGGACGAGTCGCTGGGCCCGGTGATCGCGTGGGCGCAGGAGCGACTCGGCGAGCCGCTGACGGTGGCGGATCTGGCGGCGCGGGCCGCGGTGTCCCCGGCGACCCTGCACCGGCGCTTCCGGACCCAGCTCGGCACGACGCCGCTGACCTGGCTGACCGGTGAGCGGGTGGCGCTCGCCTGCCGGCTGATCGAGCGCGGGGAGGAGCGCCTCGATGTGGTGGCGGCGCGCTGCGGGCTCGGCACGGCGGCGAACCTGCGGGCGCGGCTGCGGCGCGAGACCGGGCTCAGCCCGTCGGACTACCGGCGGCGTTTCGGACCGCGTGCCGGGGAACCCCTGGTGTCATGAGATTCCTCGTACGCGACCGGATCCTCGGCATCGGTGACGACTACTGGATCGAGGACGACCGGGGCAACAAGGTCTTCCTCGTCGACGGCAAGGCCATGCGACTGCGGGACACCTTCGAGCTGAAGGACCGGCAGGGACGGGTCCTGATCGACATCCGACAGAAGATGTTCGCGCTGCGCGACACGATGGTGATCGAGCGGGAAGGCCAGTCACTGGCCACGATCCGCCGCAAGCGGCTGTCGCTCCTGCGCAACCACTACCGCGTGGCCCTGGCCGACGGCAGCACGGAGCTGGACGTCAGCGGCAAGATCCTCGACCGGGAGTTCGCGGTCGAGTACGACGGTGAGCTGCTGGCGGTCGTCTCGCGCCGCTGGCTGCACATCCGGGAGACCTACGGCGTCGATGTCGTCCGGGAGGACGCGGACCCGGCGCTGCTTATCGCGGTGGCGGTGTGTGTGATCCACCTGGCGGAGAAGGAGCGGGTGGGGGACTGACCCGCGGGCGGCCGGCTTGCGGTCGGCTTGCGGTCGGAGAACCAGGTCCTCAGAGAACCCGGTCCTTCAGTGCCGGGAACTGTTCCCGCGTCGTCGCGACCTTCCCGGGGTCGAACTCCACGGTGAGGATCTCCTCGTCCGCGCCCGCCTCGGCGAGGACCTCGCCCCAGGGATCTACCACGATCGAGTGACCTGCCTGTGGAACTCCCGCATGCGTCCCGGCCGTTCCACAAGCGAGCACGAACGCCTGGTTCTCCACCGCCCGCGCCTGAGCCAGCAGCGTCCAGTGCGCCCGGCGGCGCTCCGGCCAGCCCGCGGGGATGACCAGGGTCTCGGCGCCGGCGTCGACGAGACCGCGGAAGAGTTCGGGGAAACGGAGGTCGTAGCAGGTGGCCACGCCGAGCGTGGTCCCGGGCAGCCGGACCGTCACCAGGTCCCGCCCGGCGCCCATCAGCACGGCCTCGCCCTTGTCGAAGCCGAAGCGATGGATCTTGCGGTAGGCGGCGACCAGCTCGCCGGAGGGAGAGAAGATCAGGGAGGTGTTGTACAGCGGTCCGTCAGGGTCGCGTTCCGGAATCGATCCCGCGTGCAGCCAGACACCCGCGTCGCTCGCGGCCTTCGCCATCGCCTCGTAGGTCGGTCCTTCGAGCGGCTCGGCCTCGGTGCCGAACTCCTCGTAGGCGAAGGCGCCGGTGGTCCACAGCTCCGGCAGGACGACCAGATCGGCGCCCGCCTGCTGCCGTACGAGGGAGGCTGCCCGCACCCGGCGCGATTCGACTGATTCGCCCTCGTCTACGGTGATCTGGATCAGAGAGGCGCGCACACTACCACCGTCCTGGCATTCGAGCCGTCCAACCGGGCCTACGATCGTCACACGAAAGCACTGCCGGGGTGCCTCTCAGCAGCGTAACTTAGCGACCCAAGACACCCGCCGACAGCCAC
This sequence comes from Streptomyces davaonensis JCM 4913, assembly GCF_000349325.1. Classification (GTDB taxonomy): domain Bacteria; phylum Actinomycetota; class Actinomycetes; order Streptomycetales; family Streptomycetaceae; genus Streptomyces; species Streptomyces davaonensis. The sequence goes on from NC_020504.1 coordinate 4,892,682, forward strand.
CTCCCACTGGCATCGCCGCCACCACCTGCCCGTGTACCGACCGCCGAGGGGTCCCGTTCCCGTGAGTCTGCATCCCACCCTCCAGCCCTACGCCGACGCCTGGACCCACTCCATCGACGCGATAACCGAGCTGGTGCAGCCGCTTGTGGAGGGCGAGTGGAACCGTCGTACTCCGTGTCCGGGCTGGTCGATCCGCGACGTGGTCTCCCATGTCATCGGCCTGGACTGCGAGATGCTCGGCGACCCGCGGCCCATCCACACGCTGCCGCGCGACCTCTACCACGTCACCAACGAGGCCCAGCGCTACACGGAGATGCAGGTCGATGTCCGCCGTCATCACACGGCGCCGGAGATGACCTCGGAGCTGGAGTACACGATCATCCGCCGCAACCGTCAGCTGCGGAACGAGTCCCGCGACCCGGGCACCAAGGTGCGCGGTCCGCTGGGCAGGGAGATCACCCTCGAAGAGGCCATGCGCCAGCACGCCTTCGCCGTATGGGTCCATGAGCAGGATCTGCGGGCCGCGCTCGGCCGGCCCGGGAACCTCGACTCGCCGGGTGCGCTGGTGGCCCGGGACGTGCTGCTGGCGGCGCTGCCGGAGGTCATGGCGAACAAGGCGAACGCTCCGCGGAGCTCGGCGATCGTGCTCGATGTGCACGGGCCGGTGGAGTTCCTGCGCACGATCCGGATCGACATCCAGGGTCGGGGGACGGTGGAGACTGCGCCCGCGCTGGGGCCTGCGGCGACGCTGACGATGGATTGGGAGACGTTTGTGCGGCTCGCCTGTGGGCGGGTCACGCCGGAGGCGGTCTCCGATCGGCTGAAGACGGAGGGGGATGTGGGGCTTACGGGGGCGATTCTGCGGAACTTTGCGGTTACGCCGTAGCGGCGGGCCGAGGGGGGCAGTTCTTTGTCTGCGGGCCGGCGGGGGCTGGTCGCGCCCGCGCGGCGGAGCCGCATATCGATGCAGCCCCGCGCCCCTAAAAGCATTGCCACTGCCCGGAGTTCACTGCATACGCTGCCCGTCATGACCGACACCAACACCGACGGGCCTCCCCGTCTCAGCCGACTCACCTTTCACAGCCCCCTCTCCGAGGAGCGGGCCGAGCGGATGATTCGGCGGCTTGCTGCCAATGGCCCCTCTTCCGTGCTCGACATCGGCTGCGGCTGGGGGCAGTTCATGATGCGGGTGTTGGATGCCGTGCCGGGGGCGGCGGGGGTCGGCGTCGATGTCAATGGCGAGGATCTCGCTCGTGGGCGCCGTGAGGCGGAGGCGCGGGGGCTCTCGGGGCGGGTGGAGTTCCTGGAGAAGTCCGCGCGGGACGCCGATCTCGGGCCGGCCGATCTGGTGCTGTGCATGGGGTCCAGTCAGGCGCTGGGATCGACGTCAGAGGAGGCGCTCGGCGCGCTGCGTGGACTCGTCAGTGACGGTGGGCGGGTGCTCATCGGGGAGGGGTTCTGGGAGCGGACGCCCACCCCGGAGGAGCTCGCCGGGATGTGGCCGGACGCGTCCGCTTCGGATCACCACGACCTCGCGACGCTGCTCGACCTCGCCGTGGCCGCCGGTTTCCGGCCCGAGTGGACGGAGACGGCGAACCGCGACGAGTGGGAGGAGTTCGAGTCCGGGTACCAGGCGGACGCCGAGGTGTGGCTCGCCCGGAACCCCGAACACCCGGCGGCGGCCGAGACCCGGGAGCGGCTCGACCGGCACCGGGCCTCGTGGATGACGTATCGCGGGGTGCTGGGGCTCGCCTACCTCACCCTGGTCGCCGCGCGCTGAGGTTCACGCCGGGACGTGCAGCGTCTCCACCCGGCTCGCCACCAGCCGTTCCCGTTCCCGCCGGGCCGCCCGCCTGCGCAGCCGCAGGATCTGGCTGATCCCGAGGGCCTGGAGGACGAACACGGCCGAGAAGGCGATCGTGTAGTCGTCCCCGGTCGCGTCGAGGAGGACACCGACGGCGAACAGGGTCGTCATGGAGGCGACGAATCCACCCATGTTGGTGATTCCGGAGGCCGTGCCCTGACGTTCCGGCGGGTTGGCCGGGCGGGCGAAGTCGAAGCCGAGCATGGAGGCGGGACCGCACGCGCCGAGCACCGTGCACAGCACGATCAGCAGCCACATGGGGGCACGGTCGGCCGGGTAGGCGAGGGTCGCCGCCCAGACCAGCGCGGTCGCGCCGACCGTGCCGAGGGCCAGCGGCAGCCGCGCTCCGTGGTGCCGGGCGACGACCTGGCCGTAGACCAGGCCGATCACCATGTTGGAGAGCACGACCAGGGTGAGCAGTTCGCCGGCGGTGGCGCGGGACAGGCCCTGTGCCTCGACCAGGAAGGGCAGTCCCCACAGGAGCAGGAACACCATCGCCGGGAACTGGGTGGTGAAGTGCACCCAGAGGCCGAGCCGGGTGCCCGGTTCCTTCCAGGAGGCGGCGATCTGGCGGCGGACGTAGGCCGCGCCCCGGTGCGGGAAGGGCTCCGGTTCGTGGCCCTCGGGGTGGTCCTTCAGGAAGAGCAGCAGCAGGACGAGGACGACCGCACCGGCGGCCGCGCTGCCCGCGAACGCGGCCTCCCAGCCGACGCCGTGCAGCAGCCGGGCCAGGAGCAGGGTGGAGACCAGATTGCCCGCCATTCCCGCCAGCCCCGCGAGCTGGGCGACCAACGGTCCGCGCCGGGCGGGGAACCAGCGGGTGCCGAGCCGCAGCACGCTGATGAACGTCATCGCGTCACCGCAGCCGAGCAGCGCCCGCGAGGCGAGGGCCATGCCGTACGTCGGGGAGAACGCGAAGCCGAGCTGTCCCGCCGTGAACAGCACGACGCCGATGGTCAGCACCTTCTTGGTGCCGAGCCGGTCGACCAGCAGGCCGACGGGTATCTGCATGCCCGCGTAGACCAGGAGCTGGAGGATGGAGAAGGTGGACAGGGCGGAGGCGTTGACGTCGAAGCGGTCGGCCGCGTCGAGTCCGGCGACGCCCAGGGACGTACGGAAGATGACGGCGACGAAGTAGACCGAGACGCCGATGGACCAGACGGCGATCGCGCGCCGGCCGCCCGGCGGATCGCCCGGGAGCGCGGCCGTCATCGGACCTCACCCCGGGCCAGGTGCGAGAACCAGCCGACGTGCCGGTGGACGATGCCGACGGCCTGCTCGGCGTCGCCGTCACGCAGCGCTTCGAGGATCTGCTCGTGCTCGGCGAGGGTCTTGGCGATCCGGTCGGGGTGCGAGTGCATGACCGCCACGCCCATCCGCAGCTGGCGGTCGCGGAGTTGGTCGTAGAGGCGGGAGAGGATCTCGTTGCCGCCGCTGCGGACGATCTCGGCGTGGAAACAGCGGTCGGTGACGGCGGCCGCGGCCAGATCACCGGCGGCGGCCTCGGCCTTCTGCCGGGCGAGGAGCCGCTCCAGGCGTTCGATCAGCCCGGCGGGGGCGGGGACGGCCTTGCGCGCCGCGTGCTCCTCGACCAGCAGCCGGGTCTCCACCACGTCGGCGATCTCCTGCGCCGAGACCGGCAGGACCAGGGCGCCCTTCTTGGGGTAGAGCTTGATCAGCCCCTCCGCCTCCAGGCGCAGCAACGCCTCGCGCACGGGGGTGCGGGAGACGCCGGTGGCCTCGGCCACTTCGCCCTCGGTCAGCAGGGTGCCGCCCTCGTAACGGCGGTCCAGGACGCCTTGTTTGACGTGGGTGTAGACGCGGTCGGCGGCGGGGGGCTGCTTGACGGGGGTGCCGGGGGCGGTGGTCGGGGCGGATGGCATGCGCACATCTTAGATACAACACGTACGCATGAGGAGTGCCGTCCATCATGCGGACCTCGATTCGTCCCAGCAAGCGCACAACCTTCTGTGCTACTTACGTGTCACACACTTGCGGCCCCAGCTCCACCCCCTTCAACTCGGCCGCATTTCAGGGGCATTCGACTGCATACGGGGTATTTGTGTTGAAAACCACACATCGGGGCTTCCGGGTCCGCAGGGCCGCAGCCGTCGTGGTCACGACCGGCGCGATGTTCGCCACCGGAGCTCTCACCGCGGCACCGGCGCAGGCCGTCACGGCGCCCACGGTCACAGCCAAGGGCGCGTACCTGATGAACGGCGCCACCGGCAAGACGCTCTTCTACAAGTCCCCCAACACCAAGCGGCTCACCGCCTCCACCACGAAGATCATGACCGCCAAGGTCGTGCTCACGCAGTCGAACCTGAACCTGGACGCCAAGGTCACCATCAAGAAGGCGTACAGCGACTACATCGTGTCCAAGGGCGCTTCGTCGGCCCGGCTGATCGTCGGTGACAAGGTCACCGTCCGTCAGCTGCTGTACGGGATGATGCTGCCGTCCGGCTGCGACGCGGCCATGGCCCTGGCCGACAAGTTCGGCACCGGCTCGACGGTCGCGGCCCGCACCAAGAACTTCATCGCCAAGATGAACAACAAGGCCAAGCAGCTGGGCATGACGAACACGCACTTCGACTCGTTCGACGGCATCAGCAACGGCTCGAACTACTCCACGCCGAAGGACCTGACGCTGCTCGCCCGCAGCGCGATGAAGTCCTCCACCTTCAAGTCCGTGGTGAAGACCAAGTCCTACACGGCGAAGACGATCACCAGCAGCGGTTCCATCCGCACCATGGCGGCCTGGAAGAACACCAACACGCTGCTCGGCTGGAACGGCACGCTCGGCGTCAAGACGGGCTCCGGCACGTCGTCCAAGTACTGCCTGGTCTTCGCCGCCACCAAGAACGGCGAGTCGGTGATGGGCACCGTCCTGACCTCGTCCTCTGCGGCCAACCGCACGACGGACGTGCAGAAGCTCATCAACTACGGCTACGCCAAGATCAGCTGACACCTATTCGGAGCGTTCATAGTGATAACCGGCATCAAGGGCGTCCGCGTCCGCCGCACCGCCGCCGTCGTGACCATGACCGGTGCGCTGGTCGCGGGCGGCGCCCTGGCGGCGCCCGCACAGGCCGCGACCGCCCCCACGGTCAGCGCCTCGGGCGCCTTCATGCTCAACAGCGCGACCGGCTCCACGCTGTACAGCAAGGCCGCCGACACCAAGCGGCCGATGGCGAGCACCACCAAGATCATGACCGCGCGGGTCGTCCTGGCCATCGAGGGCGTGAACCTGGACACCAAGGTCACCGTCAAGCAGGCCTACCGCGACTATGTCGCCCGGGTGGGCGCGAGCAGCGCGGACCTGAAGACCGGTGACAAGGTCACCGTGCGCCAGCTGCTGAACGCGATGATGCTGCCCTCCGGCTGCGACGCCGCCATGGCGCTCGCCGACAAGTTCGGCACCGGCGACACGGTCTCGGCCCGCACCAAGAACTTCATCGCCAAGATGAACAAGAAGGCCGCGGCTCTCGGTCTGACGAACACGCACTTCGACTCGTTCGACGGCAACTCGACGCAGAACACGAACTACACGACGCCGCGCGACCTCGCGAAGCTCACCCGCAGCGCGATGACGTTCTCGACGTTCCGCGGCATCGTGAAGAAGCCGTCGACCGTCCAGTACGCGACGACGAGCACCGGCGGCACCCGTACGTACACCTGGTACAACACCAACAAGCTGATCGGCTCGTACTCCGGCGCGACCGGTGTGAAGACCGGCACCAACACCCCGTCCGGCCCCTGCCTGGTCTTCGCCGGCACCCGTGACGGCAAGTCGGTGGTGGGCGTCCTGCTGAACGACGCCAACCGCTTCACGGACGCGGGCAAGCTGATGGACTACGCCTTCGGTACGACGACGGCGTCCACGATGCAGCTGCGCCAGCTGCCCTCGGGCGCACCGCGCGACTGACGCTTCACGGAAGCACGGAAGGGGCCCGCCACGATCGCGTGGCGGGCCCCTTCCCGTTTCCTACGCCCAGGTGATCAGCCGCTTGGGCTGTTCCAGGATCGCCGCCACGTCGGCCAGGACCTTGGAGCCCAGTTCGCCGTCGACCAGGCGGTGGTCGAAGGAGAGGGCCAGGGTGGTGACCTGACGGGGCTTGACCTTGCCCTTGTGGACCCACGGCTGGAGCTTGATCGCGCCGATCGCGAGGATCGCGGACTCTCCGGGGTTCAGGATCGGTGTGCCCGTGTCGACGCCGAAGACGCCGACGTTCGTGATGGTCACCGTGCCGCCCTGCATCGCCGCCGGGGAGGTCTTGCCCTCCCGCGCCGTCGACACCAGCTCGCCCAGGGACTCGGCCAGTTGGGGCAGGGTCTTGTCGTGCGCGTCCTTGATGTTCGGCACGATCAGACCGCGCGGGGTGGCCGCGGCGATGCCCAGGTTGACGTAGTGCTTGACCACGATCTCCTGGTTCGCCTCGTCCCAGGAGGCGTTGATGTCCGGGTTGCGCTTGATGGCGACCAGCAGGGCCTTGGCGATCAGCAGGAGCGGGTTGACCCGCAGGCCCTGCATGTCCTTGTCCTGCTTCAGCTCCTCGACCAGCTTCACGGTGCGGGTCACGTCCACCGTCACGAACTCCGTGACATGCGGGGCCGTGAACGCCGAACCGACCATCGCCGCGGCCGTCGCCTTGCGGACACCCTTGACCGGGATCCGGGTCTCGCGGGCGCCGTCGTACGTCACCACTGCGGGGGCGGGGGTGACGGGGGCCGCCACGACCGGTTCCGGGGCCTTCTGCGGGGCCGCCGCCGCGTGCACGTCCTCGCGGGTGATGATGCCGTCCGGGCCGGTCGGGGTGACCGTGGTCAGGTCGACGCCGAGGTCCTTCGCGAGCTTGCGCACCGGCGGCTTGGCCAGCGGGCGCTCCTTCACGGCCGCGGGACCGTGACCGTGGCCGTTCAGCTCGGTCTGGATCGCCGCGGACGCCTCCTGCACCGGGACCGCGGGGCCCTTGCGCGGGCGGCGCTTGGTGGAGGAGGCGGCCACGCCGTAGCCGACGAGGACCGGCTGGCGGCCCTGGGGCTGCTCCGGCTCGGGCTCGGGGGCGGCCTCGGCGGGGGCGGGGGCCGGAGCCGCGGTGCCGCCCGAGACGTCGACCGCGATGATCGACGTACCGACGTCGACCGTGGTGCCCTCGGGGAAGTGCAGCTCGCGGACCACACCGTCGTAGGGGATGGGCAGTTCGACGGCGGCCTTGGCCGTCTCGACCTCGCACACCACCTGGCCGTCGGTGACCGTGTCACCGGGCTGGACGTACCACTTGAGGATCTCGGCCTCGGTGAGGCCCTCACCGACGTCCGGCATCTTGAACTCGCGTACGGACGCTTCCGTCATCGTCGTCACGACCCTCTCCTCAGTACGCCAGGGCACGGTCGACGGCGTCGAGCACCCGGTCCAGGCCCGGCAGGTACTCCTCCTCCAGACGCGCCGGCGGGTACGGGGCGTGATAGCCGCCGACCCTGAGCACCGGGGCCTCCAGGTGGTAGAAGCAGCGCTCGGTGATCCGGGCGGCGATCTCCGCGCCGGAGCCGAAGAACACCGGTGCCTCGTGCACCACGACCAGGCGGCGGGTCTTCTCCACCGAGGCCTGGATGGAGTCGAAGTCGAGCGGGGAGACCGAGCGCAGGTCCAGGACCTCGAGGTTCCGGCCCTCCTCGGCGGCCGCGGCGGCGACCTCGAGGCAGGTCTTCACCATCGGGCCGTAGGCGGCGAGCGTCAGGTCGGTGCCCTCGCGGACCACCCGCGCCTTGTGCAGCGGTCCGGGGATCGCCTCGGTGTTGACCTCGGCCTTGTCCCAGTAGCGCCGCTTGGGCTCGAAGAAGATCACCGGGTCGTCGCTCTGGATGGCCTGCTGCATCATCCAGTAGGCGTCGGAGGCGTTCGACGGGGAGACGATCTTCAGGCCCGCCACATGCGCGAACAGCGACTCGGGGGACTCCGAGTGGTGCTCGACCGCGCCGATGCCGCCGCCGTAGGGGATGCGCACGACGACCGGGAGCTTGACCTTGCCCAGGGAGCGGGCGTGCATCTTGGCGAGCTGGGTGACGATCTGGTCGTAGGCAGGGAAGACGAAGCCGTCGAACTGGATCTCCACCACCGGGCGGTAGCCGCGCAGGGCGAGGCCGATGGCGGTGCCGACGATGCCGGACTCGGCGAGCGGGGTGTCGATGACCCGCTCCTCGCCGAAGTCCTTCTGGAGTCCGTCGGTCACCCGGAAGACGCCGCCGAGCTTGCCGACGTCCTCACCCATGACGAGGACCTTGGGGT